>JALOAM010000009.1 GCA_023228765.1 Dehalococcoidia bacterium
GACGAGCTCGTCGCGCGGTGGGGCAACCTCGTGAACCGCGTGCTCACGATCACCCGGCGCAACTTCGAGGATCGCGTCCCCGAGCCGCCCTCGACGCTCTCCGAGGAGTCGACCGCCCTCCTCGCCCGCGTGGACGAGGCGTTCGGCCCGGTGGGCGAGTCGTTCGAGGCGGTGCAGCTCCGCCGCGCGCTGAACGGCGCGATGGAGGTGGCGACGGCGGCGAACCAGTACCTGGACGCCCGCCAGCCCTGGGTACGCGTGAAGGAGGACCGCGATCACGCCGCGGAGACGCTGTTCGTCGCCCTGAACGTGATCTCCGGCCTCGCGTCCCTGCTGAACCCTATCCTCCCCTTCACCTCGCAGAAGGTGTGGGGCCTCCTCGCGCATGAGGGCGACGTGCAGAGCGCCGGCTGGCAGCGCACGGCCGTGGCCGCCGGGACCGCCCTCCCTGCCCCCGAGCCGCTGTTCAAGAAGCTCGACGATGCCGTCGTCGAGGAGGAAGCGGCGCGGCTCGCCCGCTAGAGGGCAGACCGGCTCGTGAGCAAGAAGAAGAAGCCCCTCGCCCCACCACCTGCGCCGCTCCCCGGCGTCGTCGACGCACACGCGCACACGTGGGACGCCCAGCTACAGCCCGATCACGCCGAGGTCATCGAGCGCGCGTGGAACACCGGCCTCGCCGCGATCGTCCAGGTCGGCTGTGACCTCCGCACCACCCTCGCGTCGCACGAGATCGCCTCGACCGATCACAGGATGTACGCGACGGCGGGGCTCCACCCCCACTCTGCCTCCGACCTCGCCGAGGAACGCGAGCCGATCGAGGCGGCGGTGGCCTCTGGTGGTTATGTCGCCATCGGCGAGACCGGGCTCGACTTTTACCGCAACCTCTCTCCGCCCCAGGAGCAGCACGCCGCCCTGCACTGGCAGCTCGACCTCGCGAGGCGCCACGACCTGCCGGTGGTGATCCACTCGCGCAACGCCGACGAGGAGTGCTTCGAGGTGCTGCGACAGTGGGCTTCGGAGGTCGGGCGCTACCTCGGCGCGGACCGCGAGATCGGGATGATGCACTGCTTCGCGGGCGACCTCGAACTCGCCGAGCGGTACATGGACCTCGGGTTCTCGATCTCGATCCCCGGGCCGGTGACGTTCCCGGGTAACGACCGAGGGCAACTCGTGGCGCGCTCGATCCCCCTCGAACGTATGCTGGTGGAGACAGACTGCCCGTACCTGACGCCGCTTCCGTGGCGCGGACGGCGTAACGAGCCGGCGTACGTCGCTGAGACCGCGCGGTTCGTCGCCAGCCTCCGAGGCATCGACGCCACGGAGGTGGCACGGCACACTGCTGAGAACGCGGCGCGCCTGTTCGGGTTCAGCCTCACGAGCCCCGGGGAGACGGCATGACCACTGAGACGACGAGCGACCTCGCCCGCCTGTATGGCCCTGTCGCCTCTGACCTTCCGCTCGTCGCCAACAAGATCCGCTCGATCACGGACGCCACGGACTTCATCTTCCTGCAGCAGATGCTGGAGAGCGCCCTGGCCGGCACCGGGAAACTGATGCGCCCCGCGATCGCCCTCATGGGGGGCCGCCTCGGCGACTACGACCTCGGGAAGCTCGTACCCCTCGCCGCCAGCGTGGAGCTCCTGCACACCGCGACGCTGGTGCACGACGACGTGATCGACGAGGCCGAGACGCGCCGGGGTCAGCAGACGCCGAACGCGCTCTTCGGCAACGCCGCGTCGGTGATGCTGGGCGACTACATGTTCGCCCACGCCGCGGACTTCATCGCGCAGACGGACAACCCGAAGGTCGTCCGCCTCTTCGCCCGCACGCTGATGACCCTTGCGAGCGGTGAGCTGACGCAGGACATCACGGTCTTCGAGTACTCCGAGGACGTCACGCGCTACCTCGACCGGATCCACGGCAAGACCGCCTCCCTCTTCGGCACCGCCGCCGAGGGCGGCGCGATGGCCGCCGGCGCGAGCGCGGAGGTCTGCGAGGCGATGCGGCTCTACGGCATCCGCCTGGGCATCGCGTTCCAGATCGTGGACGACATCCTGGACTTCACCGGCGACCCGGAGGTGATGGGCAAGCCGGTCGGCTCCGACCTCCACGGCGGCACCCTGACGCTGCCCGCCATCCTCTACATGCAGCAGCGCTCCGAGGACAACCCGATCCGCAAGGCATTCGACGGCATCCGCCGCAAGGCCAACCTCGACCGCGCGATCCGCGAGATCCTCGACTCTGGCGTGATCGACGAGTCCCGCCGCACCGCCCGTGAGTTCGGCGACCAGGCCGTCGACGCCCTCGACGCGCTCCCGTCCGGGGAGGTCCGCGAGACCCTCACCCGCCTCGTCGAGTACGTGCTCTCCCGCCGGAACTAGCTCGGTCCTCGACTCAGTACCCGCGCTCGGCGCGCCATTCACGGATCCACGCAGCGTGCTCGGACTCGTGGCCGCTCGTGAGGCCGGCCTCGCCGTACCGCGACGGGTCGAGGCCCTCGGGCGTCGCGAGCACGAGGGCGTCCATCAGGCGGCGATGGGACTCGGCGAACTCCCACTCCACCTGCGCGAGCGAGAGGTCCCACCGTGCGGCCGTGACGAGGCCGTTGAGGGTGTCATCGGCCTCAGTGGAGAGCCGCCACGCAGACTCGAAGCCGGCGGAGAGGCGCGTGACCTCCGTGGCGCGGAGCTCGTCCCAGAACGCGAGGTGCACCATGTGGTCCTTCACGCACCAGCCGTTGTGGGAGCGTTCCAGCAACTGCTCCTCGGTCAGGCCCTCGATCGCTGCGAGGAACTCCTCGCGGCTACGCCGGTAGCGCTCGATGAGGGCATCACGGTCCTCGGTCACTGGTCACCTCCACCCGGATCTGCTTCCGCCAGTTCGAGGACGGCCTCCGCGTTCACCCTCGCACGGCGGGTCGCGCTGATGAAGCGCGCACTGCCGATCTCGCGCTCCACCACGGCGTGCATCAGGGCGTGCATCGTGGCCTCGAGGCGCGCCGCGAGGTCGTCCGACAGGCGGATGCGGCCGGCCTCCTCGTACGGTTGGGACTGGTAGGCGCGGAGCACCTTCAGGACGGTGCCATCGATCGGTGAGATGCCCGGCCGGCGGCCCGCGCAGTCGCTGCAGTAGACCCCACCCTCGATCGCCGACCACCACGCCCGGGAGGCCTCGACGGGTTCGCCGCAGCCGAGGCAGACCGTGAACTCCGGCCGGAACCCGGTCGCGTCGAGGATGGCAAGCTCGTACGTGCGGACAACCAGGTGGTGCCCGTCGCCGCGTGCGAGGCGGATGAGCGCGTTGTGCAGGTGCCCGTACAGGCCGTGCGCGTCCGCGTGCTCCACCGTCAGCCGGTCCGCCAGCTCGAGCACGTACATCGCCGCGCTCAACCGGTCCAGGTCGTCGCGCAGCGCGCCGAAGGAGTCCAGCCCCTGCGCCTGCGTCACGATGTCCATGCTCCGCCCCGCCGCGAGCGCCACCTCCAGCCGGGTGCCGGGCTCGAGGTGCCCCGCGAGCTTCGAGCGCGCCCGCAGGACGCCGCGAGCAACCACGTCGATCTTGCCTCGGTGGGGTGTGAGCAACGAGACGATGCGGTCTGCGTCGCCCAGGCGGCGGTAGCGCAGGACGATGGCCTCGGTCTTGGTGACGCGGGGAGGACGGCCTGGCACGGATGGATCCCCCGCGCCCTACGCGCTGACACGCCTGAAGAGCGTGTAGACGTAGGGCCGAGGGTCGCCCGCCGGGTTGATGTAGAGATGGTCGAACGCCTCGACCAGTTCGAACGCCGGGCCGAGGACCTCGCCGAGCATCGAGGCGTCGTAGTTGCGCACGGGCAGGTCGCAGCACGCCTCCGCACCCGTGAGTGAGAACGCCGCGAGGGCCGCGTACCCACCTGGCCGGACGACCCGGTCCACGATGGCGGAGTATGCCTCGCGGTCCTCGGCGGCGGTGAGGAAGTGGAGCACCGCGCGGTCGTGCCAGAGCGCCACGTCCCGCACCTCGGGCAGCGCAGAGGCATCCGAGAGGTCAGCTGTGAGCCAACGCACGAGGGCTGCGCGCTCACCGAGGCGCTCCCGCGCCCGCTCGAGCGCGACGGCGCTGATGTCCGCGACCGCGAGGTTCGTGTGCCCTCGCTCCAGGAGCGAGTCCACGAAGGTGGATGCGCCGCCGCCCGCATCGAGGATGAGGTCGTCAGCGGCGAGGCCGGCGTGCTCCACGACGCGCAGCGAGGTCTCCGGTGTCGGCTCCCAGAAGCCGGTCCGGTCGGCGGGCGTGGCCGCGTGGAACTGGTCCCAGTGCTGCTGCATGGCGGCTCTCTTCAGCGCGGGCGGTCGGAGGGAGCGGACATCCTCGGAGGCGAGGACCAGCCTCAGACCTCCTGGCGGAACTCCATCGCACGGCCGAGGGTGACATCGTCAGCGTACTCCAGGTCCGCGCCCGCAGGCAGGCCGCGGGCAAGGCGCGTCACGCGCAACCCCAGCGGACGGAGCAGCCGCGCGAGGTACATCGACGTCGCTTCACCCTCGAGGTTCGGGTTCGTCGCCACGATGATCTCGTCCACGTCGGTGTCGCGGTCCCGCAGACGCCGGAGCAGCTCCTCGACCTTCAGGTCCTCCGGCCCGATGCCGTCCGAGGGCGAGATGACGCCATGGAGAACGTGGAATAGGCCGTTGAACCCACCCGTCCGGTCGATGGCAACGATGTCGAGGGGCTCCTCGACCACACAGATGACGGTGCGGTCGCGCCCGGTATCGGCGCAGATGCGGCACGGGCTCGTGTCCGTCAGGTTCTGACAGAACTCGCAGAGGACGATCGACTCTTTGACCTCGATGAGGGCAGCCGCGAGCTCGCGGGCTTCCTCTTCGGGGGCGCGAAGGATGTGGTAGGCGAGCCGTTGCGCCGACTTCGGGCCGATACCGGGCAGCCGGTGGAACGCGTCCACCAGCCGCTGGATCGGAGAGGTACGACCACCGGGACCGGGGTATTCGGGTAGGACCACGCCTCTAGGTTACCCGTCGACCCGGCGAGCGCCCTGCTTGAGGGCTTCCTCGACCAGATGGCCGCCCGAGGTCCTCGGCGGTGCGGCCGTGCCCGCACTCGCGAGCTCCGCCCACACCTCGAGGTCGAGCGCGACCTCCCGCCCGAGGATCTCGCCGATCGCCTCGCGGAGGGCGGCGCGGATCTCGGGGGTGCCTTCCGCCTTCTGGAGGTGGGCCGGGAACTGGAAGCCCACGGTGACGCGCTGGCCGTCCATCGACTTCGGGAAGGCGTTGCTGGCGCTCCCGAGGAGGGCGCCCGCCCGCATGTCCTTCTTGCGTGCGAGCGCCTGCACGTCTGGCCACTTCTGGCGCAGCGTGGCGAGGTCGTCGGAGACGGCGCCCCCGTCCGGCGGCGCGAACGGGCGGGATGGCTCGTCCTCAGGCGGTGGTGACGCGGAACGCTGCTCCGCGGGCGCCTGTCGCGCGGGAGGCGTGTCCTGCCGCTGCTGTGGCGCGGCTGCACGCGGGGGCGGCGCCTGGCGCGGCGCGGCGCCTCGGGCGGCGGGGGCGGGCATCGGCGGTGGGGCGGCGGACGCCATGGCGGCGGTGTTCAGGCCGGTGGCGAGGCTCGCGAAGGCGATCTCCGCGGGGAGCGCGTCGTAGGCGTCGCCGGCGAAGTCGATGTCACCGTACGCCTGGAGGGCGGCGACGATGTCGGCGACCTGCGCCGCCGTGGCCACGTTGTTCAGTTCCTCCACCTGCGCGTCCGACAGGCCGAGTTGGTCCTCGGCGCCGGCCTTTAGCAGGAGCACGGTGCGGAGGACGCGGACGACCTCGCGGACGAACGCGCGGATCTCGACGCCATCGTCACGCGCCGCGGCGAGGAGTGTCAGGCCAGCCTTCAGGTCGCGCTCGATCGAGGCGCGGGCGAGGTCCGCCGCGCGGTCGTCCACGATCAGCCCGAGGCCGCTCCGCACCTGGTCGAGGTCGAGCGTGCGTCCGTGGTACGCCACCAGCTGGTCGAGGAGGTTCACCGCGTCGCGCAGCGCCCCCGTCGCCTGCTTCGCGATCAGTTCGAGGCCCATCGGGTCGATGGAGATGCCCTCCCCGTCCGCGATCGTCTGCAGGCGACCGACGACCGCTTCCAGCGGGATGCGGCGCAGGTCGAAGCGCTGGCAGCGGGAGAGGATGGTCGCCGGGATCTTGTGCGCCTCGGTGGTCGCGAGGACGAAGATGATGTGCGGCGGCGGTTCCTCCAGCGTCTTCAGGAGGGCGTTGAACGCCGCGTCCGTGAGCATGTGCACCTCGTCGATGAGGTACACCTTGTACCGCCCGGCAGCGGGCGCGTAGCCGGCGCTCTCGCGCAGGTCGCGGATCTCGTCGATCCCACGGTTCGAGGCGGCGTCGAGCTCGATGAGGTCGATGGCGCGGCCCTCGTCGTAGGAGATGCAGGAGACGCAGCGGTCGCAGGGCTCGCCGCCCTCGGGCGCTTCGCAGTTCACGGCCTTCGCGAGGATGCGGCCGGTGCTGGTCTTGCCGGTGCCGCGCGGTCCCGAGAACAGGTACGCGTGCGCGGGCGTCCCGTTCGCGACGGCGTTGCGCAGCGTCGTGGTGACGGGATCCTGGCCGGCCACGTCGCCAAAGCGTCGCGGTCGCCACTTCCGGTAGAGGACTTCCTGGGCCAAGGCACCCCCGGCGCGCTGAGGGGAGTTCGAGCGCGCCCGCACGGGCAGTGTATCAACGGACCCCGGCTCGGGCTTCCTCGCCGTGGCGTTCCGCTCGAGGCGGTCAGTCCTCGTGCGCTCCGCGGCCGGCGTGGATGCCGGGCCCGAGGACGGCCTCCTCGCGCGCCTTCATCACCGCCTCCTCCGCCGACTCCTCGTGGTCGTAGCCCAGGAGGTGGAGCAGGCCGTGGAGGATCACGTGCGCGAGTTCCTCGGCCGTGGTGAGGCCCGCCTCGGCGGCCTGCCGGGCGACGGACTCCACGGACACCACGATGTCGCCGAGGTAGCGCGGCTCGCCCTCTGGGACGGGGAACGCCTCACCCTCGTCGGCAGCGAAGGAGAGGACGTCCGTGGGGGCGTCCACCTCGCGGTGGCGGAGATTCAGCTCATGCAGCAGGCTGTCCTCGGACAGCACAACCGCGAGCGAGGCGCCATCGTCGACGCCATCCTCGGTCAGGACGCGCTCGAGCATGTCGACGAGCGCACGCTCGTCGACCGACGACGCGACTTCGTCATCGACCTCGACGTTGACTTCGTACGGCATGAGGGCGCTCGCGGCGCGCTAGAGCAGCGTCTCGGCAGCGCTCTGGGCCGCATTGATGAGCGGCGCGGGCCAGAGGCCGAAGAACAGCACGCCGATGGACGCGGCGGCCAGCACCGCCTGGACGGCCGGGGCCACCTCGATCGGGGAGTCGTCCTCGGCCTCGTCGAGCCACATCGTGCGCAGCCAGCGCAGGTAGTAGAAGGCGGAGATGGCCGTGTTCACGACGGCGACCGCGACGAGGACGATGAGCCACTCGTGACCGGTCTGCACCGCACCGTTGAACACGTAGACCTTCGCGATGAACCCGGCCGTCGGCGGGATGCCGGTCAGCGAGATCAGGCAGAGCGAGAGGACGACCGCGAGGACCGGCGAACGCTTCGGCAGCCCGGCAAAGTCGGCGATGTTCTCGGAGCCCGTCCGCTCCGCGAACGCCTGCACCGCGATGAACGCGCCGAGGTTGGTGGCCGCGTACGTCCCGAGGAAGAACATCACGCCGCTGGGGCCGATGGTGCTCCCCGCCGCCACCGCAGCGAAGCCCACAGCGATGTTGCCCGCCTGTGCGATCGAGGAGTACCCGAGCAGGCGCTTCGCGTTGGTCTGGAGGATGGCCCCGGTGTTCCCGAAGATCATCGAGAGGCCAGCGAGGACCGCGACGAACATCGCCCAGTCCTCGGACAGGAACGTGTCGCCCCCACCGAGGCCGGTGTAGAAGAGCCGCAGCGCCACGGCGAACCCGGCCGCCTTCGAGGCGACCGAGAGGAACGAGCTGACCACCGTCGGTGCGCCCTGGTACACGTCCGGCACCCAGGCGTGGAACGGCGCGAGCGCCATCTTGAACCCGAACCCGGCGAGGACGAAGACGAGCGCGAGCAGCAGCGGCAGCCGCTGTTCCTCCGGCGCGGACGCGAGGTAGTCCGCGATCCCATCGAGGTCCGTGGTGCCCGACATGCCGAAGAGGAACGCGAAGCCGTACAGCAGCACGGCGGCGGACAGGGCGCCGGTCAGCAGGTACTTCAGTCCTGCCTCGGCGGAGCGGTCCGTCCTCGCGAGGCCGGCCATGACGAACTGCGAGATCGAGGTCGTCTCGAGGGCGATGAAGATCGTGATGAGGTCGTTCGCCTGCGCGAGGATCACCATCGACGCGGCGGAGATGAGCATCAGCGCGTAGAGCTCGGCGCCGCGCTCGATGGAGTCCGTCCACTGCCGCGCGGAGAGCACCACCGCGAGCGTCGAGGCGATGATCAGGAAGCTGAAGAACAGCGCGAAGTCATCGACGCGGACGGCCCCGCCGAGGGCCTCGCCGCGCGTGTCGCCCATCGCGAGGCCGTACGTCCAGCCCAGCCCGCCGATGAGCGCCAGGACGGCCAGCTGCCACCGGGGCGCGGCGCGGCCGGAGAACATGTCCGCGGTCAGCACGACACCCGCGCCGATGTAGAGGATCAGCGCCGGGCCGATGTGGTTCAGGTGCTCCGCGAGGCTCACGCGACGCCTCCGACGATGGCCGCGATCGGGGCGATGCCGCTCTCGATCGCGTCGGTGAGGATCGGCGGGTAGATGCCGACGGCCATGATCGCGACGACGAGCACGCCCATCGCCACCATCTCCGGCCACGTCCGCGCATCGGTCAGGTGGGCCCAGGCGGGGTCAGCCGGACCGTGGAAGATGCGCTGCACCGTCCAGAGGATGTACCCCGCCGACAGCACGACGCCGAAGATCGCGGCGATCGTCGCGGCCGGGTGCGCCTGCAGCGAGCCGAGGAAGGTCGTCAGCTCAGCGACGAACCCGGACATGCTCGGCAGTCCGAGGGAGGCGAGGCCGGCGATGATGAACACGATGCCGGTGAGCGGCATGTGGTGCATCAGACCGCTCATCTTCGCGATCTCACGGGTGTGGGTGCGCTCGTAGATGATGCCCACCATCACGAACAATAGGCCCGTGATCGTGCCGTGCGTGAACATCTGCAGCGCGGCGCCGGAGAGCCCGACGTCCGTCATCGCGGCCGCGCCGAGGAGCACGTACCCCATGTGTGAGACCGACGAGTACGCGACCAGGCGCTTGAGGTCCGTCTGGCGCAGCGTGATCACCGCGCCCCAGATCACGGAGAACCCGGCGATCGCCGCGAGGATCGCGGAGAAGTCGTGCGCCTGCTCCGGCAGCAGCGAGAGCGAGATCCTCAGGATCCCGTAGCCGCCCATCTTCAGGAGGACGCCGGCCAGCATCACGGAGACGGCCGTCGGCGCGTCCGTGTGCGCGTCCGGCAGCCACGTGTGGACCGGGAACACCGGCAGCTTCACGAGGAAGGCGAGCGTGATCGCCCAGAACACCAGGCCGAGCGGGATCACCGCGTCCGTCACCGGGTTCTCGGTCAGCTCGATGATGTCGAACGTGCCCGCCTCGAAGCCGATCACGAGGAAGCCGAGGAGCATGAACGCGGAGCCGGCCAGCGTGTAGAGCAAGAACTTGGTCGCGCTGTAGAGGCGGCGGCCCGAGCCCCACTGGCTGATGAGCATGAACATCGGCAGGAGCTCGAGCTCCCAGAAGAGGAAGAACTGGATGAGGTCCAGCGAGATGAAGACGCCGCCTATGGCCGTCTCCAGGAAGAGCAGCCAGGCGTAGTACTGCTTCTGCTTCACCTCGATGTTCCACGAGACGAGCACGGCGACCACGCTCAGGATGCCGAGCAGAAGCACCATCGGCGCCGAGAGGCCGTCTACGCCGACGGCGAACTGGACCGCGAAGCCGGCGGTGTCCTTGTCGATCCAGTCGAAGCGCTGGACGAACTGGTAGCCCTCCTGCGAGGCGTCGAAGCCGAGGAAGACCGCCACCGCGATCAGACAGGTGAGCCCCGCCGCTCCGAGGGCGACGACGCGCGCGTTCTTCTCCTGCTCCGCGGGGAGGAGGACCGCGGCGAGGGCGCCGAGCAGCGGGACGAGCAGGAACGCGATCAGCATTACGGCATCACCCGATCCAGCAGACCACCCGCGAACACGAACAGCGCTCCGGCAGCGAACACCACACCGACGACGTAGACGGAGGTGTACGCCTGCAGCTGGCCGGTCTCGGTCCGGCGGAAGACGTCACCGGCGATCTTCGTGACCCGCGCGACGCCGTTCACGGCGCCGTCCACGACGTACTTGTCGAACGCCGCGCTTGCGCGGCCGATGCCGTTGTAGAGGACGCCGCGGACCAGCACGTCCTCCGCGATCTCGTTCACGTAGTAGAGGCGTGAGATCAGGCGGTGCACCGGCGCCAGCGCGTACTGGATCGCGGTCGGGTCTGGCGTCCGGAAGTAGTAGAGCGCGGCAGCCGCCCCGATCCCGCCGAGGGCCGCGAGCGTGGAGAACGTCACGACGACGATGTCGGCGTGGAAGTGGAAGTGCCGCAGCTCCGGGTCGAGCGCTCCCTCCACGAACTCTCCGAAGAACGAGGACGGCGCGACCAACCCCGCGACGATCGCCGGGATCGAGAGCACGACCAGCGGCAGTAGCATCGAGCGGGGCGACTCGTGCGGGTGGGCGAGCCAGCCGTGGCTGTCGCCGTGGGCGCTGTCGTGATCGGCCGCGTGCGAGTCGTCGTGGTCACCGCCGTGGTCGGCTTCGGGCGCGGCCCCGCCGCGGTACTCGCCGAAGAAGGTCATGAAGATCGCGCGGAACATGTACAGCGCGGTCATGAAGGCGACGACGGTGCCGATGACCCACAGGAACTTGTCGTGGTTCCATGCGTCCAGCAGGATCTCGTCCTTCGACCAGAAACCAGCGAGCGGGAACACTCCGGACAGCGATAGCGAGCCGATCAGGAACGTCCAGAACGTCACCGGCATGAACTGCTTCAGGCCGCCCATCAGCGGCATCTCGAAGGTGTTCGTCGCGTGGGAGACGGAACCCGCGCCCTGGAACAGCAGGCTCTTGAAGAACGCGTGCGTGAACAGGTGGAACACCGCCGCCACGTACCCGCCGAGGCCGATCGCCATCACCATGTACCCGAGCTGGGAGATCGTGGAGTACGCGAGCACGCGCTTGATGTCGGTGACCACGAGGCCCATGGACGCCGCGAAGATCGCGGTGAACCCGCCGACGTACGCGATGATCGTGTGCACCTCGCCAGGCGCGGCCTCGACGGTGGGGAAGAACCTCGCGAGGAGGTAGACGCCCGCCGCAACCATCGTCGCGGAGTGGACAATCGAGGACACCGGGGTCGGGCCCTCCATGGCGTCCGGAAGCCAGAAGTGCAGTGGGAACTGGGCGGACTTGCCGGCGGCGCCGGAGAGGAGCCCGAGCACGAACCCGGTGAGGACCGCGCCGGAGAGCGCCTCGTGTGCCAGCTCGTTGATCTCGGCGATGTCGAACGTGCCGGTCTTCGTCCAGATCAGGACGACGGCGATGAGGAAACCGAAGTCGCCGAAGCGCGTGACGACGAACGCCTTCTTCGCGGCGGCGGCAGCGCTCGGGCGATGGAACCAGAACCCGATCAGCAGGTAAGAGGTGAGGCCCACCAGCTCCCAGTGCACGAACAGCATCAGGAGGCTGTGGTTCATCACCAGGCCGAGCATGGCCGCGGTGAACAGTGACATGAACGCGAAGAACCGCGGGTAGCCCGTGTCTCCGTGCATGTACCCGACCGAGTAGATCTGGACGAGCAGCGAGATCGACGTGACGACGAAGATCATCATCGCGCTCAGGCCGTCGATCCTCAGACCGATCTCCACCTCGAAGTCGAAGATCGACATCCAGAGGTGCGGCGCGAAGTCGAGCGGATTGCCGTCATGGTCGATGGCGACCGCGAGCGTCCAGATGGCAAGCAGCCACCCGATGAAGATCGCGAGGATGGAGATGCGGCCCGCCAGCAGCGGCTGGTGGCGCAGGAACGCGACGATCACCAGGAAGGAGATGATCGGCGCGAAGTAGATCGCCCAGACGGCTGCTTCAGGAATGCTCATTAGATCTTGTTCAGCACTTCACGCGCGACGTGTGTCTTGCCGTCCGGCACCCAGATCTCCCGTGCGTCACGCATGGAGCCGACCTCCACGGGCGGCACGATGCGGACCGCCAGCGCTTCCTGGTTGAACAGCTCGCGCCACGTCTCGGCCGCGTAGCCGTCTGGGACGTCCATGAACTTCACCCACATCGCATGGTCCTCGGCGTCGTCCTCATGGCGTCCTACCAGCGCAACAGGTTCACGCGGTCGAGGTCGACCGTCTCCTGCCGGCGGTACACGAGCACCGCCAGGGCGAGGGCGATCGCGGCCTCGGCCGCGGCTACGGTCAACACGAAGACAACGAAGGCGTGCCCGCTCAGGGGCTCGTCGCCCTCCGCGAACGCGGAGGAGAACCGCGAGAACGCGAGCAGCGTCAGGTTCACGGCGTTGAGCATCAGCTCCACGCCCATCAGGACGGCGATCGCGTTCCGCTTCGCGAGCGCAACGACGATGCCGATGCCGAACACGAGCCCGGACACAACGAGGTAGTGCGCGAGTGTGACGGTCAACTCGTCGATGGCGGGGATCTCCGGCATTAGTCGTCACCCCCCTCGCTCGCCGCAGTGCCGGACCTCGGACGGTCGTGCACGAGGACGATGGCGCCGAGGAGCGCGAACAGCAGGAGCACGGAGGCGATCTCGAAGGCGAGGACGTACCGCCCGAGGAGCAGGTCGCCGATCGCGTTCACGGTGCCGGGGAAGTCGGTCGCGGCGAGGCCCTCGCCGGTCCGCTCGTCCCAGTCCGTGTCGACGGCGACGAATCCGACGAGCGCGGCGATGCCGAGACCCCCGAGGAGGCCCGGCAGCAGGTAGATCGAGTTGCCGTTATCCCTCGACGCCAGCGGGGTGAGCATGACGGCGAAGACCATGAGGACGGAGATGGAGCCGGCGTAGATCAGGATCTGCGCGACAGCGATGAAGTCCGCGCTCAGGGTGATGAACAGGCCGGCCATCGAGAGGAAGGTGACGACGAGGAACACGAGCGAGTGCAGCAGGTTCCGCGCGAGCAGCACGAGCAGGGCCGAGACGACGCTCAAGCCGCTCAGCACCCAGAACCCGATGACGATGCCCGTCGAATCCAACGGCCGCCGACTCCCTATACCCGCCTCGCGCGGGCCTTCGTGATGCCCTGTCGTACCCAGCGCCCAAACGGGCTCGGAGAACTCTACGTGGCGCGAATCTTCTGAGCAGCCTTCAGGCCACCCAATGTCCCGTCCGAAACCAGCGTCGGGACGGTCCGGTGCTGCGCCGGCGAGTAGCCCAGCCGATCAGCCCAGAACCGCACCAACACCACCGTGATCGCCAGGTTCACCACCCCAAAAGCCCCGAGAGTGATCAGTGCCGGCGCGTCCGATCGCGCGAACACGGATGCCTCGATGGCCACGATGAAGGCCTGGATGATGCCGAGGGGAATGAGGAACTTCCACGCAAACCCCATCAGCTGGTCGAGACGGAACCGCGGCAGCGTGCCACGGAGCCACACAAAGAGGAAGTACACGGCGCCGATCTTCGTCGCGAGGATGAGGTACCCGGGCACCCACTCCTCCAGCCCGAAGAACGTATAGCCGCCCAGGAAGAACGTGGACATGACGGCGCCAACGAGGATCGCGTGGCCCAGCTCGACGCCCATGAACAGGCCGGCCTTCATGCCGGAGTACTCCGTGTAGAACCCGGCCACGATCTCCGACTCCGCCTCGCCGATGTCGTTCGGCGTGCGGTTGATCTCGGCGGTGCTGGCGAAGAGGAACGCGAAGGCCGCAAACGGGATGAGGAAGATCACCCACACGTGGTAGTGACCCTGCCACGCCACGATCTCGCCCAGGTTCATCGAGCCCGTGAGCAGCACCACCGACAGCAGCGCGAGGCTGATCGGGATCTCGTACGACACCATCATCGCGACGGTGCGCATCGCACCCAGGAGCGAGTAGTGGTTGTTGGACGACCACCCGGCGAGGAACACCGCGAGCACGCCGATGGAGGAGATCGCGATCACGTAGAGGACCCCGACATCGATGTCCAGGTAGTTCATGTTCGGCGCCCACGGGATCGGGGCCCAGCCGAGCATGGCGGGGACGAAGATCAGCACCGGCGGGATGTAGTAGAGGAACCGGTCCGCGCCGAAGGGGATCACGATCTCCTTCGACATCAGCTTCACAGCGTCCGCGATCGGCTGCAGCAGGCCGAAGGGGCCGGTGCGGTTCGGGCCCATGCGGATCTGGAACTTCGCGAGCACGCGCCGCTCCACCCACGACCCGATCAGCAACCACCCGCCGAGGACGGACATGATGCCGATGCCGCCAATGCTGCCGGTGATGATCCACGTGATGCGGTGGTCGACGCCCTGGTCGGTGAGCCACTCGCGCAGGCTCTGCACGGCGAGGCCGAGGTCGCGCACGTCGTACCACTCGCCCTCGAGGCGGCCGTCCACGACGAGGTAGCCGATGAACGCCATCACCAGCGCGCCCACGAGGCCGAAGACGGCGCCGAAGACCTTGAACGGCACGGGCACGCCCAGCAGCATCTCGCGGACGCCCGGGCGGTCCTCGATCTGCTGCAGCATCGGCGTAGCGGGACGGCGCATCGGCTGCTCGCTCATCGGTCGATCTCCCCGAGGACGATGTCGATGGAACCCAGCGTCACCACTGCGTCCGGCAGGGACGAGCCCACGCCGAGTTCACGCAGCAGCGTCAGGTTGATGAGGGCGGGCGAGCGCAGGTGGAACCGGTACGGCGCCGGCGTCCCGTCCGAGACCAGGTAGAACCCGATCTCGCCACGGGGGCTCTCGACGCGGCTGTAGATCTCACCCGGTTCGGGCCGCAGGGCCAGCGGGATGTCGTTCTTGTGCGGGCCGGGCGGGATCTGCTCCACGGCCTGCTTGATGATGCGGACCGACTGCTTGACCTCTTCCATCCGCACCATGAAGCGGTCGTAGACGTCGCCCACGGTGCCGACGGGGACGTCGAAGTCAAAGCGGTCGTAGACGCAGTACGGCTCCGCCTTGCGGAGGTCCCATGGGACGCCGGAGCCGCGGAGCGCGGGGCCCGACAGCGACCCGTTGATGGCGTCCTCCGGTGTGATGATGCCCACGTTGCGCGTGCGCGCCAGGAAGATCTCGTTGTCGAGCAGCAGCGACGCGTACTCGTCCGTACGCTCCGGCATCTCGTCCATCAGCTCCTGGAGGGCCGGCCAGAACTCGGCGGGCGGCTCGAAGGAGACGCCACCGATGCGCATGTAGTTGGTCGTCAGGCGCGCGCCACAGGTCATCTCGAACAGGTCGAGGATCTTCTCCCGCTCTCGGAACATGTAGAGCAGCGGCGTCTGCCACGCGCCCGCGTCCGAGATCAGCGTGCCGTTCGCCATCGCGTGGCTCGCGATGCGCTGGAGCTCCGCGAAGATCACGCGGAGGTACTCCGCGCGATCGGGGGCCTCGACGCCGGTCATGCGCTCGACGGCGATCGCGAGGCCGAGGTTCCCGGTCATCGCCGCGAGGTAGTCCGCGCGGTCCGTGAACGGGATGTTCTGGGTGTAGGTGCGCTCCTCCGCGAGCTTCTCCATCGAGCGGTGGAGGTACCCGACGATCATGTCGAGGTCGCGGATGATCTCCCCATCCATCACGACGCGGAGACGGAACACCCCGTGCGTGGAGGGGTGCTGCGGCCCGATGTTGAGGACGAACGGTTCGGCTGAGGTGGTCACGCTAGTGCCCCTGCCCGGGCTGCGCGCCCTCGACGTTGCGGCGCGTCTGAGCGGACAGCGACTCGCCGTGCTCGACCAGGTTGCCGGCGTTCATGATGCGGTCCGGCGCTTCCTTGTTCTCGAACGGGAACCCGCGAAGGCCGGAGGTGTGGCCGCCCACCATGCCCATCCAGTCCTTGCGAAGCGGGTGGCCGGGGAACCCCTCCCACAGGAGGATGCGGCGCAGGTCCGGGTGGTTCGCGAAGCGGATCCCCATCAGGTCAAAGACCTCCCGCTCCTGGAGCAGCGCACCTTTGTAGACCGGGTACGCGCTCGGCAGGACCGGATCCTCGTGGTCGGTGACGATCGCCTTCAGCGCGATCTGGTGGTTCAGGTCCAGGGACTGCAGGTGGTAGACCACCTCGAACCGGTCGTACCGGTCGACGGCCGTCAGGTTGCTCAGCTGCGCGGCGTCGAACTGGTCCGAGTCGTGCAGCCAGCGGAGGGCGTCCTCCACGCGGTCCGGGGCGACCTCCACCCACTCGTCGTTGGAGGCAGTCACTACGCCCGGCAACGCCGCGCCCAGCGCCTGCGCCACCACCGTGCCCGTGAGCTGACGAGGACCGCGCGCCAAGGCTAGCGCCACTCCAGCGCGCGCTTGCGCCACGCATACGCCAGGCCAAAGGCCAGGATGCCCATGAACAACGCGGCCTTCCAGAGCGTGCCCAGCGGCGCCTCAGCGTGCTCGACGGCCCACGGGTACAGGAAGATCACCTCCACGTCGAAGATGACGAACCCGAGGGCGAACAGGTAGTAGCGGGCGTTGAACTGGCCCCAGGAGGTGCCCTCGGACTCCACGCCACACTCGTACGTGGCGTTCTTGATCGGGCTCTCGTTCGTGGGGCGGATCTTGAAGCGATAGAAGAGGTAGGAGATCCCCAGCGGCAGCATGGGGAACGCCACAGCCAGCCCGAGGAGGATCGCGATGCGCCCGAAGGTGTCCGGGATCACCCACGCGTCCTCTCCGCACCACATCCGACAGGTCGAATTCTGGGCCTGCCGAAAGGCTTCGAGGGTCTCTGCCGTGACACCCCTCGGAGCGACCGGAACGTAGCACCCGCCCGATCGAGGCGCAATGAAAGGTGCTGCCGAGGCTGTCCGGACCGTGATATGCGGCCTCGTCGGCCCCGATGCGCGCTCAGGCGCCTCGCACGGTGGTGGCGCCCCGGGCGCTCCGGGGAGCGGGGATGACGGCCGAAGTTGACCGCCTGATGCGGCCGGGGATACCGTGCGCGGCGGTCGCGACCGGATGCGCGAACTGCTCCTCTGTGGCACATGACGTCCAGGTGACCCCGCCGACCACACGGCACGTCTCCCAGTCCGTCATGGGTCCTGTGAAGCGGACACGCCCGTTGTCCCGCGATCGGGGATCCAAGGAAAGGGAGCGGACGTTGGCCGACTACAACAAGCCAATTCCGGATCCGGACCCGTACACCACGGGACCGTTCTGGGAGGGCGCGAAAGCAGGCAAGCTGGTCTTGCCTCGCTGCACAGACTGCAACCGCACACACTTCTACCCGCGCAACATCTGCCCGTTCTGCTACTCGATGAACATCGAGTGGTACGAGGCGTCCGGCGAGGGGTGGATCCAGACGTTCGCGGTGCAGCACCGCGCCATGGGCGGCTGGGCGGACGAGACCCCGTTCGTGACCGCGTTCATCGACCTCAAGGAAGGTGACCGTATGTTCACCGTCCTCCGCGGTGTGGACGGCAACAAGCCCGAAGACATCAAGTGCGGGACTCCGGTCAAGGTCGAGTTCGAGAAGGTCAACGACGACGTCAGCATCCCATTCTGGCGTGTGGTCTAGTCGAGAGCGGAGGAAGAACCATGCCGACAAACCCGTCCATGGCCGCCGCGATCGTCGGGGCCGCTGAATCCAACAAGATCGGCTACATCGAAGAAGGCGCCACTAACATGACGCTCTTCATCGAGGCCATCAAGAACGTCTGTGACCAGGTGGGCATCAAGCCCAGCGACATCGAGGGCATCGCCGCCCCCGGGTACGCGAACGCCCTGGCCGAGTACCTGCACATCCGCCCGAAGTGGATCGACACCACCTCCGTGGGTGGTTGTTCGTTCCAGATGCAGGTGCACCACGCGATGGCCGCGATCAACGCGGGCATCCTGGACATCGCCGTGGTCGCCCACGGTGAGTCCGGCTACTCCGCGCGCAAGAACAACGGCAAGGGCCGCGGTCCTCGTCCGGCGGCGGACCCGTGGGCTCCGGCCGCGATGTTCGAGGGCCCGTACGGCCTCTCCGGCCCGCCGTCGAACTACTCGCACGCGTTCACGCGGCACATGCACCGCTACGGCTCCTCGCAGGAGGACTTCGCTCAGATCGCCGTCACCACCCGTGACTGGGCGACCCTGAACCCGCGCGCGGTCATGCACTCCAAGGAGACGCACCCGGCCGGCGGCCCCATCACCGTCGAAGACGTGATGAACAGCCGCATCATCTCCTGGCCGCTGAAGCTCCTGGACTGCTGCCTGGTGACGGACCACGGCGGCGCCGTGATCGTCGCGTCCGCGGAGCGGGCTCGGTCCTTCAAGACCAAGCCGGTTTGGATCGCCGGGGCGGCTGAGGCCATCAGCCACACCTCGATGATCGAGATGGACGACTACACGCGGACCTCCGCTTGGCAGTCGGCGGAGACGGCCTACACCATGGCGGGCATGGGTCCGGGCGAGATGGAACTCGCCATGATCTATGACTCGTTCACGCTGACCGCCGGTATCACTGCGGAGATGCTCCGCCTCACCCCGCTGGGCGAGGGCCCGAGCCTGTGGGCGGACGGCAAGGCCGGCCCCGGCGGCTCCGGCATCCCGGTGAACACCAACGGTGGTGGCCTGTCGTTCAGCCACTCCGGCATGTACGGCATGATGCTGCTCATCGAGGCGTACCGGCAGCTGTCCGGCACCGCCGAGGACGGCGTCCACGGCCTCCCGGGCAAGCAGACGAGCGCCAAGACGGCCATCGTCAACGGCACGGGTGGCGTGCTCTCCGTGACCGGCACCCTGGTGCTGGTCGCCGACGACTAGGGTCGTCACGGGATCACCAACTGGGTGGGGGCGGCCCTTCGGGGCCGCCCCTCCTACTTAGAGCCCGATTCCGGTACACCTGACACCATGCCGGTACCGCCCTCGCACCCTCGCGAGGTGGACCGGACAGCGGAGACAGTACGGACCGCATGCTGCTCGACCTGCATACGCACACGCACCCCGGCTCGTGGGACTCGTTCCTCTCGCCAGACCAGATGGTGGACCTCGCCAAGCAGTCCGGCCTGGACGGCATCGTCCTGGCCGAGCACGACTGGGCCTGGGACGCGGAGGCCGCGCGCGACCTGGCGAAGCGCCACGACTTCATGGTCCTCCACGCGATGGAGATCAACACGGAGGACGGTCACCTGCTGGTCTACGGCATGCACAAGTACGCCTTCGGCATGCACCGCAGCCACGAACTCTGGGGCCACGTGGAGGAGCTGGGCGGCGTGATGATCGCCGCGCACCCCTACCGGCGGCAGCACCCGTGGAACTGGGAGAGCGAGAAGGAGTGGGCTGACGCGATCGACCGCGCCAAGCTGAACCCCGCGTACCGCTTCATCTCCGCCATGGAGATCGGCAACGGCCGCGGCAAGCTGGAGGAGAACGCCTTCTCGACCCGCCTCGCGGGCCTCATGGGCTTCCGCGTCACCGCCGCCAGCGATTCCCACGCCAAGGACGACATGGGCAAGTGCGCCACCTACTTCGAGCGTGACATCCGCACCGAGGAGGACCTCGTCGCCGAGCTCAAGGCCGGCCGCTTCTGGCCCATCGACCTCACCCGCGGCAAGCTCCTCGCCGACCCGATCTACCACGACGTCCCGGAGGACCTCCACGACCGCTGGGCCGAGATGGACGAGGTCCACCGCCAGTACCTGGAGTCCAACCCCTTCCACCGCCGCGACTGAGTGCCTCCCTGCCTTCACTGCCTTTCACTGCCTCGCGCCTCCTCCCTCGCCGGCCCTCACCCCAACCCTCGCCCGCGCAGCGGGAGAGGGTTGGGGTGAGGGTCCATTCCGGCTCTCCCAGTCCTCACGCGCCTGCCACCGCCGCTCAGAGCAGACCCTCACCCCGCCCTCTCCCGCTGCGCGGGCGAGAGGGCCGGAGGAGTGCTGCTGCGCGCCAAAATTGACAGCGTCAGAGGCCGTCGATATCGTGCGCCCGGCCCTGCCTCCCCCACACGTGAAGGTGTCGCAGAGCCGAAGCACGGTTACGCCGACTCGACATTTCACTCGTTCTGAGGAGGTAGTCGATGGCGGAGTCCGCGGCCCCATCTGTCGTCACTGACGAGATGCGCGCTCAACTGGGCGTGGAGGGCCCCGAGACCACGCTCGAGGTCACGTCCACGGGTTGTCGCCTCTTTGCGCGCGCCGTGGGCCACACCGATCCGGTCTTCTATGACCGGGACGTCGCGCGATCTCGCGGCTACCGTGACATCCTCGCGCCGCCGGGGTTCCTCGGGAGCCCCGTGTACCGGCCGGGGATGGACGACCGGCACAGCGAGCACGCCACCGCCCATGGGGTCGGCGTGGGGCTACGAGTGCCGTACAAGCGGGTACTGAACGGCGGGACCGCCTGTCAGTACGAGGAGCCGGTCTGTGCCGGCGACGTGCTCACCTCGAGGTCGCGCATCTGCGACTTCCAGGAGCGGGAGGGCTCCATCGGCCCGATGCTGATCGTGTACCGAGAGACCATCTACCGCCGCCCGGACGGCGCCGTTGTCGCGCGCGTGCGCGGCAACGCGATCCACTACTAGGGGCTGGGGGACTCGTGCCAGAGCAGGTGTTCTTCGAAGACGTGGAGGTGGGACAGACGATCCCGAGCCTTCGGAAGAACTGCTCCTCTCAGCAACTCGTAGTGTGGGCGGGCGCCTCCGGCGACTTCTACCAGATCCACTACGACCAGGCCTTCGCCCGCAACACCGGCCTGGACGGCATCATCGTGCACGGCGCGCTGAAGCACGCCTTCCTCGGACAGCTGTTGCACGACTGGGTGGCGCCGGACGGACGCATCGAGCAGTTCGGCTGCCAGTATCGCGGGATGGACTACCCCGACCAGGACATCACCTGCCAGGGCGTAGTCACGGGCAAGCACGTCGAGGGTGACCGCCACGTGGTGGACCTCGACGTCTGGACAGAGAACCCAACGGGCCAGAAGACCACGCCGGGGACGGCGCGCGTTATCTTGCCGAGCCGAGGGTAGCCGGGAGCACCCGGCGATTGCCGGCATGGCCGGCGCAACAATCAGTGCCCCGAGGAGGGGCGGGAGAGGACCGAGACATGGGTGCGTTGGACGGCAAGGTCGCCGTCGTCACCGGCTCCGGACGCGGTATCGGCGCCGGGATCGCCAAGCTGTTCGCGAAGGAAGGCGCCAAGGTCGTCGTGAACGACCCGGGCGTGAACGTGGACGGCTCCGGTGGTGACGCGGGCCCCGCTCAGACGGTGGTGAACGAGATCAAGTCCGCAGGCGGCGAAGCCGTCGCGAACACGGACTCGGTCGCAGAGGCCGCCGGCGGCGAGAACATGATCAAGCAGGCGGTCGACGCCTACGGGCGCATCGACATCCTGGTCAACGTCGCGGGCATCCTCCGCGACCGCATGATCTTCAACATGACCCAGGAAGAGTGGGACGCGGTCATCGCGGTCCACCTGAAGGGCCACTTCAACACGGTGAAGCCGGCGGCGGTGCTCATGCGCCAGCAGCGGAACGGCCGCATCATCAACTTCTCCAGCACCTCCGGCATCATCGGCAACACGGGCCAGTTCAACTACGGCGCGGCGAAGTCCGCCATCGCCGGCCTGACCCGCGTGCTGGCGAAGGACCTGGGCCGCTACGGCATCACGTCCAACGCCATCGCCCCGGGCGCGGCGACCCGCATGACGCAGTCCGTGCCGGACTCGGCGCGCCAGCTGCGCTCCCAGGCCGGGATCGCCTCCAACGCCGCGCAGCCGGTGCAGGAGAGCCAGTACGTCGGCCTCCGCGAGCCGGAGATGGTGGCGCCCATGGTCGCCTTCCTCGCGTCTGACGACGCCTGGAACATCAACGGCCAGGTCTTCAACGTGGCCGGTGGCACCGTCAGCCTGGCCCACTACCCCGTGGCCATGCGCACCGTCTTCAAGCCGGGCCTGTGGACCATGGAGGAACTGGACGACGCCGTCCAGAACGTCCTGATGAAGGACATCAACAACCCCGCCCCGCCCCGTGACGACGTCGAGGTCCCCGGCCGCGACGTGGCCGCCCGGCCGCTGGCGTAGCGAGAGAAGGGAATCGAAATGGCAACTCCTCTCGAGGGACGCGCATACGTCGTCACCGGTTCCGGCCGCGGCATCGGTAGCGAGGTCGCCAAGCTGATCGGTCACCTCGGCGGCAACGTCGTCGTGAACGACCCCGGCGTGAACCTGGACGGCTCCGGCTCTGACGCCGGCCCCGCCGCCGAGATCGCCAAGGCGATCAACGACGAGGGCATCGGCAAGGCCGTCGCCAACATGGACACCGTCGCCACGCCCGAGGGCGGCGAGAACATGATCAAGCAGGCCATGGACGAGTGGGGCCGCCTGGATGGCGTCATCCACGTCGCCGGCATCCTGCGCGACCGCATGGTCTTCAACATGACGGAGCAGGAGTGGGACGACGTGGTCGCCGTCCACCTCACCGGCTTCTTCAACGTGGTGAAGCCCGCGTCCATCATCATGCGCCAGCAGCGGAACGGCCGAATCATCGGCTTCTCCTCTGGCTCCGGCATGAACGGAAACACGGGCCAGGCCAACTACGGCGCGGCCAAGGCCGGCATCACCGGCGGCGTCCGCTGTGCGGCGCGCGACCTGGGCCGCTACGGCGT
Source organism: Dehalococcoidia bacterium (assembly GCA_023228765.1). Taxonomy (GTDB): domain Bacteria; phylum Chloroflexota; class Dehalococcoidia; order UBA2979; family UBA2979; genus W-Chloroflexi-9. Next base: position 22,834 of record JALOAM010000009.1, read on the forward strand.
CACCGCCAACGCGATCTGCCCCGGCGCCAACACCCGCATGACGCAGTCCGTCCCGGACGCCTCGCGTGACCTGCGGGCGCGCGCGGGCATCGGCGGCGCGGCTCCGCGCCAGCAGAGCATCGTCAACCAGCTCCGCGGGCCGGAGATGGTGGCGCCGATGACGGTCTACCTGCTGACCGACCAGGCGTGGAACGTCAACGGGAAGTGCTTCTACGTCAACGGCGGCAACGTCTCGCTGGCGCACGAGGAGACCCCGTACCGGACCATCGCCAAGGCCGGCATGTGGGACGTGGACGAGCTCCGCGCCCTAGTCCCGAGCCAGCTGATGCAGGGCACGTCCAACCCGGCCCCGCCGCCGGCTGACCTGGACCTCCCGGGCCGCCCGGTCGCGAAGGCCGAGTAGTCCAGGCCGAGTAGCGCAACCACCCTTCGAGGCCACTCGAAGACAGCAGGGCCGCCCTCCGGGGCGGCCCTGTTCGTTGTCTCGACTTCACTCAGAGAGTCCAGCGCTGTCCGAGGGCTACTCGGCGGCCTCCGCGGGCTCCGTGCCCTCAGAGTCCTGTGACGCCTCCGGCTCTTCCTCGTCGCCGGGGAACGCCTCCATGTAGATGAAGTCGTAGCCGCCTCGGGTAACGCGCTTCACGCGACGGAAGCCCGCGTGCTCGAAGGAGGACTGGGCGCGGTAGTTCCAGGACAGCGTGTGGAGGAAGACGCGGCGCAGGCGCATCTCGTCGAACAGGTGGCGCAGCATGCAGCGCACCGCGTCCGCGCCGTAGCCGTGGCCCCAGTAGTCGCGGTTGCCGATGGTGATGCCCAGCTCCGCCTCCCGGTGCCCGGAGTCGTAGCCGTAGTACATGACGTTGCCGATGTGCGTCCCCGTCGAGCGATCCTCGATCGCGAACGTGCGCCGGTGGATCGTCGGGTACTGGAGTTCCTCGGACATCGTCGCGACGAAGTTCGCGAAGCGGACGGAGAGCGGGCGCGCAGCGTCGTAGGCCGCCAGTTCCGGATCGCACCGCCAGGCGTAGTCGCGCTCGGCGTCGTCGATGTGCTTCTCGCGGAGCCTGACCAGCCGTCCTTCGGTGATCACCGCCGGACGCGTCGAGGTCATGCCGGAAGTTTAGCGATCAACTCGCCTGCTCGGGTGAGGATGTGCAACTGGTTTTTGTGCGTCAGCAGCCGCTCCGCCTCCGCCAGGTGGAACCAGCCGACCTCGTCGAACTCGTGGTCGTGGAGGGCCATGTCGCCGCCGGTGAGCCGCATCAGAAAGAAGTGGACCACCTTGTCCACCCGCGTCCCATCGCCGTCTGTGAACCAGTAGCGCACGTCCCCCAGCGGTTGGAGGATCTCGGCCTCCAGGCCCGTCTCCTCGCGCACCTCGCGCACCGCAGTCTGCTCCACCTCTTCGCCGGGGTCCACTTTGCCCTTCGGCAGCGCGAAGAGCACGGGCGAGTGCCGGCTCACGAGGACGATCTCGACGCCCTCGTCACCTTCGCGGAAGACGATGCCCCCGGCCGCGACGGCTTTCCGGCTCAATTCCGGTCGTCCCGGTCCGAGAAGTCCGTATCGACCTCGGACGCGCCGAAGTCCGGCGAGTCCCGTTCGTCGTCCACGAACTCACCGGTCAGCAGCTGCACCTCCGCGAGCGCCTCCCGGATCGCCTCCTGGATGTGCGGATCGTGTCGCTCGGAGAGCCAGCGCGAGAGCACCCGCTCTGCCTCGTCGTTCGCGATCTCGCCCAGCGCGTGGATGGCGGCGACCTGGACGTCGTCGTCCTTGTCCTCCTGCGCGAGCATGATCAGCGCTGGCACGGCCTCGTCCACGAGGAGGGCGCCCGCCGCCATTGCGGAGACCGCACGGATCTCCGCGTCGTCGTCGTCGAAGTGGTAGACGAGGATTTCGAGCCAGCCCTCGGAGGCGGAGTTCCCCATCGCGCGCAGCGCGGCGACGCGCATCCGGTGGCTGCCCACCTCGTACTGCTCCGAGATCAGCTCCGCCGTCGCCTCGTCCGAGAACGCGCCGAGGGCTTCGAGGGCGCGACCGCGCACCTCGTCGGTCTCCTCGATGTCCTCGATCACGTCGCGCAAGGTCGCCGCCAGCGTCTCGCCGTCCTCCTCCGGGTACATCCCCAGCTCCGCGGCGACGACGAACTGTCCGAGGACGCTCGCGATCTCGCCACGCACGCCGGGGGTGTCGTCCTCGCGAAGCAGCGTGAGCAGGAGGCGCATGTACTCCGGCTTGTCCTCGTTCTGGAGCGCGCGGACTGCGAGGATGCGCGTCGCGGCATCCGAATCGCGCAGCGCGGTCAGCGCGACGCGGTGGAAGTCCAGCGTGGGGTCGTCCTCGCCCAGTCGCTCAAGGGCGGCGAGCAGCTCACGACGGCGCTCCGGGGCGATCTTCGGCCACGTGGCCATGATGCGTCGCAGCGTGTCCTCGGTCGGGTCGGAGAGCCCCCGGAGGCGGCTGGGCTCCAGCGGCGCACCGCGCTCGACCTCGTCGAGGACGGTCGTGGCCGAGGGGGCTGCGGGCCGCTCGTCGTCGGGGTCGGGAAGCGAACCAGGGCCGTCCTGAGTCATCGGGCGTCTCCCACTGTCGAGTCTGAGATCGAGTGTAACAACGAGGTCGCGAGGGCTCTCGGACGGTCCTCAGCGCCCTCCGGCGGAACGTCCTACGAGGGTCGCAGGCCCGCGTGCTCCGCGCGAGGCTCGCGCGACATCAGTTCCTGGAGTGCCTGCAGCGGCGGCTGGCCCTCGTACAGCACGTGGTACAGGCCGTCCGTGATCGGCAGCTCCACCCCACACCTCGCGGCGAGCGAACGGGCCGCCTCGATCGTCGTCGCACCCTCGGCGGTCTCGCCCAGCGCGTCGAGGGCCTGCTGCAGGGTGGCGCCCCCCGCGACGAGCTCGCCCAGTCGCCGGTTGCGCGCGTGCGGGTTGTACGACGACGCCACGAGGTCGCCCATCCCGGCGAGGCCCTGGAACGTGAGCGGGTCGGCACCCACCGCGACGCCGAGGCGGCTCATCTCCGCCAGGCCTCGCGTCAGCAGCGCCGCCTTCGCGTTGTCACCAAAGCCAAGGCTGTCCACCATCCCCGCGGCGATCGCGACCACGTTCTTCATCGCGCCGCCCATCTCCACGCCGACGACGTCGTCCGCCGTGTAGACCCGCAGCGAGGGCGAATGGAACGCCGCCCGGAGCGCCTCCAGGTCTGCATCCGCCGAGGCGAGCACCGTGGAGCCGGGAAGGCCCGCGGCGACCTCGCGTGAGAGGTTGGGCCCGGAGAGCACGGCGACGGGACGTCCCGGCAGCGCGTCCGCCAACACCTGGCTCATCCGCCGCCCGGTCGTGACCTCGATGCCCTTCACCGCCGACAGGAGCGTCGCCTCCGGCGCGACGTAGCCCTCCAGGGCGCGGGCGTTCGCGTCCAGCGTGCGGGACGGGACGACGAAGCAGACGAGCTCCGCCTGCCGGAGGGCGTCCCGATCCGCAGTGACATCCAGGTTGGGCGGGAAGATCACGCCGGGGAGCCGCCGCTGGTGCGTGCGCACCGCCTCCAGCGTCGCAGCCTCCTCGGACGTGCGTGCGAGCAGTGTCGTCGCCTGCCCGTTCCGCGCGAGGTGGACGGCGAGCGTGGTGCCCCACGCGGTGGTGCCGACGACGACCGCGCGGCGGTAGGCCGCTGTCATCGGGGATCCTCGGACGTCTGGACCATCCTCAGACGCTGGCGGCGCGACGGTCGCCGCCCTGCCCCAGCTTCGGTTCCGTCCCTGCGATGAGCCGGCGGATGTTGCCGAGGTGGCTCAGCTCCACGAGTGACATCACGGGGATGGCGAACAGGAGGAAGTACATGCCATCGATGCTGTCGATCGCCCACATGACGCCCAGCACCACGAACCCCACGAACACCCCGGTCACCGACATCAGCGAGGCGTACCGGAACACCGCGAGGACCACGAGCGACGCCGCGAGGACGATCAACGCGACGAGCGGTGAGACCGCGAGGAAGGCGCCAAAGGCCGTCGCCACTCCTCGACCACCGCGGAAGCCCGCCAGCGCCGGGTAGATGTGCCCCACCACGGCGGCAGCGCCCGCGAGCGCGACGGCGGCGGGCTCGTCGAACAGGACGCGCGCGAGGAGGACGGCGAGGATGCCCTTCCCGACGTCACCCGCGACGACGAGGAGCGCCCACTTCACCCCCATCGTGCGGAGCGAGTTCGTGAAGCCGGTCTTGCCGGAGCCGAACTGCCGCACGTCCCCTACCCCGGAGAGGCGGCCGACGATCAGGCCGAACGGGATCCCTCCAAAGAGGTAGCCGAGGACGCCCGCGAACGCCGTCTCCACGAAGGGGTTCATGCTGACTCCTCGAAGCGATCCTCGGAGCGTCGGCGGTAGACCAGCTTGATCGCCGTCCCCGTGAAGTCGAACGCCTCCCGCAACCGGTTCTCCAGGAAGCGACCATACGAGAAGTGGACAAGTTCCGGATCGTTCACGAAGAAGACAAACGTCGGAGGCGCGACCTCCGCCTGGGTCACGTACATGACCTTCAGCTTCTTATGTCGAATGGTCGGCGGCCCGTGCTCAGCCATCGCGCGGTGCACCACGCGGTTCAGCTCGCTGGTCTGCACCCGCCGCTGACGCACCTCGGACACGTGGACGCACAGCTCGAGGAGGTCCTGCACACCCTCGCCGGTGAGGGCGCTGGTGAACATCAGGGGGGCCCACGGCGCGAACTTGTAGCGTTGGTCCAGCATCTTCGTGAGGTCCGCGCGGCCCGAGCGGTCTTCCGCGAGGTCCCACTTGTTCACGACCAGGATCATGCCCTTGCCCGCCTCGGCGGCGTAGCCGGCGATGTGCGTGTCCTGCGCCGTCAGCGTCTCCTCGTAGTCGATGACCACGACGACCACGTCCGCCCGGTCGATCGAGTTCTCCGCGCGCTGCACGGAGTGGCGCTCCACGCCTCGCTCCACGCGTCCGCGCCGGCGGATGCCGGCGGTATCGACGAGGAGCATCTGCTTGCCCTCGAACTCGAACGGCGTGTCGATCGGGTCGCGCGTCGTCCCCGCGACGTCCGAGACGATCACGCGCTCCTCGCCGAGGACGGCGTTCACGAGCGAAGATTTCCCGACGTTCGGGCGCCCCACGATCGCGACACGGATGCGCGGATCCTCGGCCTCCTCGGGCGGGACGGCGTTCACGTGCTCCAGCACGATGTCGAGGAGGTCGCCGACCCCCTGCCCGTGGATCGCGGAGACGGAGGAGGGCTCCCCGAGGCCGAGCGAGTAGAACTCGGTGAGCCCGGAGCGTCCGATACTGGTGTCGGTCTTGTTCGCGACGAGCATGATCGGGCGCTTCGCGCGCCGCAGCATGTCCGCGATCTCGAAGTCGGCAGCGATCGGCCCGGTAGTCGCGTCCACGACGAAGAGGACCGCGTCGGCCTCCTCGATCGCCTGTTGCACGCCTCGACGGACCAGCGGGCTGAAGGGGTCGATGTCGGACTCGATGAGGCCACCCGTGTCGACCAGGCGGAAGACCCGGCCGCTCCACTCGACGACGCCGTAGTTGCGGTCGCGCGTCGTGCCGGGGAGGTCCTCGACGAGCGCGCGGTTGCGCCGCGTCATCCGGTTGAAGAGCGCGGACTTACCAACGTTGGGCCGCCCCACAAGGGCGACCAGGGGGGCGCGTTCGGCAGTTTCGAGGGTCATCGCGGGCTGATCGTAACCGTCACTGATTCTGGCTGCACCGACGGGGCCTCGATGCCCTCCGGCGCGCGGATGTGCACGGGCAGCGTGTACGTGCCCACGGCCAGCCCCGCGAGGTCGACCTCCGCCACCACGTCGCCCGGCGCGAGGGCGTTGAGCACCGGCAGCGGCCCCCTCAGCTCGACCGCAACGCCCGGCGGCTCGAACGTCGCGCGGAGCGTGTCGGACAGGTTGATGGGCACGGGCGCCACCGTCGTCCGGAGCGACCCTTCGGCCGCCTCGATCGTTACGGTGACCGTCGCGCGTTCCGTACTGACAAAGTTGAGGCCCTCCAGCAACGGAATCGCGACCGAGCGGACGATGTCCGAGCGCGCCCCGTTCACGTTCACCGGAGCGAGGGCGACCGCGTCCACGAACTGCACCGCCTCGAGGGGACCCTGCACCTGCACCGTCGGGGGCGAGACACTCACCGAGCTCACCCGGAACCCCGGGGCCGGCGTCCCGGTCACGTCCACGGTGAGGGGTACCGTCCGCTGGATGGTGCTCTGGTTCACCTCGACGTTGACCGGCATCGTGACCGGCTCGATCCGCACGCCACGGATCTCGCTGCCACCGGCCCCCAGGGGCTTGAGCGAGACCGTCTGCCCGACGGTCACCGTGAGGCCGGTCACGTTCACGTCGGCGGCGGCCTCGGCCACCAGCTCGACCAGCGACTCGGGCCCGGTCACCTCCACCGTCGACGCCTCGGGCGTGATGTTGCCCAGCTCGTAGCCGATCGGAAGCGAGCCGACCGCCTTCGTGTTCACCGAAACGGTCTTACTGACGACATCCTCGAGGTTCACGGTGATCGTCCGCGGGTCCGTCTCGACGACACGGGCGCCGCGGACGCCCTCAATCTCCACGAGGACGGGCACCTCCTGCGCGCGCGCCTCGAGGCCGCTCAGGTTCACCTCGGCGCGGAAGTTCGCGGCCGTGAGGTCGTCCCACTGGTCGGTGGGCGCGGAGACGCGGACGTTCACCGTGGGCAGCACATTCGCCACGCCGAGGGAGTCGCGGACGTTCACGGCCTCCACCTGGATCGGCTGCGGGAACGTGTCGACGATCGTCGGGTTCTCGGTGTCGGTCACGAACACCCAGAGGGCCACCGCGAGCATGAACGAGATCAGCAGCAGCCCCGGCGTGTGACGCACGGATCCCGCCACGCGACGCCAGGTGTCGCGCCCGAGCTCGACGAGCTCGTCGCGCCGCACGTCCCCGAGTCCGAACCAGCTCAGGACGCCCGCCGTTCACCGCCGGAGGCCGCGGCCTCCGTGCTCTCACGACGGTCGAGGTCGAACAGGCGATGGAGCTGCCGGCTGAGGCGTGTCTCGTCCATGTTCGGCACCATCCGCCCGTTGGAGCTGAGCGACACCGCCCCGCGCTCCTCGGACACCACGACGACCACAGCGTCGGTGCGCTCGGTGAGGCCCACCGCGGCGCGATGGCGCATGCCGTACTCGGCGGGCAGCGGCGAGTCGGAGAGCGGGAGGGTGCACCCGGCAGAGACGACCGTGCCGCCTCGGATCACCACCGCGCCGTCATGCAGCGGCCCGGTCTCCGGGAAGATGCTGAGGAGCAACTCCACGGACAGCGTCGCGTTCATCGGGATGCCGGTGTCGATCACCTCCTGCAGCCCGGTCTCGCGCTCGATCACGATGAGGGCGCCCGTGCTCGACCGCGCGAGTCCGAAGGACGCACGCACGATCATGTTGAGCGTGTCCTGGCGCTCCTCCTTGCGCAGGATGGAGCGCATCCCCGTGCGCCCCAACCGTTCGAGGGCACGGCGGATCTCCGGCTGGAACACGATCAGCGCGCCGACCAGCAGGCCGGTCACGGAGTTCCTCAGGATCCAGTTGATCACCATCAGGTTGAAAATGCGGCTCAGGACAAAGGCGCCGATCAGCAGCACGCCGACGCCTCGGAGGACGGTCATGGCCGTGGTGCCGCGGACCAGCAGGAGGAGCCAGTAGATCGAGAGCCCGACGATGACGATGTCGACCGCCGCGGAGATGTCGAAGCGGATCAGGACGTCCCGTAGCCCCTCCGGAATCTCGGGCAAACGGGACCCCCTCAACTCACCCTCGGAGTGTCGTGCTCGACACGAGCGTCATCGCGGCGCTCAACCGTGCGCGCGATCCTCGCGGTGCTGCCCTCGCCCGGCCGACCTACCCCGCGAGAATAGACGCCAGTACGGCTTGCTGCGCGTGCATGCGGTTCTCCGCCTGGTCGAAGACCACGGACCGCTCTGACTCGATCATGTCGTCCGTGATCTCCTCGCCGCGGTGGGCGGGCAGGTCGTGCATCACGAGGGCGTCCGCGGGCGCCGAGGCCATCAGCTCCGCGTTGAGCTGGTACCCGGCGAAGTCTTCCGCGCGCTGGGCCGCCTCAGCCTCCTGGCCCATCGAGGCCCAGACGTCCGTGTAGACGGCGGCCACGTCGCGCACCGCCTCGTGCGGGTCGGTGAGCTGCGTGACGCTGCCTTCGCCCGCCAGCGCATCAGCTCGCTCCAGCGTCTCCGCCGGCAGCTCGTAGCCCTCGGGCGAGGCGACCACGAGGTGCATCCCCGCCATCACCGAGGCGTACGCGAGCGAGCGGGCGACGTTGTTGCCGTCGCCGATGTAGGCGAAGCGGACGCCCTGCAGGTTGCCGAACCGCTCCCGCAGGGTGAGGAGGTCCGCCAGCGCCTGGCAGGGGTGTTCGTCATCGGACAGTGCGTTCACGACGGGGACGTCCGCCCACCGCGCGAGCTCGAGGACGGTGCGATGCTCGAAGGTGCGGGCGGCGATCGCCTGCACCATCCGCGAGAGGACGCGCGCCACGTCCTTCACCGGCTCGCGCTCGCCCATCTGCACCTCGTGCGCGGACAGGTACAGCCCCGTCCCACCCAGGCGGTGCATCGCCATCTCGAAGGAGGTGCGCGTCCGCAGGGACGGCTTCTCGAAGATCATCGCCAGCGCCTGGCCGCGCAGGACCTGGTTCGTCCCGTCGCGCTTCATCCCGAGCGCCAGGTCGAGGAGACCCGACAACTCCGAGGGGGATACATCCAGGATCGAGGTGAAGTCTCGTCCCAACACGGGGGAACTCCGGAGAATGGCGGGGCACGGCCTGCAGGTCTCGGCGGCCGGCCTGCGTGACCCGCAAGGCTGGGGGAAGTCGCAGTATACGCGCACCGTTATGTGCGGGTATAGGCGCGCACCCGGGCCCTGCCACTCGCTACGATGCGGCCCGCCATGCCTGATGGAACGCCTGCTGCGAAGCCGCCCTCCCCGCGCTCGGCGTCTCGTCCGAGCCCCGCGACGTTGCTCAACGTCGCCCTCATCGCCCTCGCGGTCATCGCCCTCATCGTGCTGTCCGTCCGCGAGCGCACGGACAGCGCCGGCGTCGAGGTCCAGCGTCGCGAGGCGCCCGTGGGCGTGGATGATCTGGCGGTGTACGTCACCGGCGCGGTCGCATCACCCGGCGTCGTCACCGCCGCACCGGGCGACCGCATCGCAGACGTCGTGGACCGCGCGGGCGGCGCACTCCCCGAGGCCAACCTCGACGCGTTGAACCTCGCGCTCCGCGTACGCGACGAGGACGCCGTCCACGTGCCGTTCGAGGACGAGGCCACCGCGGTCTTGCTCATCGACGTGAACTCGGCGTCGCAGGACACCCTCGAGCGGCTGCCCGGCATCGGCGCAGCGCGAGCGCGGGCGATCGTGGACGCGCGCCCGCTGACATCGGTCGAGGACCTCGTGGATCGCGCGCTCGTGCCGGAGTCGGTGTGGGAAGAGATCCGTACCCTCGTCACCGCGCGATGACCGCTCGACTCTCGCGCGTGCCGGTCCTGCCCCTCGTTGCTGGTGGTTATGTCATGGGCGTCGTCGCCGGCGCGATCCTCGGCGGGCCGTGGGTGCTGACCTTGCTCCTCGGCGTGCTGCTCGGCGCGATCGCCGCCGTCCGAGGTGGGTCGTTCGCCCTGCTCGCGGTCCTCGGCCTCACCGTGCTCGCGGCGGCATTCGGCCACTGGCGCATCGCCGACCTCGACGCGCAGCCGCCCCCACCGCTCGCGTCGATGACCGGCCCGCACGAGGTCCTCGGTGTCGCCCGCGCGGACGCGGTGGTCGAAGGCTCCATGCGGCGCGTCGACCTCGACGTGGAGTCCGTCGATGGCGCCCCGTTCGAGGGAGGCATCCGCGTCAGTGCTCGCGCAAGCGAGGACGAGGTCCGCGCCGGCGACCGCGTCCGCCTCATCGCCGACCTGGAGGCGCCGCCAGAACTCGAGGCGTTCGACTACCGCGCCTACCTCCGCGACCGCGACATCTACCTCGTCGCCTCGTTCCCGAAGGAGTGGGAGCACCTCGGCGCGACCGACCGAGGCTGGCGCGGCGTGCTCGAGGACCTCCACCGCTCCGTCGTCACGCGCATCGGGCGCGCGCTCCCGGAGCCCGAGGCAGCACTCGCGGCAGGCATCCTCGTCGGCGAGCACGGCGCCCTGCCCGACGATGTCGACGAGGCGCTCCGCGCGACCGGTACGACTCACCTCGTGGTCGTATCGGGACAGAACGTCGCGCTGCTCATCGCCCTCGCGATCGCCGCACTCACCGCTGTCATGTCGAGACGGGCCGCCTCGATCGCGGCAATCGCGCTACTTCCGGCGTACGTCGTCTTCGTCGGAGCGGAGCCACCGGTGATCCGTGCCGGGATCATGGCCGTCGCGGTCATCGCCGCCGGTGCCACGGGGAGGCGCACGCCCGGCTGGGCGTTCCTCACGTACGCCGCGGGAGTGATGCTCGTCGACGATCCGGCACTGGTCCGCGACGTGTCGTTCCAGTTGAGCGCGACCGCCACGGCGGGCATCACCACGCTCGCCCCTGCCCTGCGCGACGCCACCCTCGGGAGGTGGCCGGCGCTCTCCTCACCCGGGCGCGCCGCCCTCGTCAGCGTCGCGGCGACAGCCACCGGGGCCGCGCTCGCCGTGCTGCCGGTCCAGGTCGCCGCGTTCGGGGTACTCGCACCGTGGACCGTGCTCGCGAACGTCCTCGTCGCGCCGCTGTACACGGCGATGGTCATGGCCGCAGCGATCGCCGCAGCGTTCGGCGGGAGCCTGCCGCTGGGCGAGGTGCTCGCCCTCGTGCCTGCCGCGTTCATCGCACTGGTTGAGGTCCTCGCACGGTTGCCCGGCGCGCAGGTGGAGGTCTCGCTGCCGCTCGTCGCGGGCGTCGCGTTCACCGGAGGCCTGCTCGTCCTCACCGCTCGCCTGGCGGGGTACGCCCGCGAACACACGCCAGAGGCCGTCCTCGATGGTGGCGTCACCACCGGGATCGCCACCACCACGGGTCTCGCGGTGGTGGCAGCCGGGCTGTGGTGGGGCGCCCTCACACCGACCGAGGACCTCCCACGCGTGACGGTGCTCGATGTCGGCCAGGGGCTCGCCGTGCTCGCCGAGGACGGCGACGCCACGCTGCTCATCGACACCGGCCCGCTGGACGGCGCCATCCTCGCCGCCCTCGGCCGTGCCGGGGTGTCGGCCATCGACGCCGTCGTGCTCACACACCACGACCTCGACCACACCGGTGGCCTTGGGTGGCTGACCGACCGGATGGACGTGGGCGCCGTCTACGCCGAGGCGTCCACCACCGACCAGTACGAGGGGGCCGCGTCGCTCGACATCGGCGACCGGCTCGACGTGGGGCGCATCACCGTCGAGGTCCTCGCACCGCCGGTAGCCACCCGCAGCCGCGCACTCGCTTCGGACAACGACGGCTCGCTCGTCCTCATGGTGAAGGTGGGCGAGCGACGCATCCTCGTGACCGGGGACATCGAAGCGGCCGGGGAGAGTTGGCTGGTCGCATCCGGGATGGACCTGCGGGCCGACGTGCTGGTGGTGCCCCACCACGGATCGAACACCTCGTCGACCGCGGCGTTCATCCAGGCGGTCTCACCCGCCGTCGCGGTCATCCCCGTCGGCCCGAACACCTACGGGCACCCGCACCCCGATGTCCTCGCGCGGTACGAGGCTGACGAGACGGTCGAGGTCTATCGCACCGACGAGGACGGTGCGGTCACCTTCCGGAGCAACGGTGACACGCTCTGGGTGAGCACCGCTCGGTAGCTGCTCTAGCATCGCCCGATGGCGCAAACCTCGGGACCTGTGGTCTCCACGCGGACACTGAACCGGACGCTGCTCCATCGGCAGCTGCTGCTCGAGCGCTCCGCGATGCCGCCGCTCCAGGCCGTCGAGTACCTCGTCGGCCTGCAGGCGCAACTCCCCCTCGACCCGTACACCGCGCTCTGGTCCCGCCTCGATGGGTTCGACCCGATGGTGCTCTCCGGCCACGTCGCGCGGCGCGAGGCAGTGCGGCTGGTGGTGATGCGCGGCACGTTGCACCTCGTCACGGCGGAAGACGCCCGCGTCCTATCGCCGCGCATGGCTCCCACGCTCGCAAAGGTGTTCGGCGGCACAGCGTGGGGCAGGCAGGTCCGGGACCTGCCCTCGGGGGAGTACGAGGCGTTCCGAGGGGACGCACGCGCCCTCCTCAAGTCGCAGCCGATGACGGCGGCGCAACTCGCGAAGGGGATGGAGGAGCGCTGGAGCCAGATCCCGGAGCAAGCGCGCCGCTCGATGACGTACATCCTGCCCGTGGCCCAGATCACACCCCGTGGCGAGTGGGGCAAGACGCTCCAACCGACGTGGGCGAACCTTGACGACTGGCTGGGCAAGCCGCTGCGGAAGCCGATCCCGCTCGCCAACCTCGTGCGGCGCTACCTCGCCGTGTTCGGGCCGGCCTCGGTGGCGGACTTCCAGAATTGGAGCCGCCTGCCTGCCATGCGCGAAACGTTCGAGGGCATGCGCCAGCAGCTGCGCACCTATCGCTCCGAGACCGGCCGCGAGCTGTTCGACCTCCCCGACGCCGAACTCGTGCCCGAGGATGTTCCCGCGCCCGTGCGCTTCCTCCCGACCTACGACAACGTGGTCCTGGGCCACGACGACCGGTCGAGGATCGTCCCGCCCCGGCATGGGAAGAACGCGTTCATCACCGAGGACCGGAACGTCGGCAGCGTGCTGGTGGATGGCTTTGTGCGCGCCTGTTGGACGGTGAGCACGACGAAGAAGCAGGCAACGCTCGCCGTCGAGACCCTCGCGCCGACCTCGAAGGTAGAGCAGCGCCAGATCGAGGCCGCGGGCCGAGCGCTCCTCGCCTTCGCCCATCCCGAGACGGCACACGAGGTGACGTTCCGGCCGTACACGGGACCGCCCGCTCGACCGGCGCGTTAGCCCTCGGACGCCGCGGTCGAGGATGGCGGCGGCATCGGGACGACGGCGAAGAGGGCATCGGTGACGCCCGGATTGCCGAGGCGCCACGCGCCGCGTTCCATCGGCTCGACGCGCACGACATCGCCCGGCGCGAGGACCACGTCGTCGCCCTCGCGTGGTGAGACCACCAGCGAGCCTTCGAGGAGCACGGCGAACGCCGGGGCGGCGCGATGGAACCCCGGGTGCGCGCCCGGCTCGAAGCGCATCAGCATCACTCTCGACGCGCTGCCGAGGACGACGCCACCCACGCCCTTGAACTCACCAGGCCCGTTCTCGAACGGCGATGCGA
>JALOAM010000010.1 GCA_023228765.1 Dehalococcoidia bacterium
GATCGAAGAGAGGGGCCGCGATGCGGCCCCTCTCTTCGTATCTGACCAGCGAGACGTGCTAGACGAGCCCGAGCGCCAGCATCGCGTCCGCGACACGGATGAAGCTGGCCATGTTCGCGCCTCGGACGTAGTTGCCGGGACTGCCGTAGGTCTCGGCGGTGTCCGCGCAGGTGCGGTGGATCGTCTCCATGATCTGGCGGAGGCGTTCCTCGGTGTATTCGAAGGTCCACGTGTCGCGTCGCGCGTTCTGCTGCATCTCCAGCGCGGAGACGGCGACGCCGCCGGCGTTCGCGGCTTTCCCGAGGCCGAAGGCGATGCGGGCCTCCTGGAAAATCTGCACGGCGTCCGGGGTGGAGGGCATGTTGGCGCCCTCCGCCACCGCGATGCAGCCACCCTTCACCAGGGATTCAGCGTCGTGGCCGTTCAGCTCGTTCTGGGTCGCGGACGGGAACGCGAGCTGGCACGGCACGTTCCAGATGTTGCCGTCCTCCAGGTACCGTGCCCCACCGCCCCTGCGGTCCGCGTAGACGGAGATGCGGGCGCGCTCACGCTCCTTCACCTGCTTCAGCAGCTCGAGGTCGATGCCGCGCTCGTCGTAGACGTAGCCGTCCGAGTCCGAGCATGCGACCACGCGAGCGCCGAGCTGCTGGAGCTTCTCGACCGTGTAGATCGCGACGTTGCCGGATCCGGAGACGATGCAGGTCTTGCCCTCGATCTCCTCGCCGCGCTCCTTCAGCATCTCGCGCATGAAGTAGACGGCGCCGTAGCCGGTGGCCTCCTTGCGGACGACGGAACCGCCCCAGCCGAGACCCTTCCCGGTCAGCACGCCGGACTCGTACTGCCTCGTGATCCGCTTGTACATGCCGAACAGGTAGCCGATCTCCCGGCCGCCCACGCCGATGTCACCGGCCGGCACATCACGGTACTCACCCAGATCGCGCGACAGCTCGAGCATGAAGCTCTGGCAGAAGCGCATGATCTCGGCCTCCGAGCGCCCTCGAGGGTTGAAGTCGGAGCCACCCTTGCCTCCGCCGATGGGCAGGCCGGTGAGGGCGTTCTTGAAGGTCTGCTCGAAGCCGAGGAACTTGACGGTCCCCAGGTAGACGGACGGGTGGAAGCGGAGTCCACCCTTGTAGGGGCCCAGCGCGCTGTTGAACTGGACGCGGAAGCCGCGGTTGATGTGGATCGTGCCCTCGTCGTCCTCCCACGGGACGCCGAAGATGATCTGGCGCTCGGGCTCGCAGATGCGCTCGATCACGCGTTGCTCGGTCAGCTCGGGCCGCTTCGCCAGGACCGGCCCCAGAGAGTCGAGGACCTCCCGGACGGCCTGGTGGAACTCCGCCTCGCCGGGGTTCCGGCTGACGACCGACCGGTAGATTTCCTCGAGCAGTTCTGCGGTCTCCACGTGATCCCCGTTCCGCTGGGCAGGAAAGCCAACCGGGAGACCGTACTTCGCCTGGCGGTATGGGTCACGGCGCGACCTCATGGACGTAGCTCCCCGCGATGCCGATACAACGCGAGACCTGGTGAGGAGTAATCCCACCAGGCCGGCTCAAGGCGGTCCACGCTAGTCCACCTCGGCGGTCTCACACCGAGACCGCCGAGGTGTTATGTCACGCCGAGGGCGACGCTGCCCTCTGGCTCTCATGTGGCCCTCAGGCAGGTGGCCCTCAGGCGACGCGCGCGATCCGGATGACCCAGCGCTCCGGGCCCTCCTCCTGCGGCTCCCAGGCGATCTGGCCGGGGCGCTCCGCCTGCATCTGGTAGAACAGCGGCTTCGGGTCGTGGTCGTTCACCAGGGTGAGCGCACCACCGACCGGCAGCCCGTCGAACGTCGCGAAGATGCGCGGATGCCGGTCGCGCGGCACCATCCCTCGGACGTCCACCACCGTCTCCGCGTGTGCGGGAGTCTCTTCAGTCACGCCAATCGCCTCCAGTTCCCGGACGACTTGTACCGCCGCGACACCCTGCGCGGTGGCAGCGTCCTGCAATGTCTGAGCGCCAGCGCGCTCTGTGTCGATCCCGTGCGCGTCGAGCACCGCGGTGGCCTGCGGCCACCGCACCGTGATCTCCGCGACGGTCCGTTCTTCGATGGACATCAGGACCTCCGTCCCATGTGCCCATCATTCTGCGAAGCTCGCCGGGTGTCAGGGAGTAACGTCCCAAGATCCTTGGGACTTCCGCTCCTGCGCCAGATGCTCCACACGGAGGATGGTGACGTTGTCCCTCCCACGCGGGGCATCCGCCCCCACGGATGCCCCGCGAGAGGGTGCGAGAAGGTTCGAGAAGGCGTCAGATGGCGCAGTACGAGGTGGAGGGCCACGGTGCGGTCACGCCCGACGGCGACAGAGACACGGATAGCCCCCGCCGAGCGAGGGCTGCCCCCGGCCGTTGCGATCATCCTGCTCCGCTCGTCGTCGCGCTCCTCACGGGGATGCTGTCCGGCCTCGTCCGCCTGGGGGTCGAGGTGCCCGCGTTCACGCGGTTCCTCGCCGTGAACCACGGCGCGCTGATGGTGAGTGGCGTGGTGGGCACCGTGATCGGCCTCGAGCGGTCGGTCGCGATGGGGAAGCCGCTTGCGTACGCCGGGCCGCTGCTGTCCGCGGCGGGTGCTGTCGCGCTGGTGTTCGCGCCGTCCTCGCAGGTCGGTCCTGCCCTCTTTGTCGCGAGTGGAGCGGCGGTCGTGCTGCTGTTCCTCGCGTTCTTGCGGAGACAGTTCGGGACGCCGCTCGCGGTGATGACGGTCGGGGTCACCTGCTGGTTCGCGGGCAACGTCGTCTGGCTGGCGGACGGCTGGGTGCCGAGGAACGTCGTGCCGTGGTGGATCGCGTTCCTCGCGCTGACGATCGCGGGGGAGCGACTGGAGCTGGCGCGCTTCCTGCGCCTCGGCTGGCTGGCGCGCGTGCTCCTGTGGGGCGCCGTCGTCGCGCTGATCGCGACCCCGCTGCTGGCGCCCCTCGCGCCCGAGGGCCTCGGGCTCCGCGTGGTCGGCGGTGCGGTGGTGGTGTTCGGTGTGTGGCTGGCGTGGAACGACACCGCTCGGCGCACCTATCGCCGAGGCGGCGTCGCCTCCTATGCCGGCGTCGCGCTGCTGGCGTGCTACTTCTGGCTCACCGTCAGCGGGGTCGCCCTCGTCGCGTGGGCGCTGGGGGCGGGGCTGCGGTACGACACCACGCTGCACGCGTTCTTCCTGGGGTTCGTCTTCGGGGCGATCTTCGCGCACGCGCCGATCATCCTGCCGGCTGTGACGAGAAAGACCGTCCGGTTCACGCCGCTCTTCTGGGTCAGCATCGCGGCGCTCCACGGGTCGCTCGTGGTCCGGCTCGGCGGGAACATCCTCGAAGCGCACGAGGTGCGACGAGTCGGGGGCGAGCTCAACGTCCTCGCGGTCCTGCTCCTCGGCGCGGCGATCGTGACGGGGCTCGTCCTCGGCGCGCGCGAGCGCCGGCAGTCCGTGACGCGGGCCGCGGCGCGGGCCACCGCCCCTGAGTGAGGCCAGTCGGCTGAGGCTAGTCTCCCAAGGCCCAGTCGCCTGAGGTCAGTCTCCCTCGGTCAGTCGGGGGACTGGCCCGGCACGCGCCGGCTCACCGAGGCGAGACGTCCCATCGGGACGCGGACGTCGATCCTCGTGCCGCCGCCGGGGTGGCTGTCGAGCGTCAGATCGCCGCCGATCAGGCGAGCGCGAGTCTCCATGTTCCGGAGGCCGAACTGCTCGTCGCGGCGCTGGCTCGTGGGGTCGAAGCCCGCCCCGTCGTCCTCGATCACGAGGTGGAGCGCCTCGGCGTCCGCGGACAGCGTGACGCGGACCGACGCCGCCCGGGCGTGCCGTCGCACGTTCGAGAGCGCCTCGCGGACCAGCAGGAAGAGCTCGACGGCGACCGCCTCGTCCACGATCGGAAGCCCCGAGGTCCGCTCGAACGTCACGCGCAGGCCGGAGGTTGTCTCGAACAGGCGCAGGAGTCCCTCGAGCGACTCGCCGAGGTCGCCGGAGAAGTCGGCGGGGCGGAGGTCCATCACGTAGCCCCGGATGTCACGGATCGCGGCGTCCAGGGCGGAGATCGCCTCCTGCAGCCCCGTCCGCGACTCGTCGGGCAGGTTGGGTACGCGCCGCACGAGGCTCGAGAGCTGAAGGCCGACGCTGTACATGGTCTGCATCACACCATCGTGCAGGTCAGCGGCGATCCGTTCACGCTCGCGGTCGATCTCGCTCTCGGCGAGGAGCAGGCGGCGCTCCTCCTCCAGCCGCCGTTGCACCGTGACGTCACGGGCGATGCCCTCGATCACGCTGGCGTCGCCGGTGCCGGTGGCGTGGAAGCGCTGCTCGTACGAGACGACGGTGCCGTCCGGCCGGACGGCCCGGAGCACGAGGGGTGACGCCACCGCGCCCGGATTGCGCAACCACTGTTCGAGGAGGTTGCGGTCGTCCGGGTGCGTGACCTCGGCCAGGAGTGCGGGATCCTCCATGAAGCGGGCAGCCGGATAGCCGGTGAGTGCCTCCACCGACGGACTGACGTACTCGAACGTCGGCGGCCAGGAGGCGAGCGAGATGCGATAGACGACGTCCTCGGCGTTCTCGGCGAGGAGGCGGTAGCGCTCCTCGCTGGCGCGGAGGGCGGCCTCGATCTGGCGGCGTTCCGTGACATCGCGGATCGTCGCGATGACGTACATGCCGTCCTCGGTGTGCGCGGGGCTCAGGCTGATCTCGACGGGGAGCTCGCTGCCATCGCGCCGGCGGGCCACCAACGCCAGGCCGCTCGCCATGGGGCGGGCGTGGGGGTCCTCCGCGTACTCGCCGCGATGGCCCACGTGCATGGTGCGCAGCCGCTCTGGGACGAGCACCTCGATCGGCGCGCCCACCAGCTCCTCGCAGTCGTATCCGAAGAGGCGCTCTGCCTCGGCGTTCGCGAACACGATCGAGCCGCGCTCGTCGGTCACGAGGAAGGCGTCCGGCGCGAAATGGACCAGGGTCTGGAACAACGAATCCGGAAGCGCCATCAGCGCCACACCCATCTGCGTTACACGTCACCAACGCAACCGGGCGAAGACTCGGGACCACAGTCCCGCCACCGACGGGACGTTGGGACGACAACCGAGCCTTCCACCACCGGTACCATCGCTACAGTACGGGAGCGGCAGAGATACCAGTAGATGTTCGCGACCAGGACTCATCGATGAGCGCAGAACGTCAGTCTCAAACTCGGGTGATGATCGTCGATGACCACGCTGTGGTCCGGCGAGGCCTCGCCGACCTCCTCTCGGAATCGCGAGAGTTCGCTGTGGTCGGCGAGGCCGGCACGGTGCAGGAGGCGATCGACACCGCCCGGCGGGTCAGTCCGGACGTCGTCATCCTCGACCTTCGGTTGCCCGACGGGTCGGGCGTGGAGGCGTGTCGCGAGATCCGCGCGGCACGTCCGGAGACGAAGGTGCTCATCCTGACGTCTCACGCGGACCGGAACGCCCTGTTCTCCGCGGTGATGGCGGGCGCCTCCGGCTACCTCCTGAAGGACCTAGACCCGACGCGCATCCAGGACGCCGTCCGCACCATCGGCGCGGGCGGCTCGCTGCTCGACCCGCAGATGGCGACCGAGGTCCTCGACCGGTTGAGGACGGGCAACGCGGCCCACCCGGCGGATGACGCCTTCGCCACGCTCTCGCCGCAGGAGGACCGCATCCTGGGCCTGATCGCAGACGGGATGACGAACGGCGAGATCGCCGCGACGCTCTCGCTGGCCGAGAAGACCGTGAAGAACTACGTGTCCCAGATCTACGCCAAGCTGAGCGTGGAACGACGTTCGCAGGCCGCGCGCCTCGCCACGGAGCGACGCCTGTTCAAGCAGCAGGGCTAGGCATGACGGAACCCTTCGACACGCTGATCGAGGAACACGAACAGATCGCCGCCGCCGTGGCCTCCGCCCGCGCGGCACTCGAAGCCGCCGTCCAGTACCCGGACGACGCTGCTCTCGGCCCCGCGGCCGTCGAGGAACTCCACGGGCTCGGTGCGTTCATGGCGCAGGAGCTGGCGTTGCACATCGCCAAGGAGGAGCAGGTCCTGTTCCCCGCGTACCGCGAGCTGGCCGGCGACCACCGACTGATCGATGAGCTGGTCGTGCAGCACGATCGCGTGCGCGAGCGCGACGCTATGCTCCGCCGTGCCCTCGCGCAGCTCGACCACACGCACGAGGAGGTCGAGGCGGAGCAGGTGACGCTGGCCGCTCAGACTCAGCGGGCGCAGGCAGCGATCTCTCACGAGATCCTTGCGGAGACGCTCGAGACCGTGCGCCGTCTCGACTGGATCCTCCAGGGCCACTTCGGCGACGAGGAGGACGACCTCTTCATCCCCGGCGAGGCGCTCTTCGCGCCCGAGGCACTCGAGGCGATGCACCGCGCGATGAACGCACTCGGCGCTCCTTCCGCTTGACCCACTCTCTCTGCCGCCGCGTCAGGCCTCCACCGGTTCGAGGTCGAGCTTCGGCACCCGCCGGGAGCCGTCGCCGTCCCGCTGGAGGTCCTGCAGGACGTGGTCGCGGAGGAACCACGCGCCGACGATGCCGACGATGGTCATGAGCGTCATCACGGCGAAGGTGACGTGGAACGCCGTGAGCATGTTCGGCACCGGCGCGGTCCGGTCCGCGATCGCCGAGCCCTCGGGCGCCCCGCTCGTCTGCAGGGCGATCACCAGCACGGAGGTGAGGATCGCGGTGGCGACGGAGCCGTACACGCGCTGACAGACGTTCACCAGCGAGGTCGCGCGGGGCATGTGCTCGCGCGGCACCGTGTTGAACGCCACGGTGCTGATCGTCTGCGCGGCCAGGCCCAGCGAGACACCTCGGAGCGCGGCGAGGCCGGTCACGGCCCATGCGCTGGTGTGCTGGTCCACCTGCGTGAACAGCAACGTGGTGACCGCCATGACGACGAAGCCACCGATCACCAGTGGGCGGGGCCCAGTGCTGTTGTAGAGCTTGCCCGCGGAGGTCATCGCGATGAATGACGCGATGCCCTGTGGCAGCAGGACGAGCCCGACCTGCGCGGCGCCCCAGCCGTCCACGGACTGGAGGAAGAGCGGCAGCAGATAGGCGAGCCCGAAGAGCGAGAACTGCATCACGAACTGCACGCCGAGGGCGAGTGTGAACATCGGGTTCTTGAACAGCCGGACCCGGAGGAGCGGCTGCGGGTACCGCAACTCTCGCCGGACGAAGAGCAGGAGCGCGGTCGCTCCGATGGTGAGCAGTGCGACCGGGAGCGCCGCCGTCCACCCCTGGTCTTCGCCCTCGGTCAGTCCGAGGAGGATGCAGGGGAACGCCACCGCGGCGAAGACGAAGCCCCACGTGTCCATCGGCGTGGCAGGCTGCTTCGGCGTCTCTCGCAGGAGCCGGATCGCGAGGAGCACGTTGAGGAGCCCGATCGGCAGGTTGATCCAGAAGATCGCCCTCCACGAGACGTACTCGACGAGGTAGCCGCCGAACGACGGGCCGAGGATCGGCGCGATCAGCAACGGCAGGCCGAGGAACCCCATGAACCGCGCGCGCTCCAGCGGCGAGATCATCGAGAAGACGATCGCCATGCCGAGCGGCTGGAGCATCCCACCGCCGAGGCCCTGGATGACGCGGAAGACGACGAGGCTGGGGAGGTTCCACGCAAACCCGCAGAGCGCCGACCCGATGGTGAAGCAGAGCAGCGTGAGCATGTACAGCCGCTTCATCCCCACCTTCTCGCCGAGGAACCCGCTGAGCGGGATCACGATGGCGAGGGCGATGAGGTAGCTCGTGAGGACGAGCTGCCCCATCTCGATGCGCGCGTCGAACTGCTGCAGGATGCTCGGCAGCGCCACGTTCACGATCGTCGTGTCCAGGATGGACATGAACGATCCGATCGTGGTCACGGCCAGCGGGAGTAGCCGTCGGTCGAAGCTCTGGACGCGGGTCAACGCGTAGATGCTCACGTATGTCTCTTCCTACTGCTTGCTCATCGGACCGCCGGCAGCCCTCGGTGGGGCCGGCCTAGTAGCCGAACATCTCGGGTGGCATCAGTGACTGGCAGTGAGTGACCTTCCCGGTCTCGGTGTCGCGCTCACACAGGACTCCGTTCACGTACACCTCCGAGCCCGAGTCGCGCCGCTCGAACACGACCGGCTGTTCGATCTGGGAGAGTTGCTGGCCGATCCGCTCCTCGACGAACGCCATCTCCGCAGCGACGGTGGAGAACCCACCCGGCTCCTGTGCCACCGTGGCGAGCCACATCAAGAGCAGCGCCACGAGGGAGATCCAGGTCAGCCGTTGCATCGAGGGGTACATCGCCGCGTCTCACCGCCCTACGCGCCGCCGCTGCCGGCGGGTGCGGGGGCCGGCGTCGGCGCCTCGGCGGTTCGCGTGCCTTGCTGGAGGGGCACCTTCAGCCTCAGGATCTGCGGGAAGTTCAGGACCACCAGCCCGACGATCGCGAGGGCGATCGCCGCGGTGATGTGCAGCGCGGTCTCTACCCCGAAGCGGTCCGCCAGCAGACCGGCGACGAGTGCGCCGAGGGGCACCGTGCCTCGGTTGAGCAGGTAGATGCTCATCACGGCCTCGGATGAACGCGGGGGTGCTCACCTGCAGCAAGGTCTGGTCCTGCGTGGTGTAGGTGACGCTGAACACGCCGACCACCACGCCCAGCGCGCAGCTCAACCAGAGCCAGTGCGAGGACGCGAAGATGAACACCGCCGCGCTGAAGGCGCAGGCGCCGAGGACGACCGGAAGCCCGTAGGCGTACGAGCGCCGGAGCGAGGCGACGACCAGCGCACCCGCGAGCGCGCCGAGTCCGATGCTGGTCAGCAGGAAGCCCTGCGTCTGCGAGTCGCCGCCCAGCACATCCAGGGCGATCACGGGGATCATCGCGCTGTACGACATCGCGAACGTGAGCGGCCCCAGCGCGAGCAGGAGCTGGGTGCGCGTGCTCGGCTGCGTCGAGACGTACTTTAGGCCCTCGGTGATGCTCTTGAAGAACGGCTCGCGGACGCGTCCACTCGCGCCGCCGGTGTGCACCTCCGGGACCACCATCTGGATCGTCCAGATCGTTGCGAAGGCGTACATCGCGGCCTGGAGGTAGTAGGAGCCCGCCACGCTGGCGAACGCGATGAACGCGCCGGCGATCGCCGGTCCGAGCGCCCTGGATCCGTTGAGCGCCGCCGAGTTCAGCGCGAGCGCGTTCAGCAGCTTGTCGTTCCCGACGATGTCGCTGATCAGCGTTTGCCGGGCGGGCTGCTGGAACGCCTGCACCGTCCCGGCGAGGAATGCGCTGGCGTAGACGTGCCATGGCTCCACCTGCCCGGTGAGGACGAGCGTCGCGAGGATCAGGTTGAGGATCGCGTTGGTGATCTGGGCCACGAGCAGCTGGATCTTGCGGCCGGAGCGGTCGGCCAGCGCGCCCGCCACGATGCCGAACAAGAGCAGCGGCAGCCCTCGGGCGGCGGTCACGGCGCCGGTGTCGAGGGCGGATCCGGTCATGGTGTAGATCAGGTACCCACGGGTGACCTGGTCCATCCACTGACCCATGCTGGTGCTGACCTGACCAAACCAGAGCAAGCGGAAGTCGCGGATGTGCAGGGACTCGAACGTTCGGGGACGCAACACGCGGTTGCCTCGCCTCTCTCCAAGCGACCGTCAGGCGACCAACCGTACGCCCCTCACCCTTACGTGCACGTCACAGTTGTTATCGACGGGTGAACGAGCCGTCCCCCGGGGTTCAACCTCGGGGGGCGGATGCCCTGAACCCGAGGTTCAGAGCTTGACGGCTGTCGCGAGCGCGCCGAGATCAGGCTCCGGCGGCGTCCAGCTCGGGCACGCGTACCTCCTGGCGGCACTCCGCTGCGATGAGGTGGTTCGCGCCGCCGGGCATCGCACCCACCGTGAGGCGCTGGCGGTAGTCGCCGCGGACCGCCTCGTGGTGCTCGATGACCGGGATGGAGGCGTCCCCGTCGCCGGCCTCGACGTCCGCGAACGCCTCCAGCACGGCTCGGCCCTGCATGTGCTCTGGGACGGCAACCTCGAGGGCGCGGAGCAACGTCGGTGCGATGTCCGGGTGCCCCGTCGGGATGTCGAGGACTTCGCCCTGCTTGAAGGAGGGGCCACGGAGGACGGTGAACGTCCGGAACTCCCACGGGCTCATCGAACCGTGCGTGCCTCGGCCGGCCACGCCGCCCGAGGACCACACCATCCCGGGTGCGCCGTGCTGGTTCCGCTCGTCACGCCACGCGAAGGACATCAGCAGGTCCGGCGTCCTCGGTCCGTCGAGGCCGACGAGGGAGGCCGGGAGCGTGCCCTCGATCGAGCCGTGTCGGTCGGCGGCCAGGATGGGGCCGGCCCACTCGTGCTGCATGAGCCACGCCGCCAGCCGATCGGTGACCTCGGTGTCGTGGTCCTGCACGTAGAAGAGCGCTGCGCCGCCGTTCCCCGCGACGATGACGCCCCCCGGCGCGCCGGGGCCGGCGAAGCCGGCGGCCGCAAGGAACTCCGCGAGCGGGATGGCCTCGATGATGGTCGACTGGCCGTGGTCGCAGGTCACTACTACGTCCGTGTCCGCCTCGCGGCCGGTGGAGGCGAGCCAGTCCAGCAGGCGGCCGAACTGCTGGTCGGCGTCGCGGACGGCCTCCTGCACCACGGGCGAGTGCGGACCGGTGCCGTGCTCGGCTCCGTCCGGCTCGGAGAACCACATCGTCGCGATCGCCGGGTCGCGCTCGGCGAGCACGTACTCGAGGAAGAGGTCGGTCACCCGGCGGATGCGCGGGCTGTTCGGGAGCTGCTTGTCCGGCCACGCGCCGAACCGGTCCACCACGTAGTTGTGCAGCGACCGAGGCAGCGCGTAGTCCGTGTGGATCGTCGCGCCCAGCGCCTGGTCCTCCCCGTCCGGGTGGTGCATGAACGCCTGGCCAGAGGTCCCCACCCCCACCGCGATGTACTCGCGTCCGTGCTCCGCGAGGATGTGCGAAAGCGTCGGGGTGAAGAGCACGCTGCCGGCCTTGCGCCGCAGCTCGGTCAGCTGGGGCTCCAGCGCGTCCATCGGCTCGGTCGGGTGGAACTCGGGCACCAGCGAGACGTTCGCGTGGAGGCCGTGCGCGCCGGGGAAGCACCCGGTGACCATCGCCGCCGCGTTCAGCCTCGTGACGCTGGGAAACACCGGACGGTGGTTCGCGAGGCGGGTGCCCTCGGTCACGAACGTGCTGAGGCGAGGCATCAGCTCCGGGGTGACGAGCTCAGGGTTGAGGCCGTCGAAGACGACCATGACGGCACGGTTCGCGGGACTCATCGGGCGCTTCCTTCCGTCTCGATGGAGGACTGCTGGCCGTACTCGTCAGACCGCTGCTGCGGCGGGGGCGCCATCAGCCACTCACCGATGGAGCGGTTCTCGAAGCCGTCGAAGCCCTCGAAGCGGGGTCCCCAGGTGATGAGGGGGACCTCGCGCTCGTAGTCGGAGCCGTGGGAGCGGATCGTGATCGTCCACTCGGGCTCGTCGCCCGCACCGAACGCCGTCTCCTCGTCGCCGAGGAGGACGAGTGCGCCGATGCGCTCCGGGTCCAGGTGAAACTCGGCAGCCGCTTCCGCCCTCGTCAGCACGCGCTCGATGCCGGCTCGGGCGGCGAGGACCTCGCGCGCCCGGCCCAGGTCGGCAGCCTCGTGGGGGAGGTGGACGTAGGCGGAGCCGGACATGTTGCCGTGGTGCTTCACGTAGCGGTCCTGCAGCGTGGAGACACTCACGGACTCGATTCCGGCCTGGCGGAGGACGGCTTCTGGGCTGATGCCGCGGTGCTTCGCGTTCATGCCGTGGTCCGCGGTGATCGCGATGCTGACGCCTGGGATGCCCTCGATGAGTGCGCCCACGAGTCGGTCGGACTCGGCGAAGGCCGTGCGGGCTTCCGGCGCCTGTGGCGGGAGCATGTGGCTGAGGTAGTCCGTGGTGGTCACGTACAGCACGTCGGGCCGCTCGCGCTCCACGACGAGGGGCGCGGCGCGGAGGAGCCAGAGGTTCGCCTCGTACGAGTAGATCGGCGGCGGCTCGCCGATCTCGGCGACGACCCACTCGGCGGGGCGCTCCACCGAGAAGGTGACGTGCGCGTGCTCTCCGATGATCCTCGCGAGCTTGTCCTTCGAGGAGATCGCCGCGACGCGCTGTCCGGCCTCGGCGGCCCGCTGGAGGAAGGTGGGGACCCGGATCATGTCCGGGGACTCCATGTACACCTCCTCGCCGTCCGGGCCGACGGCGAAGTTGGCGTTGATGCCGTGATCGGCGGGGCGGGCGCCCGTGAGGATCGAGACGTTGTTCACGTTGGTCACGCTCGGGAACTGGCACCGCCCGGTGAGCCAGCGGCCTTCCTCGCCGAGCCGGTCGAAGACGGGCGTCTCGGTCTGTTCGAGGTAGGCGGGCGCCATGCCGTCGAAGCAGATCACGATCGTCGGGCCGCCCTCGGTGCCCGGGGTGCGGGTGGCCATGCTTGGTGGGGTCAGTTCGGTCGTCATCGATGTTCGCTTTCGTCCTGGTCGTTGGGTTCAGGTCCGCACGCGCGGGTCGAGGAGTCCGTAGATGAGGTCGACGGCGAGGTTGGCGAGGACGAAGGCGAGGGTCATGACCATCACCATCGCCTGCACCACCGGGTAGTCGCGGTTGCGGATCGCGTTGATGGTCAGGCTGCCGATCCCGGGCCAGTTGAAGACGGTCTCCACGATCACCGTTCCGCCGAGGAGGTTGCCGAGGACGAGGCCCAGCACCGTGACCGTCGCGGTCATCGAGTTCCTCAGGAGGTGGCGGGACAGCACGTGCCGGGGGGCGACGCCCTTCGCGTGCGCGGTGCGGATGTAGTCCGACTGGAGTTCCGCCCGCACGTCAGAGCGCAGCGTCCGCACGATGGAGCCCGAGATGTCCACGCCGAGCACCAACGCCGGCAGCACGAGGCTCCCCGTTGCCGGGAGCCACTGGAGCTGCACGGCGAACAACAGCAGCGCGAGGATCCCGATGGCGAACGTGGGCACGGAGGTCATCAGCGTCGCGAGCGCCGTCGCGAGGTAATCGAAGACGGACCCCTTGAACGCCCCCGCGAGGAGCCCGAGCGGGATGCCGATCGCGACCGCGACGGCCATGGACGCAGCGGTGAGCATCACGGTCTTCGGGAACGCGTGGCGGAAGAGGTCCTCGATCGGCTGGTTCGTCCAGTACGAGTGGCCGAGGTCACCGGTCAGCAGGTTGCCCATCCAGCGCAGGTACTGCACCGGTGCCGGCTGGTCGAAGCCGTAGTCCGCGCGGATCTGCTCCTTCGCCTCGTCGGACACGGCGCCCTCCACCGCCAGCACGTCGGTGATGTCGCCGGGGACGAGCTGCAGGAGGACGAACGTGACGATCGAGGCGAGGAGCAGGGTGGGGATCACCTGCGGGATGCGGCGGGCCGCGTAGTTCAGCATCGGTGTGCCTACTTCCGCCGCGGGTCGAGCCACTCGCGGCAGCCCTCGCCGAGGAGGTACCAGCCCGCGATGACCACGCTGAGCACGACGATGGGGACCATGGCGATGTGTGGTGCGACGTACACGACCTGCGTGCCGTTGGAGAGCATCCGCCCCCACGACGGGGTGCTCGGCGAGACGCCCAGTCCGAGGAATGACAGCGACGCCTCGCTCACCATCGCCCCGGCGACGGCGAAGGACGCGTGTACCACCATCAGGCCGAGTACGTTCGGTCCGATGTGACGCAGGAGCACCATCGGCTCGCTCCGCCCGAGCGCCCTCGCCGCCGTCACGTAGTCCATCGCGCCCTCGCGAAGGACAGCGCCGCGGACGATGCGGCTGAAGTACGGCGCGTATCCGACCGCCAGCGCGACGATCACGGACCGCTGGCTCGGGCCCATGGTCACGATGAGGACCAGCGCGAGCAGGATGCCGGGATACGCGAGCTGCACGTCCAGCAGGCGCATCAGCACAGCGTCCGTCCAGCCGCGCGCGAAGCCGGCCCATGCGGCGAGCAGTGCGCCGACGGGCAGTGCGAGGGCGATCGCCGCCACGCCCGTGATCAGCGTCATCCGCGCGCCGTAGATGATCCTCGAGAGCATGTCCCGCCCGAAGTCGTCGAGGCCGAGCGGGTGCGCGAGCGACGGGCCCTCGAACCGCGCGTAGATGTCCTGGGCGAGCGGGTCGTAGGGCGCCAGCCACGGGGCGAGGAGCCCGACGAGCGCCGCCGTGCCGACGATCGCGAGGCCGATCCACAGCTGGAGCCGCCTCGGGCGGCGGAACCGCCGCTCATGGCCGGGGACGGCCGTCGGGCCGTCGCGGCGCACCTCAGAGGGGGAGGGCGCCGCAACGGTGGTCCCGACGGTCGCCCCGAAGGTCGCGGGGACGGGCTCAGTGGATGGGGCCGGCCTCGCGGTGGACGGCCGCCTCGGTGGGGTCTGGAGGGGTGTCTGGGTGGCCATCAGGCAAGCGTGATGTGGCTGACGCCGCCGTCGATGCGGTTGAAGTTCGCCATCGCGCCGGTCTCCCAGCCGACGACCTCCTTGCGAGACGCCGTCAGGCCGGCCCGGTGGTAGGCGACGATGGTGAACAGGTTGTCCATCACCACCTGCCACGCCTCCAGGTACTTCGCCTTCCGCGCCTCGGCGTCGACCTCGGCCCAGGCTTCCTTGACGAGCCGGTCGTAGTCGGCGTTCTGGGGGCCGCCCCACAGGCCCGGGTTCGGGCCGTCCGACATCATCCGCACGAAGCGGAGCGCGATGTCCGAGCGCGTCCCGGAGCCCGCGAAGTACAGGTCCCAGTCGTAGCTCTGCAGGCGCGTCTCCGTGGTCACGTCGTCCGCGACCTGCAGGTCGCACTCGACGCCGATCTCGCGGAGCTGCGCCGCGACCACCTCGGGCTTCGCGGGGGTGGAGTTCACCGGCATCACGGCGCGCAGGTCGCCGACCCCGGCCGCCGCGAGGAGCTTGCGCGCCTCGGCGAGGTTCGGGGTGGCGAAGGGGTCCACGATCTGATCGGACCAGTAGAACGAGTTCGGCGGCGCCATCTGGTCTGCGACCATGCCGGTGTCGCCGTTCGCGAACTCGTTGAGGGCGGCCTTGTCCAGCGCGTGGCCGATGGCCCGTCGTACGCGGAGGTCATCGAATGGGGCGCGGGGCGACCGGTTGTTGAACGACAGGAACTCCCAGGAGGTCGCCTTCTCAAGTTGCAGGTTGACGTCCGGGTTGCCCTCCACGAGTGCGCGCTGCGTGACGGTGATGCCGGAGATGTGCACGTCGCCCGCGAGCAGCGCGGGAATCGGGTCGCCCTCCAGGTTCTTGACCTGGATCGCCGAGATCGCTGGTCGGTTCGGCTGCCAGTACTCGGTGTGCGCTTCGAGGTCGATGCGGTCGTTGGGGATCCACTGCTTCCAGGCGAACGGTCCGGTGCCGATCGGCTCCGTGATCGTGCCGTCCCACCCGGGTGACTCCGGGGCCATGATCCACATCTCGGAGAGCAGCGAGAGCATCGGCGAGTACGGCTCGTCGAGGGTGACCACGACCGTCTGCTCGTCCGGCGTCTCGATCGAGCTGATGCCGTCGGCGGTCCCCTTCATCCATGCACCGTCGGTGGCGCGGATTCGCTCGAAGTTGAGGCGGACGTCCTCGGCGGTCATCCCGCGGCCGTTGTGGAACTTCACGCCCGGCTTGAACGTGAACGTGTAGTTCGCCGCGTCGGGGGCCTCCATCGCGTCGAGGAGGAAGAGCTGCGTCGCGCCCGATGCGTCGATGGCCGTCGGCGTGTCGCAGACCAGCGACGGCGAGGGCATCGTGCCCGTGTGGCGGTGGAAGTCCTGCGTCTGGGGGGTGTCGCGGAGGAACAGCGTCCCCTTCCGCTCGAAGGCGGCGGACTGGCCGGAGGTCTGCACGTTCGAGCCGGCGCTCCCACCGCCCGAGGCGCCGGACGTGCCGCCGCTCCCACCGGTGTCCTCGTCGTCGCTGCCACAGCCGATCAGCGCGGCGGCCGTGAGCCCGGCAGCACCGAGCCCGCTCGTCCGCAGGACGTTCCGCCGCGAGAGCCGCCGCGAGCGCCAACTCGTGAACCGCACCGTGTCCCCGTCGTATGTCATGTGGTTCCCCTCGGGTGTGTCTGTCGTTGGTGTCCTGACAGGAATACCGAGGCGACGATCAGGCGGGATTGCCCGTGGATTGGGGGCACGTAAAGAACGAGGAGTCCGAGCCAACGGGCTGCGTCCGAGGTTGCTGGCGGCGGCCGGTTGCGCCTAGCCAGTGCCGTGTATTGACTACGTGCAAGAGTTAGTAAGACCTAATTCGTGTATTCAACGCCATCTATCCAGGGCGACGCGCAGTCGACGCCCGACCGGGCCGACGCGGTCGCGACCGGCAGAGGCGCGGAGGTCAGCATGGACCATGATCGACACCTGGCAGCAGCGCGCGCGGAGATCTCACGCCGCCACTTCCTTGCGGGGATCGGTTCCTCGGCGTTCGCGGTCGCGTTCCTCGCGGCCTGCGGGGACGACTCGGAGAGCGACTCGAGCGAGACGCCGACCGCTACGGCTACCTCGACGACCGCGAACACAGCAACGGCTACGCCGTCCGCGACTGAGGACGGCGGCGCCGGGTACCCACGGACGATCACGCACCACATGGGTGAGACGACGCTGGAGGCGCGTCCCGAGCGGATCGTCGCGGCCAGTGACTTCTTCGAACTCGACAACCTGCTGGCGATCGGGGCACGGCCGGTCCTCTACGGCTACTCGAACCGCTACGACACCGGCGTGACCCCGTGGGCAGAGGCAGCGGGCGAGGCGGGCCTGGAACGGTACGACCTCGTCAGCGAGTTCGACCTCGAGCGGATCGCGGCGGCGGAGCCGGACGTGATCTTCAGTGACTGGTACTGGGGCGGCGACCTTGGCTACGACCAGCTCTCGGCGATCGCCCCCACGATCTCCCTGCCGGCGGCCAGTGCTGACGAGACCGGGTGGCGGCTCCCGCAACGCGCCGTGGGCGAAGCCCTCAGCCTGGAGGACGCTGCCGAGGAGGCGATCGCCGAGACCGATCAGGTCCTCGACGAGCAGCGTGCCCGTCTGGCCTCGTACACGGACCGCGTGGTCACGATGGCATACGGGATGTACGACGGGACGTGGTTCGCGGAAGCCACCTCGGGCGCGTCGGGCCGCATCGTCGCCGACCTCGGCATGACGCTCGCGGCGATCGGGCCGGACGACAACGCACCGATCTCCGAGGAGCAACTGAACCTGCTCGAGGATGCCGACCTCCTGATCTCCTACGACACGGGCGAGGCGAGCATGGAGGCGTGGGAGTCCCATCCGCTCTTCCGGGACCTCCCGGCGGTGCGGGAGGGGCGGTACGTCGTCATCTCCCCGGAGATGCTCCGCGCGATCTTCAGCCCCACCACGCTCAGCGTGCGGTGGGCACTGCCCCGCCTGGCGGACGCCATCATCGAGGCCGCCGAGGGACGCGGCCGGCAGCTCGGGTAGTCGCGCCTCGATCGGGTGCTCGGAACACGCTTCACTAGCCGGGACACCGCGATCGAGGTCGTACAGAGGCGGGGGATGCCGCCGCGGTAGAAGGACACATCCTGGCGAGCACACGAGCTGAGCGATGGACCGCCGGGCGGATCCTGCGGCGGACGATCCTCGATCGGCCGAGGGATGTCGCCGGGGCGTCGCTCCTCCTGATGTCGCACCAGGCGGGCGAGTCGATGGTCCCGCTGGTGCTGGGGCAGGCGATCGACCGCGCGATCGAGCCCGGCGACTGGTCCTCGCTCGCGCTGTGGCTCGGCGTCCTCGCGGTGGTGTTCGTGTGGCTCTCGTTCTCGTGGCGTTACGGGCACCGTGTCGCCATGCGCGTCGAGGAACGTGCGAGTCACGACCTACGCCTGCTGGTGGCGCGCCGCGTCGTGCACCCCGGCGGGGGACTGTCCGCGAGCCGGATGCCAGGCGAACTGCTGAACATCGCCACCTCGGATGCGCGACAGGCCGCCAGCGTGGCCGTGCTGGTCGCGGCGAACGCGGCGGCCGTCGCCGCGCTCCTGGTGGCGGCGGTGATCCTCCTGCGCGTCTCGCCGGGCCTCGGGCTGCTCATCCTCGCGGGGCTGCCGCCGATCGTCGGCGTGCTCCACCTGCTGGGACGCCCCCTGGAGGCGCGCGCCAGCCGGGAGCAGGCCGAGGCAGCGCGCGCCGCCGGCATTGCGACAGACCTCGTGAGCGGCCTGCGGGTGCTGAAGGGCATCGGTGCGGAGCGCGCCGGGGCCCAGCGCTACCTGCACGCGAGCGGCGCCTCGCGTGACGCCGCGGTGCGCGCCGCGCGTCTCTTCGCGGGCTACGAGGCGATGGCGATGCTCCTCGTGGGCGCGTTCCTCGCGCTGGTTGCGTACGTCGGCGGGCGGCTCGCGCTGGCGGGCGAGATCAGCGTGGGCGACCTGATCGCGGCGGTGGGGCTGACGCAGTTCCTGATCGGGCCGTTCACGAGGCTCGCGTACAGCGGCGCGATGCTGGCCCGCGCCCGTGCCTCGGCGGAGCGCATTGCCGCCGTCCTCGCGACGCCGTACGGAGCCGAGGGCGGCGACACCCTCCTCCCCACGCCGCAGGGCGCCCTCGCGTTCGAGGGCGTCACGCACGGCACGCTGCGGGACTTCTCACTCGCGGTCGCGCCCGGCGAGATGGTGAGCATCGTCGCGCCTCACGGGAGCGACGCGCAGACCCTGGTGCAGTTGCTGGCACGCGAGGACGAGGCGGCGAGCGGGCGCGTCCTGCTGGAGGGAGCTCCACTGCCTTCCATCGACCTCGCCGCCGCGCGCGCGGCGCTGGTGGTCGCGCCGCACGACGCGGCGATCTTCGCCGGCCCGCTCCGCGAGAACCTCGCCCCGTGGTCGCCCTCGGCCGCAGACCTGGAACGGATCGCCGAGGCGACCGCGGCGGACGAAGTCGTGGGCGCGCTGCCGGAGGGCTGGGACTCGCACGTCACGGAGCGCGGGCGCTCGCTGTCCGGTGGCCAGCGGCAGCGCATTGCCCTCGCCCGGGCGCTCGCCGCCGACCCACCGGTGCTCGTGCTGCACGATCCGACCACGGCGGTCGACTCCGTGACGGAGGCGCGGATCGCCGCCGGCCTGGCGGAGGCGCGTCCGCACCGCACCACGATCATCCTCACCACGAGCCCGGCGTTGCTGGCGGCCTCCGACCGCGTCGTCCTCGTGCTGGACGGACAGGTCGCTGCCGAGGGCGCGCACGAGGAACTGACGCACACATCGCCCGAGTACCGGGAGGCGATCGGATGACGTCACCGATGAACTCGCGGCATCAGTTGCTGCCGGTGGCGAGTGGCCGGCAGGTCCGCGACGCCCTCCGCGCGCTGATGAGCCCCCACGGACTCCTCGCGGCCGGCGCAGCGACGATGCTGCTCGCCGGCAACATCGCCGCACTCGTGGGTCCGCCCGTCCTCGGCAGCATCGTGGACCGCGTGGTCGAGGGCGCGGACGAGGATGCGCTGATCACGCCCGTGCTGATCCTCCTGCTCTCCACCCTCGCCGCTGCCGTGGGCACGGCCCTGGGCACGTCGCTGATCGCGCAACTCGGCGAGGCGATGCTCGCGAGGCTGCGCGAGCGCGTGGTGGAGCGGGCACTGCATGTGCCGATCGGCCTCGTCGAGCGCGCGGGGACCGGGGACCTCGTCGCCCGCGTCTCCGGCGACGTGTCCGTGGTGTCCACCTCCGTGCGCGAGGCGTTCCCCGCGGTGCTCGGGGCCGGGCTGACGATCGGGCTGACGGTGGTCGGACTCGGGGTCCTCGACTGGCGGTTCGCCCTCGCGGCGCTGTGCGCGGCGCCGATCCAGGCGCTGACGCTGCGCTGGTACCTCCGCGCGTCGGGCCCGGTGTATGCCTCCGAGCGCGCCGCCGAGGGCGAGCTCTCGCAGACGCTCTACGACTCGATCGACGGTGCGAGCACGGTGCGCGCGTTCCGGCTACAGGAGCCGCACCTGACCGCCGCGGCCGCGGGGTCCGAGGGCGTCGTGCGGATCGCGCTGCGCGCCGCGAACCTGCGGACGTGGTTCTTCGGGTGGCTCAATCTCGCCGAGTTCGTGGGGATGACGGCGATCCTCGTCGCCGGTTTCCTCCTGGTGCGCGCGGATGCGGTCACGGTGGGCATGGCGACGGCGGCAGCGCTGTACTTCCACCGGCTGTTCGACCCGATCAACACGCTCCTCGCGCTGTTCGACGACGTGCAGTCCTCCGTCCCGGCGCTCGCACGGCTGGTCGGCGTGGCGGAGATGCCCCTGTCCAGCGAGCGTATCGAGGCCGCCGCTCCGGCGGACGCCTCGATGGCCCTCGAAGGGGTGAGCCACGCCTACGACGCGGGGCACGAGGTGCTGCACGGGGTGGATCTGCGTATCGCGCCGCGCGAGCACATCTCGCTGGTCGGTGCGAGTGGCGCGGGTAAGACGACGGTCGCGAAGCTCCTCATCGGCGCGATCGAGCCGACCGAGGGCCATGTCTGCGTGGGCGACGTCCCGGCGACGGCGATCGCTCCGGAGGCGCTGCGCCGGACGGTCGCGATGGTGTCGCAGGAGACCCACGTCTTCGCCGGCACGCTGGCGGACGACCTGCGCCTCGCGCGGCCCGAGGCAAGCGATGCCGCGCTCCGCGAGAGCCTCACAGCCGTCGGAGCCCTCGGCTGGGTGGAGGCACTCCCGGCCGGCCTCGACACCCCGGTCGGATCGGGTGGGCATATGCCGACCTCGACCCAGGCCCAGCAGATCGCCCTCGCGCGGCTGCTGCTCGCGGACCGGCCCGTCGTGATCCTCGACGAGGCCACGGCGGAGGCCGGCAGTGCGGGCGCACGCACGCTGGAGGCCGCGGCGACGACCGTGATCGAGGGCCGGACGAGCGTGGTGATCGCCCACCGGCTCTCGCAGGCCGTCGAGGCGGACCGCATCGTGGTGATGGACGCCGGCCGCATCGTCGAGGCCGGGACACACGACCAGCTCGTCGCGTCCGGTGGCGCGTACGCGCGCCTCTGGACCGCGTGGGCCTCGGCGCGGGAGTAGCGCGGCAGGTCAGCCGCGTCAGTCGCGGGGTGGCAACTCGAGCAGTGAGATCGCGAGTCCGCTCTCCACGGTCGCGAGCGCCGTCCGGCCGTGCTCGCCCATGTCACGCGTCGTGACCGTCGCGCCCGAGGCGCGGAGCTGCTCCACGTGGCCATCGAGGTCGGTGACCTCGAACACGGGGACCGCGCGGCCATGCTCGGCGCCGCCTGCCTCCTCGGTCGAGGCGACCGCGAGGCTGACATCGCCGGCGCGGAACTGCACCCAGCGGTCACCGTCGCGGAACTGGAGATCGAGGCCGAGGACGTCGGCGAAGACGCGCGCGGCATCCTCGACGTCTGCTGCGGGGACGAAGACCTGCCTCAGGCGGACGACGGGCATGGGGGCTCCTTCTCGTGCGTGCCTCGGTGGGCGGTCACTCGGCCTGGCGGGAGCGGGCGTGCGCGCGCAGGCCCGCGAGGATGGCGTCGAGGCCCATCTGGAAGGCGTCGTCGCGTGACTTGTGGGAGAGCGGGTTGGCGGCGGGGGTGGTGAGCACCATCCGGAACTGGAACCCGGTCACGTAGGAGACGAGCGCCAGCATCGCGCCGGCAGCTTCGTCCTTGCTGAATCCTGCTCCCTGGAGAAGCTCCATGTCCCGCGTGCCGCGCCGCCGGGACTCCGGGACGCTCACGACATGGAGGTGGACGGCGACGAAGCTGGGGTGATCCACCCCCATCCGGTACGAGGTCATCATCACGGTCCGGAGTTCCTCGTACCACGGCGTGCCCGGGGGTACCTCCACGTGGAGCTGGCTGTAGAAGTGCCCGCGCACCGCCAGCAGCAGCTCTTCTTTGCTCTTGAAGTACTCGTAGACCGACATCGCTTCGACGCCGAGGGCGCTTCCCAGCTTCCGCATCGTGAAGCCGTTGAAGCCCTCCCGATCCATGATCTCGATGGTCGCGGCGATGATCCGCTCGCGGCTCAGGGGCTCGCGACGCTTCGAGGCAGCACGTGCGCGGGACGGGTTCGGTGGGCGTTTCTCCGCCATCGAAGACTTCCTGACTAGCCGGGCGCCGCTCGTCCGCATGGGAGGCACTCAGGCACGCCCGTTGCTGGTGCCCTCGGAGGGCCCCGCCAACAGTAGTGTCCGCATGTTGGCGCGCATGACCGCGCCCGAGACCCGCGCGTGTTGTCGTCCGGCGAACGTATCGCGGAACGCGCGTTGGAGCGCGCCCTGGCGG
Source organism: Dehalococcoidia bacterium (assembly GCA_023228765.1). Classification (GTDB taxonomy): domain Bacteria; phylum Chloroflexota; class Dehalococcoidia; order UBA2979; family UBA2979; genus W-Chloroflexi-9. Next base: position 22,246 of record JALOAM010000010.1, read on the forward strand.
AGGCTCGTCCCGCCTCCCGCCTGGTAGGCGAACGTCGCCGCATCCGTACTCGCCGACGCGAGGTGACACATGGCGACCTGGGCCGCCGCGATGTGCCCGACATCGACTGCCGCGCCGAGGGCGATTCGGTGCTCGATCGCCCGCCAGGTCTCGAACACGAGGGCTCGGGCTGCGCGGTAGCCGGCCTCGGCGGCCGCGTAGCCATCGAGGAACGTCTCGCTGTCCGTGAGACGCGAGCCCGGTGCACCCTTCGTCCTCGCGACGTCGGCGAGTTCGTCGAGGACTCGGCGACCGATACCGAGGAAGAACCCGGTGTGGGCGATGGTGGACATGCCAGCGGTGCCGATGGTGTACGTCGCGCCGCCCCGTCGCTGCACCGCGCCGCGGGTCTGGTGCCCGAACCCATCCGGCAGGAAGCAGTCCTCGATCGCGTAGTCCACGCTCCCGGTCCCACGGAGTCCGAGGACATCCCACTGGTCGTCCAGCGTCGCCGCCTCGATTGGGGTGACGAAGATGTGCGGCCCGAGGTCTGACCGGACCTCGCCGTCCGGGTCGAGGATCAGGGCGCCGTTGTGCGTGTGCGTCGCGTGGCGGATGCCGCTGCCATAGCTCCAGCGCCCATCGAGGACGAAGCCACCCTCCACGGTGCGTGCGCGGCCGACCGGTGCACCCGCGCCCGCGATGATCGGCATCCCGTCGCGGAAGACCTCGGCGGCGGCGTCATCACCGAGGAAGGCGCCCGCGAGTCCCGTGGCGAACGCGCAGGTCGTCAGCACCCACCCGACGGCGCCCTCGGCGCGGGAGACCTCCTCGAACGTCTCGAGCGTGTCGCACGGCGACGCCTCGAGGCCGCCAAGCTCCGCGGGCGCCATCAGTCCGAAGAGGTTCGCGTCCCGCAACGGCGCGAGGGATGCCTCGGTCAGCGCGCCGGCTGCCTCCTGCTGCTCCGCCTGCGCGCCGAAGGTCGTGGCGTGTGCCCGAGCCGTGTCGACGGGGCGAGCAGCCCGGTGGTCGGACAGGCCCGTGTCGCTCCCTACCGGTTGCTGGGCCATCGGGCCTCCTCGCAGCCGTTGAGCTGCTTGACGAATTGTCCTTACACGATAAGGTGGCGCCCACCCACCGCACAACATGGCGAGTGGGCGACTCCGGGAGGGCGCATGACGTTGCGAATCGGCTGGTGGGATCACTTCGAGCAGCAGCAAGGCATCCCGCTGGCGCAGCAGTATGACGAGCGCCTCAACCTGTTGAAGCGCGCGGAGGGCTACGGCTTCTACGGCTACCACGTAGCCGAGCATCACCTCACGCCGCTGGACATGGCGCCCTCGCCCCTGGTGTTCCTCACCGCGGCGGCGCGGGAGACCTCGACGATCCGGCTCGGCTCGCTGGTGCTAGTCCTGCCGCTGTACAACCCCGTGCGTCTCGTGCAGGAGCTGTGCATGGTGGACAACCTGAGCCACGGCCGGCTGATGCCGGGCGTCGGGCGGGGCGTCCGCGACGTCGAGCACGAGTGGTTCGGCCACGCACCGGAGGAGGCGCGCGAACGCTTCCAGGAGACGTTCGAGGTGCTCCGCCTGACGCTGGCCTCGGATGAGTTCGACCACACCAGGAAGCACCACTCCTACGAACACCTGCCGACCAACTTCACGAGCTACCAGAAGCCGATGCGCTTCTGGTACGCCGGCAACCTGAGGGGTGCAGCGGACGGCGCGATGAACGTCATCGGCGTCGGCGACCGCGAGGCCTACGACTACTTCGCCGAGACGTGGGCGGCGAAGCGTGCCTCAGGCGATCCCGCGTACCAGGGTGAGGAGCCGATCGCCGGGTCCACGCGGCGCATCGTCATCGCCGAGACCGACGAGGAAGCCGCCGAGATCGCGGAACGCGCCTGGGTGGTCTACCAGTCCAACTTCCGCGCGACCTCGCTGCGCCTCGACGGTGGTCCCGGCCCGGCCGCGCCAGACTGGGACGCCGAGGGCAGCCCGGCCCGTCGCGGCGGTGTGATCTTCGGGTCGCCTCAGACGGTCCGCGATGTCCTCCGCGAGTCCATGGAGCGACTCGGCCCCAACCACACGTACTTCGCACCGGCGTTCCAGTGGGGCGACCTGTCGCACCAGGAGGCGCGCCGGACGATGGACCTGTTCGCCGAGCACGTCATGCCGGCCCTGACAGCTGTCCACACGAACGCAGCGGCGTAGCCGGCAGGTCGAAGGAGTTCGTCCCGTGGCCGACAACAACTTCCGCGACATCCTGCCGGGCCCTGACTACCGCTCACGCGTCGGCATCGCGGAGCGGGACGCCTACAGCCATGCCGACTCACGCCTCGCGACGCCTCGAGGACGAGCGTTCGCGGACGCGTGGAACGAGCGGCTGGCGCAGCCGTTCACCGGTATCAGCACGGACGGCACCGTGATCCCCGACCTGTTCACGCTGGCCGGTCACGATGCACCGAGCGAAGCGATGGTCGCGGCGGCACAGGCGGTCCTCGGCGTATGCACGGACGACGAGCGCTCGAAGGTGTGCTTCCCGATCGACGCGGTGAACTGGCGGATGTGGAGCAACCCGGAGCTCTACGTGAACAGGTACGGCCTCCGCCTGGAGGAACTCGGACCAGAGCTGCGCGACGCCATCCTGGAGGTCATGCGCGCGAGTCTCTCGGAGCGCGGGTTTCAGAAGGCACGCGCCTGTATGAAGGTGAACCACTTCCTCGGCGAGCTGGTGGGCGGGCCGAGGGTGCTGAACGAGTTCAGCTACAACTTCTCGCTCTTCGGGGAGCCCTCCCTGGACCAGCCGTGGGGCTGGCAGATCCACGGCCACCACCTGGCGATGAACGTGCTGCTGATCGGTCGCCAGATCGCGATCTCTCCCACCTTCATGGGCGCGGAACCGAACATCATCGACGAAGGCCCGAACGCGGGCGTCACGATCTTCACCGCCGAGGAGCGCGCCGGGCTCGACCTCATGCGGTCGCTCCCGCGGGAGCAGCGCGACCGCGCGCAGATCTACCAGCAGATGCATGACCCCGCGATGCCGCCGGACCGCTGGCACCCCGCAGACCAGCGGCACCTGGGCGGTGCGTTCCACGACAACCGCGTCATCCCATACGAGGGCGTCCGAGGGGTGGAGATGACGCCGGAGCAGCGGTCAGCGCTCCTGGCGCTCTGCGGGATGTTCGTCGAGTACCTCCCGGCCGGCGCACACGCCGCTCGCCTCCGTGAGGTCGAACGCCATCTGGACGAGACCTACTTCAGCTGGATCGGCCTCTATGGCGACGACGACCCGTATTACTTCCGCATCCAGAGCCCGGTGATCATGTGCGAGTTCGACCATCACTCCGGCGTGTTCCTCACGAACGACGAACCGGCTAAGTGCCACATCCATACCATCGTCCGCACGCCTAACGGCAACGACTACGGCAAGGACTTGCTGCGACAGCACGCCACCCGTGTGAGTGTCGACGCCACCCCGGGAGGACATGCGTGAAGCTTGCTGCCTATGAATCAGGCGACCGCATCCTGATCGGTGAAGTCGACGCCTCGGGCGAGACGATCTCGCCCCTCGGTGAGCGGGACGCCTTCTGGCGCGACCCGGGGGAGGGCATCCGCGCCGCCCGAGGAACGGCGGTGCGGTTCGCGGACGTGAAGCAGGTTCCGGCGGTACCGACCGGCGCTCGCGTCGTGTGCGTTGGGCTCAACTACCGTGATCACGCCCTCGAAGGCGGACGCAGCGAGGCCGACCTCCCCACCCTGCCGGTCATCTTCGGCCGGTGGACCGCGAGCCTCGTGAGCGATGGTGACGAGTGCCCCGTCGTCGAGGAGTCGTACGACTGGGAGGGCGAGCTTGGGGCGGTCGTCGGGCGGCGGATGTTCCGGGTCGACGAGCGGACGGGGCTGTCCGGGGTGTTCGGCTACTGCGCCTTCAACGACCTCAGCGCCCGCACCTTCCAGCGCGCGACGCCTCAGTGGACCCTCGGGAAGAACGGCGAGCGCAGCGGTCCGATGAGCCCGCTGGTCACCGCGGACGAGGTAGGCGACCCGGCGGACGGCCTGAGCCTCACCACTCGGGTGAACGGAGCGGTGATGCAGGACGCCAACACCTCCAACCTCATCTTCTCCGTGGGCCGCCTGGTCGAGTACGTCACGCAGGTGCTGGCCCTCAACCCCGGCGACCTCATCGTCACGGGCACACCGGCCGGCGTCGGCGCCGCGCGGAAGCCTCCCGTGTTCCTGAAGCCGGGCGACGTGGTCGAGGTCGAGATCGAGAAGGTCGGCCGCGTCACGAACCCGATGGTGGCCGCGCCCACGAGTGAGTTCTAGTCAGTCCCTCGGAGGCCCACATGGACCCAGCAGATGAAGTCCTGGAGCTGGAGCGGCGACGCTGCGCGGCTGTCGCCGCGGGCGACCTTGTCGGGCTCGCGGAGACCCTCACCGAGGACTACCTGCACGTCTTCGGTGGCGGGACGACGTCGGGGCGGGAGGATTATGTCGCGGAACTGAAGGCCGGCCCTCGTACCCACGAGCGTCACAACCTCCACGTCCGCGTCTACGGCGACACCGCGGTGCTGACCGGCAACATCACCAACACCATGCGATACCCCGATCGTCCCGTGCGCGTCGTCGAGGCGTTCGTGACGCAGGTGGCGGTGAAGCATGGCGGCGCGTGGCGGTTCGTCTCCTGGCAGATCACGCCCAAGCGACAGCCCGCCTCATGACCGCCTCCCTCGACGACATTGCAGTGCTCACGGCCCTGGAGGATGCCCGCTGTCGCGCGATCAGTGCGGGCGATCTCGACACGCTCCGCGCGATGTTGACCGATGACTACCTGCACGTGCACATGACCGGTCGCGTCGATGATCGCGCCGGGCACCTCGCTGCGGTCGCGGCACGGCCTCGACGTTCCGAGCGCGGAGCGCTGGACATCCGCGTCTACGGCGACCTGGCGGTGCTGGTAGGCGAGCAGGTCAATCACGGCGCCGACAGCGAGGGCCGTCCGACGGCCACCCGTGCCGTCTGCCACCAGGTTGCGGTGCGCGAGGATGGCGCGTGGCGTGTTGCCTCCGTTCAGCTCACCCCGCTCCGGGACCCCTCGCCGGCCTCGGAGGCTCGCCCATGACCGCCGAGCAACTCCTGGCATTGGAGACGCGACGTTGCGAGGCGATCGGCACGGGCGACCTCGACGCCCTCGCGGACGTGCTCGCGGACGACTACGTCCACATCCTCGCCCCCGGCCGGAGCGTCACGAAGACCGAATACATCGCGATGATCCGCACCAGTCCGCGCCGCCCGACGCGTGGCGCCCTCCTCGCGCGGATCTACGGCAACGCGGCGGTACTGACGGGGGCGCTCGAGAACACGATCGGCGCCCCGGGTGAGGCGCCTCGCGTGATCCCGGCGTTCTGTACGCAGGTGGCCGTCCGTCAGCCCGACGGCCAGTGGCGCTTCGTCTCCTACATCCTCACGCAGGACCGGGCCGCACTGCAGGCAGCCGCCGCCCGAGGGTAGGCGCCGTGCGCCTCTACTCCGGCGGGGAGCTCCGAAGCACCCCCGTTGCCTCCAGCTGGTCGATCCGCGCAGCGTCGAGGCCTAACACATCTTCGAGGACCTCGCGGTTGTGCTCGCCGAGCATGGGGGTCGGCTGCCACCAGTCGTGTCCTCGGCGGTTGTTCGCAATGAAGGGGGCGCCGTCGAAGCGCTGAGGGCCGGTGCCGGGATGCGTGAGGTCGGCGAAGTAGCCTCGCGCGGCGAGGTGCGGGTCGGCGAGGAGCTCGGGGCCCGTGAGGACGGCGCCTGCGGGGACGCCCGCGTCCATGAGGCGACGGGTGAGGTCGAGCTTGGGCTGCGTGGAGGTCCACTCAGCCACGGCAGCGTCGAGGTCGGCGCGGTGCGTGCGGCGTGCCTCGGCGGTCGCGAAGCGAGGATCGGCGTCCCACCCTTGCGAGGCGACGCGAGCGAGGGCGGCCCACTCAGCATCGTCGCGCGCAGCGATGGCGATCCACTCGTCGTCGCCACCGCACGGATAGATGTCATGCGGGGTGTAGCGCGGGTGTGAGTTGCCGGCACGGCCGGGCTCCCGGCCATCCAGCTGTGCGGCGATGAAGTACTCGCCGATGAATGCGGTGCCGGTCTCCTGCTGGGAGAAGTCGAACTCGCAGCCTTCGCCGGTCTCGTCGCGGCGCTGGAGACCTACCAGCACGGCCGCGGCGGCGGTGGTACCGGCCATCGGGTCCGGGATCGCGATCGCAGCGGTACGCGCATCGCCATCCTCGTATCCCAGGATCGAGGGGATCGCGGCGAGTGGCTCGACGCTGGTACCGAGGCCGACGTAGTCGCGATAGGGGCCGGTGCGACCGAAGGCGGGCATCGGGACGTAGATGATCCGCGGGTTCACCTCGCGCATCACGTCGTATCCCAGCCCGAGACGGCTCATCGCACGGGCGCTGAAGTTCTCGATGACGACATCGCTCTCGCGCACGAGGTCGAGGAACAGCGTCCTGCCGTCCTCGGTCTTCAGGTCCAGGCAGACGCCCCGCCGGTTGCGCTGGAGCTGGTTGAACACGGTCTGGGCGTTCCAGGGCATCTCGCGCGTCTGATCCGTGATCAGGTAGCCGCGCGTCCCCTCCGGCACGTGCCGCGGCCCGCGGTTCGTCGGCGCCTCGATCTTGATCACGTCAGCACCGAGGTCGCCGAGGATGCGACCCGTCACCGGCCCGGCCCAGACGCGGCTCAGGTCCAGTACGCGCACCCCATCGAGCGGCCTTGTGACGTCCGATGCGGCACCGCTGCTTCGCGTGGCACGAGGAGGAGGCGCCACGACCGAGGTCACCGGCGCGGGCTCCTCGGGCGCATGCTCGACGGGGAGCGGCTCGCCGACGACCCGGAACGGCGATCCGGGGACGCGGATCGAGGTGAGGTCGGCAGAGGCACCCTCGAGCGGTCGCCAGAACTCGCGGGCGGTCAGGTGCGGGTCATCAAGGGCTTCGCGGACGCCGAGGAGCTTGCCGATGGGAATGCGCCACTGGCCCTGCGCCTCGTCGAAGACCTCCTGCATCGTGCGGTCGCGGAACGCGCCCTCGACCACCTCGACGAGATCGTCGTAGTGCTTGAGGCGTCCCGCCGGCGTGGAGAGTGGGTGCCCCTCCGCGATGTCGAGGCGCCCGATCATCGTGGCGAACGAGAACCAGAACTGCTGCTGGAACGAGACGCCGGCCCAGCCGTCGCGAACGCGGAGGAGCGAGTTCGCCGCGCCGTCCATGCGGTTCCCGCTCCGCCCTCGTGCCATGCCAGTCTCGAGGTACTTCGAGTACGTGCTCTGGTGCAGCGAGGCGAGCGCCTCCATCGCCGACAGGTCGAGCGTGACGGAGGTCCCGTCCACCCGTGCCGAGGCGAGTGCCGCGATGAACCCGAACGTCCCGAGCTGATACGAGGCGTACCGCCCGACGAACGTGAGCGGGGCCTTGTCGGGGTCACCGATCAGGTTCGTGTACCCACCGAGGGCGAGCAGTGTCGCCTCCGTGGCCGGCGCCCCTGCGTACGGGCCGGTGAGGCCGAACGGCGTGAGGGCGACCCGCACCGAGGGACCGTCGCCGCCGCCAGCCTCCAGCAGGCCGAGTCGCTCGATGTCCCTCACGGAGCGATCGGTGAGCAGGATGTCGGCGCTCGCGGCAAGCCGGTCGAGCGCCGCGCGGTCCTCGGGGCTGTCGAGGTCGGCGAGGAGCCGCTGCTTGCCGCCGTTGAGGTAGAGCTCGGCGGCGGTGTCGGCGTGGTCGAGTCCGGGGGACTCGACGCGGATCACCTCGTGGCCCCACCGGCGGAAGAGCTTGCCGCAGTACGCGGCCGCCCCGTAGCTATCGCTGACCTCGAGGATGCGCACCGCGGGCTACGAACCCTTCTTGCGGAGCGCGTAGATCGAGGTGTGCTCGATCCGTGCGAGGCGTTCGCCGCCGGCGGTATCCACCTCCACGCTGAAGGTGACGTACTTGTTGTCGTTCTTCTCGAACAGTCGCAGTACCTCCCCGCCGACGCGCAGCGACTCGTCCGCCAGCGGGAGTCGCGTGATCGAGAGGTCGCTCGAGACGTGGACACCGGCCTCGTAGTGGAACGTGCCGTGGATCAGCGGTGCATAGAAGCCGATGAGCAGACCCGATGGGACGGTGAGCACGTCGTCGTCGAGATACGCCTCGATCCCCTCACCCGTCCGTCTGAGGAAGGTCTCGATGTCCCCGCGCGTCACCGTGCGGTCGTAGCTGTTCAGGCGCGTACCGGGTGCCGCGGTCTCCTCGGTCAGCGGGGGAAGCGAGGCGGTCATGATGCGCTCCCCGATGCGCTCCTCGGGGCGGGCGTGCGGGCCTCGCCGATCGCGCAGACGTTGCCCTCGGGGTCGTGGACTTCGAGGTGGACCTGCTCGCCGTCCTCGCCCGTCGCGCGGAACTCGCCCGTGACCGTCATCACATCGCCCTCGTACACCGGGCGGCGGATGACGCCCTCGAACGAACCGCCGATCGCCCAGTCGCGTCCGTACGCCTCGCCCATCAGGCGGGTCATGTACGCGAGGACGGTGACGCCGGGCACGAGGCCGCCGCGGTAGCCCATCTCACGCGCCTTCTCGTCGTCGTGGATGCTGCCGCGGGACTCGCTCAGGGTGTTGAGCGCCGTGACCTGGATCGACGGCAGCGCGCTGCCGGTGTCCGCAGGACTCATCGAGGGCTCCCCTCCGTGGTGAGGCTAGGTCGCGTTCCGCTTCGCGACCTCGTAGATGGTGGTGTGGCGCTGGCGGATCAGCTCCCGGCCGTCCTGCGAGTACGTGGTGCAGTCATACGCGCCGTAGTGGTTGCCCTTCTTCTCGTAGGTCTCGCGGAAGGTTGCCGTGGTGACGAGGGGCTCGCCGGCATAGACCGGCTCGAAGATCTGCAGGTGTGTCCGCACGTGGATCGCGGGGCCGTAGTCGAAGGAGTGGTGCAGCGTCGCGGTCGGACGGTTCACCAGCCAGCCGGGGTGCAGCCGAGGCCGCTCGCCGACAAACATCGGGTCGTCCGTGCGCTGCTTCCGCTGCGCATACTCCCGGACGTCCTCCAGGCTCTCGGTCCGCCCAAGGACGGCGAGCTGGCGCCCGACCGGCGCGATCTCGTGGGTGAGGCGCGGATGCACCTCCATCTCCGGCTCGGGGTCGCGCATTGGCGTGTTGAGGAGTACCTCGTCCAGCCACGGCGCAATACCGCGCCCGAGGTCGCCCGCGATGCGGACGTCGCCGTCCGGGCCGGCGATCGTGATCGCTGCCTGGTCGTCGGTGCCCTCGACGCCCTCGACGGAGATCGAGATCTCCTCGCCGGGGTACGTGGGGCGGCGGAACGCGAGCTCGGCCCAGCCCTGGTCCAGCCACTCCTTGCCGAGGACCTCGAGGATCAGCGGGGTCGCCCAGCCGAAGACCGTGGCGCCGCCGACCAGCGCGGCCCGGAAGCCGTACTCCTGCGCTCCCTGCGTCGAGTGGATGGCGTTGCGGATCGTGGGGCTGTCCTCGTTGCCGAGGAATGCCGTCATCTCCAGTTGTGCGGACGTCATGCAGTGACTCCTATCGATGCGTGGCTATCGGCCTCGGAGGCGCGGGTCGAGGATGTCGCGCAGGGCGTCGCCTGCGAGGTTCAGACAGAGGACGAACAGGAAGATCGCCACGCCGGGGAAGAACGCGACCCACCAGGCCTGCTCCAGCAGCGGCGCGCCCTGGTTCAGGATGCTGCCCCACGTGGCGGTCGGCGGCTGCACGCCGACGCCGAGGAAGCTCAGTCCTGCCTCGGCGAGCACGGCGTAGCCGAGGCCGAGGGTGGCCTGCACGATGATGGGCGAGATCGCATTGGGCAGGATGTGGCGGTACATGATCCGCCCGTTCGGGATGCCGAGGGAATGCGCCGCCTCGATGTACTGGTGCTCGCGGATGGCGAGTGCCTGGCTCCGCATCAGCCGCGCGTAGACCGGCATCGAGCCGATGCCGACGGCGATCATCACGTTGAGCGCACCGGGCGAGAGCACTGCGACGATCGCGAGGGCGAGGATCAGCCGCGGGAACGCGAGCAGCGCGTCCATGAGCCTCATGATCACGTTGTCCACCGCACCACCGGCGAACCCGGAGAGCAGCCCCAGCGGCACGCCGATCGCGATCGAGATGCCGACGGCCACGATGCCGACCATCACCGAGACCTGCGTGCCGTACAGCACGCGGGTGAGGATGTCCCGCCCCACGCGGTCCGTGCCGAAGGGATGCTCCCACGATGGCGCGTTGAGCATCGCCTCGTAGTCCTGCGCCAACGGGTCGTACGGCGCGATGATCGGCGCGGTGGCCGCGAGCACACAGATGAGCACGACGCCGCCGAAGGCGACCGCTCCGATCTTGTGCTGACGCGCCAGCTTCCAGAGTTGCCGGGCCCATCCTCGGGCGGCGTTGGGAGCGACCGCGGCCGGAGCGGACAGGGTTGCCGATGAATCGCTCATGTCAGCCCACCCGGATCCGTGGATCGAAGACCGTGTACATGATGTCCGCCCAGAGGTTCCCCGCGAGCGTCGCCACCGCCGCGAGCAGGACGGCGCCCTGCACCACGGGCATGTCTTGCGCAAAGACCGCACCCAGCGTCAGCCGCCCGACGCCCGGGATGGCGAACACCTGCTCGATGATCACGGTGCCGCCGAGGAGGTTGGCGAACTGCAGTCCGAGCACGGTAACGACCGGCAGCATGGCGTTCCGGAGCGCGTGCCTCGACAGCACGATCCGCTCGCCGAGGCCCTTCGCGCGCGCGGTCCGGATGTAGTCCTGCCCGAGCACCTCGAGCATGCTCGACCGCGTCTGGCGGGCGACGGATCCGATGAGGTCCACGCCGAGGGTGAGCGCCGGGAGGACGAGGTGCCGGGCGGCGGCCATGGGGTCGTCCCAGATGTTCACGAAACCCGACGGCGGCAGCAGTTGCAGCCAGACGGCGAACAGCAGGATGAGCATGAGGCCCATCCAGAAGCTCGGCATCGCGATCCCGGCCAGCGCGACGGCCGTCGCCGCCTGGTCCTTCCAGGTGTCCCGCGAGATTGCCGCGATCATCCCGAGGGGGATCGCCAACACGAGCGCGAAGCCCCACGCCGCGGCCCCCAGCTGGATCGTCACGGGGAGCCGGTCCATCAGCGCCTCGGTGACCGGCTGTCCCGTCTGGATCGAGGTGCCGAGGTCGCCCTGCACGGCGTTCCACAGCCAGTTCAGGTACTGCACGGGGAGCGGGTCGTTCAGGCCCAGCTCCTCGCGCATCAGCGCCTCGGCCTCGGCGGTGAGACGGCCCTCCTCCTCGCCCATCAGGGCGAGGAGGGGGTCGCCTCCCAGGACGTTCGTCAGCGAGAACGTGAGGATCGAGACGATCACCAGGACGGGCACCGTGCTGGCGACTCGCCGGAGAATGAATCGAAGCACGGCCTACCTCGCCTCGCTGCGCCGTCCCGGCCTCGCGGTCGTCCTACGCCTTCAGGCTCAGCTCGTGGAAGCGGTACTTCCCGTCGCCGTAAGGCTGGAAGCCCTCGACGCGGTTGGACAGCGCCACGGCGTTGGTGCGGTGCGTGAACAGGATGCCGAACGCCTGCTCCATGAGCAGCGTCTGGATCTCGTCGTACATCACCTTGCGCTCGGCCTGGTCGTAGATCTGGCGGGCGGCCTCGATCTTCGCGTCGATCGCGAGCTGCTCAGCGCTGGGCTCGTACGCCTCGTTGAACTGCGCACGGTTGAAGCCGCCGGTGCTGTGGAAGTTCTCGTAGATCGTCATGTCCGGGTCGGCGCGGCCGGAGAAGAACGTCAGGAACATCGGGTACAGCTGGTTGCGGTACTCGGCCCCACCCTCCTCGGCGCTGCGGGCGACGATCGTCATGTCCACGCCGGCACGGGCCCACTGCGCCTTCATCATCTCCGAAAGCGGTGCGCGGTCCTCGTCGGCGACGATGACCATCTCGAACGCGAGTCCGTCCTCGTATCCGGCGGCGGCGAGGAGCTGCTTCGCCTTCTCGATGTCCTCTTCGATCGGCTTCAGGTTCTCGTTGAACGCCCACGTCGCCCGGGTCATCGGCCCGTTCGCGAGCTCACCCTCGCTGAAGTAGATCCCGTCGAGGATCGCCTGGCGGTTCAGTGAGCAGGAGAGCGCCTGGCGGACACGCATGTCCGTCAGCGGCCAGACCGCGGTGTTGATGTTGACCTGCGTGTAGGCGGTGGAGATCCACTCGTGCAGCTGGATGCCATCGGTGGTGCGGGCCGTCGCGCGGTCCTTCGGATCCACAGTGACCACGTCCGCGTTGCCGCTCCGAAGGTTCGCGAACTGCACGGAGGTGTTCGGGACCGTCTGGATGTCGATCGCGTCGAGGTACGGGTAGTCCTCGGCGTACTCGGCGAAGCGGCTGAGCTGGACATTGGCGTCCACGGCCCAGCTGTCGACCTTGAACGGGCCGGAGGCGATGGGGCGGTTGTTGTAGTCGCTGCCGGCCGCCTCGGTCGCCGCGCGCGGCATGATCATGCCGTTGCGGTCTCCGAGGATCGCGAAGATCGGCGAGGTGATGGCGTTCAGGTGGAAGACCACGTTGTGGTCGTCCACCACCTCGACGTCCTCGACGCTCTGCACCTGGCCAGCCGAGTATGACTGCGTGGCCGGGTCCTTGTGCCGGTCGATGGTGTACTTCACATCGTCGCCGGTCACGGGCGAACCGTCGTGGAAGGTTGCGCCCTCCCGCAGCTTGAAGCGGATCGTGAGGTCGTCGACGACCTCCCACTCAGTCGCGAGGCCCGGCTTCACGCTGAAGTCCGGACCGTTATTCACCAGGTTGTCGAAGATGCTGTAGAGGTAGTGGTGGTCGCCGCCGCCTCGCGAGGTGCTCGGGTCGAGGCCGGTCGGGTCCGAGCCGAGCGCGACCTTCAGCGTCCCGCCGCGCGTGCGCGCGTCGGCGTCGGGCGTGGTGACCGAGGGTGCCGCGCCCGGTCCCTCACTCGTGCCGGTGGCCGTGGGGCCCGACGGCTCGTCATCCTCGCCGCTGCAGCCGATCAGAGCCGCGCTGGAGAGTCCAGCGAGCCCGACGGCTGCGCCACGAAGTGCTGTCCGGCGGCTGACCTGCCGCGTCCGCCAACCCTGTCGAGCGTTCATCAGTCCCCTCCCTGTGAGCCGGTTCCCTCAGCCCCTGCACGACTTGCTGCTTCGCGTCGCCGCGTCTATACGTAGCTCGTAACCGATTGCGCAATCGTTTGCGGGCGGTTTGTACCATGGCTTGCGAGCAGCCCGCAACGGGTGAACGCCATGTCATGGCGGAGATGGGCGCGCAGGGCTGGAGGTCGCATGCTCCCGGTTGGACTGACGGACGCACTGGCAGGCGTGCGCGTGCTCGCGCTCGAGCAGGCGGTCGCGCTTCCCATTGCCACGCGGCACCTCGCCCAGCTCGGGGCCGACGTGATCCGCGTCCAGTCGTACGAGCGCGCTCGCGCGACCGACCAGTCCGGCATCGAGCTCACTCGCTCGA
>JALOAM010000011.1 GCA_023228765.1 Dehalococcoidia bacterium
GGCAGGCCGAAGTCCGGGGGGAGAGAGGTGACGACCTCCCGGATCGCCGACGGGCCGCCGGTGGACGCTCCGATCAGCAGGATGCGGTCCTGCCAGGAACCTCGGAAGGCGCGAGGCGCATGACCACCGTCCGAGGTGCGCCGACGGACGCGCGCCTGCGCCGCGTGGCGGACCTTCTCCGCCAGGGTCGCGGCCAGCGTCCCGTCCAGCGCGCCGATGCTCGGCTTCTCGATGAAGTCGACGGCGCCCAGCTCGAGCGCGCGGATCGTCGCGGCAGCGCCCTCCGAGGTGAGGCTGCTGCACATCACCACCGGGACGGGGTGGCGCTGGAGCAGGATCTCCAGCGTCTGGAGGCCGTCCAGGTTCGGCATCTCCACGTCCAGCGTGACCACGTCCGGCTGGAGGCGCTCGATGGCCTCCAGCGCCTGTGCGCCGTCCGCGGCGGAGCCGACGACGTGGATGTCGCCGGTGTTGTCCAGCAGGCGACGCAGGATCGCGCGGATGGTGGTGGAGTCGTCCACCACCAGCACGCGGATGCGCCGTGCCGGCATCCCGCCCTCGACGTCTGGTGCGCCCTCGGCAGTCATTAGCTGACGCCGACCAGCTTGATCAGGGTGGACTGCACGCGCTCCGCGTTGAAGGGCTTCACCACGAAGTCCTTCGCCCCGGTCTTGATCGCCTCCATGACGATCTGCTGCTGCCCCATGGCGCTGACCATGGCGACCTTCGCCGCCGGGTCGTGCTGGAGGATCTCGCGGAGCGCCTCCATGCCGTCCTTGTTGGGCATGGTGATGTCCAGGAGCACGGCGTCCGGGGAGCGTTCCTTGAAGTACGTCACGGCCTCCACGCCGTCCGACGCTTCGATGACCTCGTGCCCGAGTGCCTGGACGACCTGCGCGCTCTTCATCCGCATGAACGCGGCATCATCTGCGATGAGGATCGTTGCCATCTGTCTTGCCTCTCTCAGCCGGCGTGCCGGCCTCGTTACTCCTTCTGGCCCCCGGTGGAGCCTGCCGTCGTGACGGCCAACCGGCCGGTCCCGACCTCCAGCCGGACGGTCCGGCCCTGTGTCCCGCCGAGGTGCTCGCCGCGCAGGGCCAGGTCTCGACTGGCGATCGCGGTCCGCGCAGCAGCAGCGTTCCGCTCTCCGATCTGCATCGTGTCCGGGCGTCCCGGCGCCCCGAGCATGGAGGCGCCCCCCACGAGGTCCACCTGGATCCTCGATCGGTCCGCGCCCGCCTCCTCCATCGCGTCCAGCAGGAGCGGGACGGCGAGGTCGACGAACTTGGCGGGGCTCACCGCGGAGGCGCGGCCGGCGGTGCTGTCCGGCAGCACCATGTGTGCCATGCCCGCCACCGGCACCGCCGGGTCATGCACCGCCACGGCGACGCACGATCCGAGGCCGAGGCAGGAGAGCACCTCGGTGGGGTTGGTCGAGACCGCCCATTCGCCCAGCCCGAGCGCCCGGTCCGCGGCGCGGTCTGTTGCCGCGGCGACCATCACGCCACCTTCGTGCTAGAGACGATGGTCTCGAACAGCTCCTGGGTGGGCATCACCATGAACACGCCGTTGACGTCCTGTCCCTGCACGCGGAAGGTCGCCTCCGCCAGGTAGGTCTCGTCCTGGGTGAGCAGGATGTCCGCGGACACCACGTCCAGCAGCGCGCCCGCCATGTCCGTCATCACGGACGGCGGCGAGGGCGACAGCGCCAGGCCGGTCGCGTCCGCGATCGCGCCGAGGAAGAACGCACCGATCACGTTCCCCATCTCGCCCAGCGCGGAACGTCCCATGCCGTCCAGGGAGTCTGTGGTGCGCAGTGGTTGGCCCATCAGCAGGTCCACGAACGCCAGCGCGATGGCGGGTTCGTACATCAGCATCAGGTGTCCGTCCGCGCTGCCGGAGACGCTGAGGTAGATCCCCACCGCTTCCTCGTCGCGGCCGCCGAAGGCGTTGGAGACCTCCGTCACCGGGACGCAGCGCAGGGAGAGGTTGTTGACCTCGATGTCCGCGCCGATCATCTCGGAGAGGCCCTGCATCGCCTTCCTGGTGCCCAACTGGATGAGGTCGGCCCACGGCCCGAACTCTGTGTCGCTCATGAGGCGATCCTTTCCAACACGGTCCCGGCCGCGGCCGTCAGGTCGCTCTGCCGTGATGCCTTGATGAGGGTGGGGACGTCCACGATCAGGACCACCTGGCCGTCTCCCATGACGCTGGCCCCGGACACGCCGCGCGACCGCCCGAGGAACTTCCCGAGCGACTTCACGACGACTTCCTGCTGCCCGACCAACTGGTCCACCGCGATCGCGACCGGCCGGTCAGACTCGCTCTCGCTCGCCCGCACGACCACCACGTAGGGGCTGTCCTCCGCCTTCGTCCCCGCGCGCCCACGAGCCTGCAGGACGTTGTCCAGCCGGACCATGGGCATCACGGTGTCGCGCGTCCGCAGGTGCAGGACCGGCCGCTGGCTGACGAAGCGCACCTGGCTCTCGTCCGGTCGCAGCGTCTCCTGCACATACGTCAGCGGGATCGCGTACGTCGTCGCCCCGCACCCCACGAGGAGCCCGCGGAACGTGGCGAGGGTGAGCGGCAGGCGGAGGCGGAACACCGTGCCCTCGCCGGGCCGCGTCTCCACCTCGATGCGGCCGCCTACGGCTTCGATGTCGCGGCGGACGATGTCCATGCCGACGCCGCGTCCGGAGACGGCGGTGGTCTCTTTCGCCGTGGAGAGGCCCGCCTCGAAGATGAGGTCCACGGCCTCCTTCAGGCCCATGCGTTCCGCCTGGTCGGCGGGGATCAGGCCGCGCTCCACGGCCTTCGCCTTCACCCGCGCCGCGTCGATGCCGGCGCCGTCGTCCTCCAGTGAGATGACGATCTGGCCCTGCTCGTGCTTCGCGCTCAGGTGGAGGATGGACAGCTCCGGCTTGCCGGCGGCGGCACGGGCGTCGCGGTCCTCGATGCCGTGGTCGCAGGCGTTGCGGATCAGGTGGACCAGGGGGTCCTTGATCTGCTCGATCACGGAACGGTCGATCTCGGTGTCCTCGCCGGACATCTCCAGGCGGATGCCCTTGTCCAGCGAGCGGGAGAGGTCGCGGACGAGGCGGGGGAACTTCGAGAAGAGCAGCCCCACCGGCAGCATCCGCACCTTCATCATGCGGGCGTGGAGGCCGTCCACCATCTTCTCGAGGTGGTTCGCGGTCTCGGAGAGCGCCTGGACGTGCTCTTGCCCCTCGAACTCCTCGTTCAGGATGCGGCTGAGCTGGGAGATGCGCGTCCGGTCGATGACCAGCTCGCCCACCATGTTCATCAGCGCGTCCAGCTGGTCCACGTCGACCCGCACCGAGGGCTGGAGCGAGTCCACCTTCGGCTGCTGATGGACCGCGGAGGGCGCGCTCTTCGCCTCGGACGGAGCATCCGGGGATGGCGCGTCCGAGGACGGTGCGGGCGTGGCGGCCGGCGCCTCGACGGGTGCGTCCGCGATGTAGGGGACGACCTGCACGACCTGCACGTCGTCGATGAGCTTGAGGGCGGCCTCCACGGTGGCGGGAGCCACCTGGCCGCGGCCCTTCCGCTTCAGCAGCACGACGGCGTGGAACGTGGTGCCCACGGCCTCCGCCTCGATGTCGGCCTGCGTGGGCGCCGAGGCGACCACCTCGCCGAGCGGCCCGAGCTCGTTGAGGAGCTGGAAGCAGCGGACGGCGCGCCAGTCGCTGTCGGGAGCGAGTGCCGCGCTCACGCGGAACGGCAGACGTCCGTCGCCGGCTGCGGCCTCGATGCGCTCGTGCTCCGCCTCGCCGAGCACGAGCGCGGTCGTCTGAGCGCGGGGCGCGCTGCTCGTGTCGCCCTCGGCGTAGCGGTGGATCGCCTCGACCAGTCCGTCCACGTCCACGGCGGGGTCGTTGTCGGAGGCGATGGCGTCCTTCAGCGCGGAGATGCCGTCCAGGCACTGGAGCAGGACGTCCGTGACGTCCTGGTCGATGGTGAGGGCGCCCTTTCGCACACGGTCGAAGAGGTCCTCCATCGCGTGGGTGAGGCGCGCCATCTCCTCCAGGCCCAGCATCCCGCTGGAGCCCTTCAGGGTATGGGCCACGCGGAAGATCTCCGCGATGAGGTCGTCCGAGGCGCCGTCCTGCTCCAGGCGGACGATCTGCTCATCGAGCGACTCGATGAGCGTTTCCGCCTCCTGCAGGAAGACCTTCAGGTCATCCGAGCTGATGTCGATGTTGCTCACGCGGGAGCGTCCCTTCTCCGCGGTCAGTCAGATGCGATCCATGCGATCTGTTGCCCGATGCCGTCTGGGCGCTGCCGCCCTCAGGCAGCCGCGTTCTCCGAGAGCTGGTCTGCCCGCTGTCCATCGGAGAGGTTGGAGGGCACCTGGTTGCTCAGTGCCTGTTCCAGGTCCAGCAGGATGAGCAGGTGGTCCTCCTGCTTCGCGATGCCCTCGATGTAGACGGACTCCTCCGTGGTCGCGGTGGGGCCGGGGGCCTCCACCGTGGCGTTGGAGATGCGACGGACCTCCGTGACGGCGTCTACGACGACGCCGATGTTCTCGCCGCGGATGTCGACGACGAGGACGCGGGTGTTCTCCGTGAGGTCGGTACTCGGGAGGCGGAAGCGGGTGCGGAGGTCCACGACCGGGATCACGCGGCCGCGCAGGTTGATCACCCCGCGCACGTGCTCCGGCGTGCCCGGCATCTGCGTGACGGTGGGCATGCGGATGATCTCGCGGACCGTGCTGATCTCGGTCCCGTACTTCTCGTTGCCCAGCTCGAAGACGACGACCTGCCGTTCGCCCGCCTTCCGTTCGCCTGCTCGTCGTTCCGGGGTAGAGCGTTCGGTGTCCGTCACGGCCGCGCCTCCTGCGTCACATCTGATCGAGACAGCCGGGGCGGCCTGCTTGCCTCCCCGCGGTCTTCAGGAGATTCGGCGGGGGATCGCACCGCGTGAGACGCGCAGCCTCGGCGCGGCGCGACATCGTGCGAGGTTGACAGGATGGCGAGAGGTTCGAGGCAGCGCCGGCGCCGAAGCGGGGCGTCGCTCGTCAGCCCTCGGAGGGGGCGTCCGGCCTCGAGGCGGGCGGCGGAGGGTCGTCCGAGGGCGTGGTCGCGATGGTGTACCCCACGCCGTAGACGGTCTCGATCACACCCTCCGCACCGAGGGTCGCGAGCTTGCGGCGGAGGCGGGAGACGTGCTGCTGCACGAAGTTCGCGTCCGGCAGCTGCTCGTACCCCCAGACGCGGCCGGAGAGCTCCGCTGCGGAGTGGGTGCGCCCGGGCTGTCCCATCAGCACCTGGAGGATGCCGACCTCGGAGCGGGTGAGGCGTGCGCGCTGGCCCTGGTACTCGATCTGTCCGCTCGCAACGTGCAGCGTCAGGCCGCGCACATCGTCCACGCCGTCGCGCCGCTGTGGCGCGGCCCGCCGCAGGACCGCTTCGATGCGCTTGCGGAGCTCGAACAGGTGGAACGGCTTCACCACGTAGTCGTCCGCGCCCGCCTCGAACCCCGCGATGCGGTCGCGGGCGGTGTCCGCGGAGGAGACCACGATGACCGGCGTGTCGGAGGTGGTCGTGACCTCGTAGCACAGGTCCAGGCCGGAGCCGTCCGGCAGCCGGACATCGGTCACGAGGAGGTCGAAGTCCTGGGCGAGCAGCAAGCGGCGAGCAGCCTGGAGCGAGGTGGCCCACTCCACGGCATAGCCCGCCGTCTGTAAGGCGGCGTCCAGCACCTCGCCGGTCTCGGGCTGGTCTTCCACCAGCAGGATCCGAGCGCGTGTCGGAGTCGGTTCGTCCATGTTGCCCTCGGGCCGGCCGTCCGCTGCCTCGGTGGATCACGGGGCGCCAGAGCACACAAACAAGCGCCATCAGAACCTGATGACTCCCTGACGAGCCGACTACCCGGCACGATTAACGTTCCGCCGTTTCGTCCTGTCAACACTCGGGCGCGGTGCGTCCTCGGCGGATCGGGGAGAACCCGAACCTGTCAGTTCCGTGTCCAGTTCTCGCCGACGAGGACGAGGACGGCACGGCCCTCTTCGGTGCGACAGCGGGCGTCCCGACAGTGACCTTGCCGGACAGGCCAGGAATGCGCTCCAGCAGTGGGGCGGCCGTCCGGTGGACCTCGCACAAGGACAGGCAGAGGCCCGGAGATCGAGCAAGCCCAGGGGCAGGGAGCAGGCGCATGTCGACCGTGGACGACCGGTTGGAGTGGATCGGCCTCACGCCGAGTGACGTGGAGCGGGTCCGGGAGGCCGCGGAGATCCTCCGTCCCCGCGCCGACGAGATCATCACGAAGTTCTATGACCACGCCTGGGCGTTCCCCGGCTTCGCGGAGCGCGTGGAGCGCGGTGGTGGCACCCGCGAGGCGCTCGAGGCGTCCCAGCGGGGCTACTTCCTCGGGCTGCTGGACGCCGCCTCGGAGACGGAGCTGGGTTCGGACTTCGTCGCCCAGCGCCGCCTCGCTGCCCGTTCGTTGGACGTGAAGCCGCGCTGGAAGCTGGGTGAGTACGCGATCTATTCCGCGGTGCTCTACCCGGTCCTCGCGGAGCACCTCGCCGGGCCCGTGCTGGCTGAGACCGCGTCGGCGTTCCAGAAGCTGTTCACGCTGGACGGCTCGCTTGCGGTCGAGTCCTACATCGCCGTCGGCGTCCTCGGGCGTGTCGTCGGCGTGTCGGAGCGGCTGATGCCCGTCGCGGACGGCCTCTACCAGAGCAGCGAGCAGGTGGAGACCGCCTCCAAGGAGATCGCGGACGCCATCGCGCAGGTCGCGCGCGGCACCACCGAGCAGACCATCTCCCTGACCGAGGCGAGTCGCGACATCGAGCAGGTCCTCGCGAGCATCGGCACCATCGCCGAGGCCGCCGGCCGCCAGAGCACGGAGACCGAGTCCGGCCGCGTCGACTCCGAGCGGATGCACGAGGACCTGGACGAGGTTCTGGAGCGCTCCCGCCTCGCCGCCGGCAACGGCGCCGAGGCCGTTCAGGCCGCCGTCCAGGGCAAGCAGGCCGTGGTGGACACGGTGAACGCGATGGAGACGATCAGCAGCGCCGTCGTGTCCACCTCGGACCAGATCGGCGAGCTGTCAAAGAGCGGCCGTGAGATCGGCACCATCACGGAGACGATCGGCGCGATCGCGGACCAGACGAACCTCCTCGCCCTGAACGCGGCGATCGAGGCCGCCCGGGCCGGGGACGCCGGCCGTGGCTTCGCCGTGGTCGCGGACGAGGTGCGCAGCCTGGCGGAGCGCGCCAGCCGCGCCGCGAAGGACATCGCTGTCCTCATCGAGACGGTGCAGCAGGGCATGAAGAAGTCCGTGGAGGCCATGTCCTCCGTGGAGCAGGACGTGACCGCCGGTACCGACAAGGCCCGGCAGGCGGGCGACTCGCTGGAGTCGATCGTCACCCTATCCCGCAGCGTGAACGAGGCCGTGACCGCGATCGAGGAGAAGGTGGACGCCTCACGCGTCACCGCGGAGCGCCTCGTCGTCCGCATGGGCGAGGTCGGCGGCCTGGCGCAGGAGACCTCCGGTCTCTCGACGCAGGCGCACGAGCGCATGTCCGAGCTCCGCGAGCGCATCACCTCGCTGAGCGCGATCGCCGAGGAGAGCGCGGCGTCCTCCGAGGAGGTCTCCGCCTCCACCGAGGAAGTCTCCGCCCAGATGGGTGAGGTCGCGGCCCAGAGCGTGACCCTCACCGAGCTGGTGACGGAGCTGCAGGTGTTCCTGGAGTCGGTGCGTGGCAAGTCCTTCGCCCGGCAGGAGGGCGCCCCGACGCCGATCTCGTCCCGCGCGGCGTAGTCGCCCGCTCAACCGAGTCGCCCACCCCTGGGTCGGGCTCGCTGCCGCCCTCGGCGCCTTCGGGCGCCGGGGGCGGTGGCCGTCTGCTCCGGACGGACTCTGCTCCGGATGGATGGGGGCGCTACTGTCTCTCCTCGGCGGCGGTGGAGAGGGAGCGCGGTGTGGGCACGCCCGTGATCGGCGTCATCGGTGGCTCGGGCCTCTACGAGATCGAGGGGCTGACCGAGGCCGAGTGGGTCGAGGTCACTTCGCCGTTCGGAGCGCCGTCTGACCAACTGCTCATCGGTGTGCTGGACGGCACGCGCGTCGTGTTCCTCCCCCGCCACGGTCGAGGGCATCGCCTGTCCCCGAGCACGATCAACTACCGCGCCAACATTGACGCCCTCAAGCGGCTCGGGGTGACGGACGTGATCTCGCTCTCGGCGGTGGGATCGCTCTCCGAGGATGTCGCGCCGGGCACCTTCGTCTTCGTCGACCAGTTCGTGGACCGGACGTTCGACCGCGAGCGCTCCTTCTTCGGCACGGGATGCGTCGCGCACGTCTCGCTCGCCCTTCCGGTCTGCTCGCGCCTCGGCGATGCGCTCGCAGCGTCCGCAGACGCCCTCGGCGTCACGTACCGCCGAGGGGGCGCGTACCTCGCGATCGAGGGGCCGCAGTTCTCGACGCGCGCGGAGTCGGAGGTCTACCGGGAGTGGGGCTGCAGCGTCATCGGCATGACGAACATGCCGGAGGCGAAGCTCGCGAGGGAGGCGGAGCTCTGCTATGCCACCGTCGCGATGGTGACCGACTACGACGGCTGGCACCCGGACCACGACGAGGTTGACGTCGCCACTGTCGTCCGCGTGATGCAGGAGAATGTCGGCCACGCCCGCGACCTCGTGCGGCACGTCGTCCCGAGGATCGCCGGCGCTCGTCCCGAGCCATGCGAGGCGGGCTGCGACCGCGCGTTGGACGGCGCGATCATGACCGCTCCCGAGGCGCGCGATCCCGAGGTCCTCGCCCGGCTCGATGCGGTCGCGGGGCGTGTGCTGGGGAGGCCAGCGTGAGCGATGTTGACCTCAAGGGTCTGATCCGCACGGTCCCGGACCACCCGAGGCCGGGCATCCAGTTCCGCGACGTCACGACGCTCCTCCAGGACGCCGAGGGCCTCCGCGCCGCCGTCGAGGGCCTCAGCGTCCCGTACCTCGATGCGGGTGTACGCCACGTCGCAGCCATCGAGGCGCGTGGCTTCATCCTCGGCGGTGCGATCGCGACGCGGGTCGGTGCGGGCTTCGTGCCGGTCAGGAAGCGCGGCAAGCTGCCGTACGCCACCGTCGGTCTTGACTACGAGCTCGAATACGGCGTCGACCGCGTGGAGATGCACCAGGACTCCGTCACCCGCGGCGACCGCGTCCTCCTCGTGGACGACCTCATCGCCACGGGTGGCACCGCCCTCGCCGCCCTCGGACTGATCGAGGCCCTCGGCGGGCACGTGGTCGGCGTCGCCGCGATCATCGACCTTCCCGACCTCGGCGGTTCCGCCCGTATCCGCGACCGCGGTTACGACGTACATACGCTCTGCTCCTTCGAAGGCGACTGACACTCGGGAGACCACAATGGCGGGCACCATCCTCGCGCTGGACCAGGGCACCACCTCCTCGCGCGCGATCGTGTTCGACGACCGGGGCGCCGTCCTCGGCTTCGCGCAGCACGAGTACCCGCAGCACTTCCCGCAGCCCGGCTGGGTGGAGCATGACCCGCGCGAGATCTGGGAGTCGCAACTCCTCGCGGCGCGCGAAGCCCTCGCCCGGTCCG
Source organism: Dehalococcoidia bacterium (assembly GCA_023228765.1). Lineage (GTDB taxonomy): Bacteria > Chloroflexota > Dehalococcoidia > UBA2979 > UBA2979 > W-Chloroflexi-9. The sequence goes on from JALOAM010000011.1 coordinate 9,583, forward strand.
GCGTGAGGGCTGACCAGCTCGCCGCGGTCGGCATCACCAACCAGCGCGAGACCGCGCTCGTCTGGGACCGCGCCACGGGCGAGCCGATCTACCCCGCGATCGTGTGGCAGTCCCGGCAGACCGCCGAGGTCTGCGCGGACTGGCGCGCTCGAGGCCTCTCGGAGCGTGTCGCCGCGGCCACCGGCCTCGTGATCGATGCGTACTTCTCCGCCTCGAAGGTGCGGTGGATCCTCGATGCGGTGCCCGACGCGCAGGAGCGCGCGGAGCGAGGTGAGCTGGCCGTTGGCACGGTGGACACCTGGCTGATCTGGCGACTCACCGGCGGCGCGCACCTGACCGACGAGACCAACGCTTCCCGCACGATGCTCTACGACATCCACGCCCGAGGCTGGTCCAGCGCGCTCCTCGACGAGTTCGGGATTCCCGCGGCACTACTGCCGGAGGTGCTGCCCTCCTCCGCCGACTTCGGCGCGACGCTGCCGGAGCACCTCGGCGCGGCGGTGTCGATCCGAGGGGTGGCGGGCGACCAGCAGGCGGCGCTGTTCGGGCAGGGCTGCGTCGCACCCGGCGACGCGAAGAACACGTATGGCACCGGCTGCTTCCTGCTCGCCCACACCGGACCGAGCGCCCCTCGCTCCGAGCATGGCCTGCTGGGGACGGTGGCCGCCTCCGCGGACGGCCCCTGCTTCGCCCTCGAAGGCTCGGTCTTCGTCGCCGGCGCCGCGGTGCAGTGGCTCCGCGACGGCCTGGGCCTGATCGCGACGGCGGAGGAGACCGAGGCGCTCGCGCGGTCGGTGCCGGACACCGGCGGCGCCTACCTCGTGCCGGCGTTCGCCGGCCTCGGCGCGCCGTACTGGGACGAGGGCGCGCGCGGCGCGCTCGTCGGGCTTACGCGCGGGACGGAGCGGGCGCACGTCGTCCGCGCGACGATCGAGGCGATCGCCTACCAGTCGCGTGACCTCGTCGAGTGCGTGCAGGCCGACACGGGGCGCCCGCTCGCCGCGCTGCGTGTCGACGGCGGTGCGTCCAGGAACGCGTTCCTCATGCAGTTCCAGGCTGACATCCTCGGCATCCCCGTCCACCGGCCGAAGAACCTGGAGGTCACCGCCCTGGGCGCCGCCGGGCTTGCCGGGATCGGCGCGGGCGTGTGGGCGGACGCGCGCGAGTTCGCCGAGGCCACCTCTGCCGACCTCGACGTGTTCGAGCCGCAGATGCCCGAGGCCCAGCGCTCCGAGCGGGTCGAGGGCTGGCGCGCCGCGGTCGCGCGTACGCGCTCCTCCTTCTGACCCGAACCTCACTCCCCTCGGCGGACGCTCACCTCGATGGGGCCGAAGGAGCCGTTGTTGGTGAGCTCGGCGGAGCAGGCGGTCACGCCCACCACGAGATCCATCTCCGCGCGGAACTCGATGAAGTCGCCGGGCTTCGAGGATGGCGGGTCGATCCGGAGGTCGCCGGAGGGGAGCACCTGCACGTTCATGAAGCAGTTGAACGCCGTGGGTACCTGGTCTGGCTCGATCCCGTACGCCGCGAGGGCGCCCGCGAGGTTCATGAAGCAGGAGGGGTGTTCGCCCTCGAAGCCGTAGAGGCGCTGGAACATCTCGGGGCTGCACGGCGCGAGGAGGAAGTCGTGCCGCCCCACGGGGTCGAGGGTGATCGTGAGCATGGGGTTGCTGCGGTTCGAGAAGAGCGTGTGACCCTCGGTGAGGAGGATGGTGTTGGCGTAGTCGATCGTGCGGCCGGAGGAGAGCCACTCGCGGGTGTCGTCACGGGCGAAGGCGGTGAGGTCGGACACCTGCTCCCCGTCGGGGTCGGTGACCCGGAGGATGTCGCCGGCGCGTACCTCGAAGGCCGTGCCGTGCTGAGGCTCGATGTGCCGCTCGAGGATCACGTCGTCCATGGTTGGCCTTCCTCCTCCGTGCTCAGTCGGACCTCAGTGCTCACTCGAAGTGGACGGGGCAACGCCAGTCGTCCTCGACCGGGCGGCCCGAGTACTGTCGGGCCTCCGTGTGCGCGCCGAAGTCCGCGAGGTTGGGGTTCAGGTCGCCCTCCAGGTGCAGGTCGCGCTCGCGCACGGTGGCCTGCAGACGCGCGAAGCGGCCATCGTCGCGGAGGCGCTCAAACTGGGCGTGCGGGTTGAACGCCAGCGTGGGCCACGGGAAGCGGCGTCCCCACCGCGTGCCGGTGGGCGACAGGCCCACGATGAAGAACGCCTCCCCGCCGAAGCTGAAGGAGAACCGGCCATCTTCGGGGTCCGCGCTCACGGTCGGATCCCACGGCTCGGTGTCCACCTCGTGCAGTCGGTGGAGCTGAGCCCAGAGCAGCTGCTCGAACTCCTCGGGCGTGCCGGCCTTGGGCGCCTCGAAGGAGGCGATGAACGTCGTGAACTCGCCACCCATCTCTGCCTCGTCGCGGGCGAACCGTACGAGGTCGCGCGCCAGGCCGGATGTCGCGCCCTCGGAGTCCAGCTCGTCGTAAAAGGCGAAGCGGTAGGTGCCCCGGTTGAGCGCCGAGCGTGCGCCGACGCACGGGAACTCCGGGTCGAGCACGACCGCACGGAGGGCGCCATGCACGCTCTCCGCGAGCTTCGTCGGCGGCCCGTCGATCCCGACGAGCGCGCCATCCTCCCAGCGGCTGTACGAACCGGGCTCGCCGGTTGCGTGAGGATCTGAGGTCTCCGTCGGTTGCACTCTGCCTCCTTCCGAGGCCGAGTCGACGCCCCTGAACTTCGAGGCTTCCAACGTACGGACGAGGCCGAGAGCGAGGCGGGATACGGGCAGTGCTTCGCCTCGCAAATTCAGAGCAAACCGGTGCCGCGCCCGTCCGGATATGGGCGGCCGCCCTCGATCAGCGCGCCTGACGCAGGCTCGTGGTTGAATGCGCCGCCCGAGGCAGCACGCCTCCTCGATAGCGCACGCCGCCCCACCGGAGTCGCTGCCAGACGGCAAGCCACGAACACACCCCACGTTCGAGGAGCCACAACAGCGCGAGGAACGAGGCGATGGCGGGGAAGTACCGCCGGCCGCCGCTCCGGCGTCGACCTACCTCGGCGAGCGCGGTGACGAGGAGGGCAGCCGGGAGGAGCGCCCTCGCGCGGTCCGTGAGCAGGAGGAACGCGATCGCCGGCACCAGCGCGAGCTGCGCGACGAGCAGGGGCGGGCGGGCGAACTCGTCGTATGCCTGGCGGACGCGCTGCGACCAGAAGTGGCGTGCCGTGGGCGGCAGGCGGCGCACGTACAGGTCCAGCGGTACGGCCTGCAGGCCGCCCGCGGCCTTCACGGTGCGACACAGCTCCAGGTTCTCGAAGAGGACGTCGCCGTCGTAGTAGCGCACGAGGTTGCGGCGCAGTCCGAGCGTCCCGGGCCAGTCGCCGCCAAACGCGCGGTTCAGCAGCGTCCGTCCGGTATCCCATTGCGCGTGCCACGGACGGGGCTCGAAGTAGTTCTGCGGCCGGACGACGTCGACGTCCTCCAGCAGTGCGAGCACGCGCCGGAGGCTCGCCTCGTCGTAGCGCACGTCGTCATCGCCGATGACTACCCGGTCGTGCGAGGCGTGCCGGAGGCCGGTGTTCACGCCCCAGGCCTTGCCGTTCACGCTCCTCAGGTCCGGGTCGGGCGGCAGGTGGCGGATGCCCCCGGGCCACCTCGCGCGGTGCTGCGCGAAGACGTGTGGCGGTGACCCGTCCACGACGAGGACCTCCATCCACCGCGACAGCCACGCGAGGTAGATCGAGAGGCCGTCCTCCTCCTCCCCAGTGGTGTCCCGGCGGATCGGGAGGATGTACGTGCCATCGAGGTGTTCAACCACCACGAGCGTTGGTCTCCGGCACTCGCCCGACCGCCAGTACCTGCAGCTCGCTGGCGGTGAAGTCCGGGCGTCGCACGAACGCGAGCGCGCCCTCCGGGTCGGAGAGTCCATGCCAGGCGTCGAGGTCCTCGGACGGGACGCCCTTCTCCTCGGCGAGGGCAGCGAGGTAGGGGAGCCACGCCGACCAGAGGCGGAGCGCGGCACCCTCCAGCGGGCCGGCGTAGTCGATCGGGAAGGTGCGCTGGCTGGTCGCCTCGAGTCCCGCGCGATGCAGCCACCCGCGCAGCGCCCGCCCTCGGATGGATCCCACGGACTCCGCGGTCACGGGCGGCACCGTCACGCACGCCTCGGCGAGGTGAGGGCCGAGGAACGGGCTGCCCGGCGCGATGCGGAGGGCCGACATGTCCACGTCCTTCACCGCCACCAATCCCCCCGGCCGCGCGATGCGCACCGCCTCCGCGAGGAGCACGGTGAGCCCGTCGTCGTCGAAGTACTGCGTGAGGTTCGCGCTCCAGACCGCGTCGAACGTGGCGTCGCGGAACGGCAGCGCGATGGCGCTCCCCGCCACTGCCGGCGCGAAGGCGTCCCGTGTGGCACCGAAGCGCACGTTCTCCTCGTCGAGGTCGACCGCGACGACCTCCCCCTCCGGGCCGACGGCCTCGCGGAGGAGCGGCGTGAAGATCCCCGTCCCCGACCCCAGGTCGAGCACGCGCCACCCGCGCTCGAAGCCTGCCGCGGCGACCATCGCGGCGTAGGCCTCGCGGCACGCCTGGAAGTGGTCGTCCAGCCACCCACCAGCGCTGAGGACCGTGCCCGAAGCGGAACTCCGGGTCGTGTCAGTGGCGGTCATGTATCGAGCGTACGAGTGGTCGTGATCGCCCGGCGTCGCGCGAACGTCGCATCTTCGGGCGGTCTGCTGACTTCTTCGCAACGAGGGGGCGTCTCCTCGGGAACTACTGTCGAGGAGCGGGCGTTCAGCTAGCAGGGTCGGTACGCACGCAACGACTTCGAGAGGGAGACCCATGGACCGATGGAGTAGACGACTGACACGAGGGCTAGCGGTCGCCCTCGGCGGAGCGATGCTGGGCGTCGCCGCCCTCAGCCCCGCCGCCGCGCAGGAGGCCCCACTGAACCCCGCGCCGACGCACCTCGACATCACCGTGACCGCCGAGGTCCTTGAGTCGAACGCCCCGATCGAGGTGGAGACGACCGACGTCACCACGCCGGCGGACCTGTACGCCCATGGCGTCATCGTGACGTGGACGGGTACCCAGGACGCCGTCCTGGGCGACGAGCGCTTCACGCACCACGTCACCGCCGAGGCGGGCGAGGGTGACCTCGTGATCGCCGGCCGCGGCTGCGGCGCGAGCTGGTCCGAGCAGGAGCAGGAGGTCATCTTCCCCTGCACGCTCGACCTGCGGATCGTCGAAGTCTCGCCGGGTGACTCGCACGAGTACCCCGTCACCATCCACCACGAAGTCGGCCCGCTGACGCTGGAGCCCGGCACCTACGTCGTCGACCAGGTGATTACCTGGTGGTACCCCGGCGCGGAGGAGGAGCAGCAGCAGTCGACCGTCCGCCTGACCTACCAGGTGGAGGAAGCAGATGACACGGCTGGCTCGTTCACTCCCGCCCCGGCTGCCTCCGGCGTGACGATCGCCGTGTGGAGCGGCGGCCCGGCGAGCGAGCTGCCGCAGGCGGACTCGTACTGGGTGACGGTGGACGGCAAGTTCGTGCCGTACGTCCCGGCCTCCCCCGCCTTCGCGAACGCCGCGTTCATGGCGCTGTTCCCGAACGACATCCCCGCCGGCACGATGATGCTCATCGTTCGCTAGCCCTCCGGCGCCCCGTGCCCGACTGAGGGCGCACGAGGATCACGAAGGCCCGCCGCCAGGCGGGCCTTCTCGCGTGCCACCGACCGAGGGCGGTCGCGACGCCCGTGTGGCATCCTCCACGCATGGCACAGCTCGTCGCCCTGCTCCGTGGCGTGAACGTCGGCGGCATCAACATCAAGATGGCCGACCTCAAGCGCGTCTTCGAGGACCTGGGCTGCTCGGACGTGCGCACCGTGCTCGCCAGCGGCAACGTCGTCTTCAGCACGGACACCCGCGACCGCTCCGCCCTCAAGCGCCGCATCGAAGCCGCCCTGTCCGCGGCGTTCGGCTACGAGGCCTGGGTGATCCTCGTCCCCCGCGCCGACCTGAAGCACGTTATCGACGGCTACCCCTTCGGCGAGGAGGACGACACCCTGCAGCCCTGGGTCATGTTCCTCGCCGAGCCGGACGTCCTCGCCGACCTCCTCTCGGTGCAGGCCGACCTCGACCCCGCCGTCGAGCGCCTCCAGGCGGGGGAGGGCGTCCTCTACTGGGAGGTCCAGAAGGGGCAGACCGTGAAGAGCCTCTTCGGTAAGCACTCCGCGAAGCCGCGTTTCAAGGCCCTCACCACCACCCGCAACATCCGCACCCTCCGCAAGCTCCTCGACTAGCCCGCGGCGCGGCGCCTGCCTCGATGAGCCCCTCGTGCCAACGAGGGGACTCTCGCCGCGCCTCGATGTTCCATTTGTCAGAACTGGTAAGTCTCGCCTTGATCGTGGAGTAAGGCGTATCTATGTTCACGACGAAGTCTGATCGTGGAATGAGTTCGTGCTGACTCGTTCGCGCGATCCTCCGAGGAGGCCCCGTGACCCCAACCGTGCTGACCGAACGTCCCACCGCTCTCCTGACCGCACCGCCCGAGGACGCCACGCGCCGCGAGTTCATCTCCGGCGTGGGTGCTGCCGCCCTCGCGGCGGCGTTCCTCGCCGCGTGCGGGGGTGACGACGCCGATGCGGACGCCGGATCGGGCACGTGGACGTACGAGAGTGAGTTCGGCCCCGTCGAGCTTCCGCGCACGATCGAGAGAATCGTCTCCATCGACTACTACAGTCCAACCGCCCTGGTAGACATTGGCATGCTGCCGGTGACCGTGGTCAGCGCCTACCTTTCCGACCCGGACGGGGGCGCGTTCCCCGCCGGATACCAGCAGGCGATCATCGACAGCGGGGCGATCTCCATTGGCGAGTACTGGGGCGAGTTCGATGTTGAGGCCATACTGGCCGCCGAACCCGACCTGATTATCGCTACCAGTGACTTCCTTCCGTTCGATTCCCCGCTGCGCGAGCAGATGGAACAGATCGCCCCCATCGTCACGTTCACGGCGCGTCGCGCCGGCAGTTGGCTGACGCGCTCGGACGGGATCGCGGAGATCCTGGGCCGCGAGGATGAACTGGACGGGTTGAGGAGCGAGTACGAGCAGTACCGCGACGACTTGCGTGAGCGGTACGCCGATGTCCTCGATCGGTTCACCTTCGCGGTCTTCAGTCCCCAGGATGACAACTGGGGTGTGTACGCGCGGGACCACTTCAGCGTCGGGGTCCTGCAAGACCTCGGCGCGCACTTCATCGACGAGGACACCCCGGAGCTCGGGCTGGACGAGGATGGTTACCCGACCTGGCTCCCATACGAGCAGATCCGGTTGCTGAACGACGCCGACATCATCCTGCGCCATCCGAACACGGATGAGGTATTTGCCGCCCTCCAGGACAACCCGCTCTGGGAAACCCTGCCGGCCGTCCAGCAGGGCCGCGTGTTCACGTACATCAAGTTCGACGCGACGAGCTCATACGGCTGGGCGATCCAGAACCTGCGGGACCTCGACCAACTCTTCGCTGAGATCCAGACGCAGGTCGATAGCTGATAGCGCGTCGCCTCCACCGGGACGCCTTCGTCTTACAAGCCACTTGGAGTTCACAATGACACCAGCACTACTGCTCCCGACCCGCCCCATGGTCGACCCGATCGAGGACGCCACCCGTCGCGAGTTCATTACCGGCGTGGGTGCTGCCGCGCTCGCCGCGGCGTTCCTCGCCGCTTGCGGGGGTGACGACGGCGAGGAGGCGACGCCGTCGACGCGCACGATCGAGACGGCGCGCGGGCCCGTGGACTTGCCAGTGACGCCCTCGAAGGTGGTCGCGGTCGTCAACTACGCGATGAACGCGCTCTTCAGCCTCGGCGTGACGCCGGCGGGAGTGCCTGACGGGTTCGCGGGCGCGGTACTGCCCACCGAGCGCGCGATGTACGACGCTGCCCCGAAGGTTGGGCAGTGGGATGCGATCGACGTGGAGCAGGTCGCGGCGCTCCAGCCGGACCTCATTCTCGGCCTCGACATCGAACTGAACGCGCCGATCTACGACCAGCTCTCGCAGGTCGCGCCCACCGTCTTCTTCTCGCTGGAGGGGACGAGCGACTGGGAGAAGGTGACCGAGGAGTTCGCGGACGCCATGGGGCTCGCGTCGGAGCTCATGGACCTCGTGGACCGCTACCACGCCCGCGCCGCGGAGGTGAAGGCGGCGCACCAGGCGAAGCTGGCCGAGACGAAGTTCGTGATGGCGAACGCCTTTGAGACGGGCTGGGTGATCTGGTACCCGGACGCCTCCGGCGCACAGGTGCTGAGCGAGGCGGGGGTGCAATGGGCCTCCGCCGCTGCGGGGAAGACCGGCAACTACGCCGAGTACTCGCTCGAGGAGGTCAATCTGCTGGAGGACGCGGACGTCATCTTGATCCGCGCCAACGGCGGTGTCTTCAACGAAGGCTCACAGGCATTCCTCGCGACGCCCACCGTGCAGTCGCTGCCGGCGGTTGCTGCCGGTCATGCGCTCCCCGTCGCCAACCTGTTCCCGATGAGCTACACGCAGGCGCTCGCGCTCCTCGACGAGCTCGACGCCATCCTCAGCCAGATCTAGCGCCACCCGAGGAGCCTCTGATGCCCCCTGTCCTGCTGCCCGAACGGCCGACCTCATTCGCCCCCGCCCCGCCCGAGGACGCGACTCGCCGCGAGTTCATCACCGGCGTGGGTGCGGCTGCCCTCGCAGCGGCCTTCCTCGCGGCTTGCGGGGCGGACCCGCTCGCCGGGGATGACGGGGCGGATACGCACGAGGTCACCGACGGGATGGGGATGGTCACGATCCCGACGTACCCGCAGCGGATCGTCGCGGACAGCGTTTCCACATTCGCGCACCTGGTCGCGCTGGGCATCGAGCCGGTCGGGGTCGCGATCCCGGGCGGCATTCCCACCTCGTACTTCCGGTCGGAGGACGACGCCGTCGTCAATGTGGTGGCGAGCGACGGCTGGACGATCGACATCGAGAAGGCGTTGGAGCTCCAGCCGGACCTGATCGTCGGCGTGTATGCCGAGTGGAACGTCGAGAACCTGCAGCGCTACAAGCAGGCCGTCGCCTCGTACGCGTTCGAGGAGGGCTGGCGGGACACCGAGCACATCTACGCGCAGTTCCGGGAGTTCGCCGCGAACATCGGCCGTGCAGACGAGGCCGAGCGTGCCATCGAGACCTACGAGGGCAAGCTCGCCGCCGGCAAGGAAGCCGTCGCGCCGCACGTCGCGGGCCTCGGGAAGGTCGGCGTCGTCCGCACCGCGGAGGACGGCTGGATCGGCGTCCGCACAGCGGACAAGGGGCACATTACCTCCGCCATCCTCGCGGCGCTCGGCATCACGGAGCCGGAGTGGCCGGCGGCGCGCGCCGACGAGGACTACCTGACGTTGAGCCTGGAGACGCTGTCGCAGCTCAACGTCGCCGACACGCTGTTCGTCGAGGCGAACGGCAAGCTGGAGGACCTCTCCGTCCTGCAGACGGACGTCTGGAAGATGCTCGACCCGGTCAAGGACGGCCGGGTCTTCTACTTCGAGACCACCTGGTACAACGGCGACCTCCTACAGCTCGGCAGCATCGTGGACGAGATCGTCACCGCCGTCACTGAACGCGGCTAGCGCCCTGCGCGCTGCTTCCCGCCGCACTGAGCCCAGGAGGTCCTGATGACACCAGCACTGCTTGCGCCGTCGCGCCCGCGCGTCGCCCCGCCCGAGGACGCCACGCGTCGCGAGTTCATCACCGGCGTCGGCGCGGCCGCCCTCGCCGCCGCCTTCCTCGCCGCGTGCGGGGGTGAGGACGAGGCGCCCTCGCCGACGCCCGACTCGATGATCGACTTCACGTACGAGGACATCACGACGCGCGTGCCGAGGAATCCGAAGCGTGTCGTGGTGATGGAGGGCCGGGGCGACCTCGACTTCGCGCTGAGCGTCGGGTATCCGGTGATCGCGGCGGGGACCTGGACCCCGGATGAGGTCGGCCCGCCGTTCGTGGGCCGCCTCGACGACGCGGAGCTGCTGCCGGCGATGTACCCGGAGGCGGACTACGAGACGCTGGTGCGCCTCCAGCCCGACCTCATCGTGCAGCGGGCGAACGCGTTCCGCGGTGACTTCTACGGGAACGAGCGCCTCGCGGAGATCGCCCCGGTCCTCTCGGTGGAGTGCAACCGCGCCGACTGGCGCACCGACCTGGAGGCGCAGGCGCGACTGCTCGACCGCGATCAGGCCGTGGCCGAACAGCTCGCCACGTACGACGCCGCTGTCGCCGCAGCCAAGGAGGAGGTCGGCGGCATCCTCGCCGGGCACACCGTGGCCCTGATCACGATCAGCCCGGAGTCGGCCCTGGTCTGGACGTCGGACTTCGCAACCGAGGTGGCGCATGACCTCGGTATGGAGCTTCCGTTCCGGAACTCGGGGCAGGAGGAGACCAACAGCTACCTCGAACTCTCCGCCGAGCACTGGGATCAGCTCGACGGGATCGACCTGATCTTCGCGCAGGGCCTCGAGGACAGTCGCGACGGCCTGGGCAGCATCGGCACGTGGACGCGACTGCCCGCCGTGGCGGCAGGCCGCGTCGTCAACTTCCCCGGCGAGCTCAACAACGGCATGGCGCTCACCGCCACCACCCTTGTCGACGTCCTCGCTGAGGGCGCCCGACTGCTGGCGTAGCGAGCCGCTTCGCCAGGACGCCATCACCGGAATCCAGCATCGCTCAGGGAGGACGCTTCCATGACACCAGCACTGCTTGCCCCGCCTCGGCCGCTCGTCGCACCGCCCGAGGACGCCACACGCCGCGAGTTCATCACCGGCGTGGGCGCGGCCGCCCTCGCCGCGGCGTTCCTCGCGGCGTGCCGTGACGGAGGTGATGACTCGGACAGCGGATCGGGCACCTGGAGGTACGAGAACGAGTTCGGCTCCACGGAGCTTCCGCGCACGATCGAGCGGGTCGTGTCGATCGACTACTTCACCCCGCCGGCGCTGATCGACCTCGGTCTGCTGCCGGTCGGCGTCGTCAACGACTACCTCAGTGGAGAGGCCATTCCCTCGGAGTACCGGGAGGCCCTCATCGGGAGCGGGGCACGCGCGGTCTCCATCAGCGCGTACTGGGACACCGACATCGAGGCCGTCGCCGCCGCCGAGCCTGACCTGATCATCGCGACCAACGACCAGGTTCCGGCCGACTCACCGGTGCGCGAGCAGCTGGAGCAGATCGCGCCACTCGTCGCGTTGCCGGCCCACAGCCCTGGTAGCTGGCTCACCCGGTCCACCGAGATCGCGAAGATCCTCGGCCGCGAGGACGAGCTGGCCCGGCTCCGGAGCGAGTACGAGGAGGCCCGCGACGAGATCCGAGAACGGCATGTCGCGCTCCTCGACCAGCTGACCTTTGCCGTCTTCTCGCCCTTCGCGGACCAGTGGACAGTGTCCGGCAAGGGCTCCTACTCCTCGGAAGTCCTGCTCGACCTCGGTGCGCACTTCATCGACGAGGACGTGCCGGAGCTGGCGCTGGACGAAACGGGCGGGAATGCCTGGCTCCCGTACGAGCAGCTTCGGCTGCTGAATGGCGCGGACGTCATCCTGCACACCCCGAACACGGAGGCGGCATTCGCCGCCCTGCAGGACAACCCGGTCTGGGCGACGTTGCCCGCCGTCCAGCAGGGCATGGTGTTCCCGTACATCAAGTTCTCCGCCACGAGCTCCTACAGCTGGGCGATGCAGAACCTGCGGGACCTGGACGCGCTCCTCGCCGAGGTCCAGGCGCACCTCGATGCCGAGTAGCACCACCCCCACCGACACCCACGCGCACGATGACGACCCGGCGGCCGCCGCCGGGAGGAGGTCCTGATGACACCAGCACTGCTTGCCCCGCCTCGGCCGCTCGTCGCACCGCCCGAGGACGCCACACGCCGCGAGTTCATCACCGGCGTCGGCGCGGCCGCCCTCGCCGCGGCGTTCCTCGCCGCGTGCCGTGACGGAGGCAACGACCCGGACAGCGGGTCGGGCACCTGGACGTATGAGAGCGAGTTCGGCCCGGTCGAGCTGCCGCGCACGATCGAACGGATTGTGTCGGTGGACTTCTACAGTCCCGCGATCACATGACCCCAGCACTACTCACCCCATCGCGCCCGCTCGTCGCCCCGCCCGAGGACGCGACGCGCCGCGAGTTCATCAGCGGCGTGGGCGCGGCCGCCCTCGCGGCGGCGTTCCTCGCGGCGTGCGGGGAGGACGAGGGCGATGCGGACGCGGGCTCCGCGACCTGGACGTACGAGAGCGAGTTCGGCCCCGTTGAGCTGCCGCGCACGATCGAGCGCGTCGTCTCCATCGACTACTACACGCCGCCGGCGATGATCGACCTCGGCGTGGTGCCGGTGGGCGTCGTCAACGAGTACCTGACGGACGTGGGCGGGGACGCCATCCCCGCCGAGTACCAGCAGGCGGTCATCGACGGTGGCGCTCAGCGCGTCTCGATGAGCGGGTACTGGGAGACGGACATCGAGGCGGTCGCGGCCGCTGAGCCGGACCTGATCATCGCTACCACGGACGTCCTCGCCCTCGACGCTCCGACGCGCGAGCAACTGGAGCAGATCGCGCCCGTGGTGACGTTCACGGCGCGCCGTCCCGGGAGCTGGCTCACGCGCGCCGATGGACTCGCGACCATCCTCGGCCGCGAGGACGAGGTGGCCCGCCTGCGGGCTGAGTACGAGGAGTACCGGGACGAGTTGCGCGAGCGCTACGCCGGCCTGTTCGACGGCCTGACCTTTGCGGTGGCGGGATTCCTTGACGACCAGTGGGGCGTGTACGCGAAGGGCCACTGGGCCACGGAGATCCTCCTCGACCTGGGCGCGCACTTCATCGACGAGGACGTGTCGGAGCTCCAGTCGGATGAGAACGGCTTCCCGACGTGGCTGTCGTACGAGCAGCTCCATCTGCTGAACGATGCGGACGTCATCCTGCGCGCCACGAACGCGGATGCCGCCTTCGCCGCCGTGGAGGCTAACCCGCTCTGGAAGACCCTGCCCGCCGTCCAGCGGGGCCGGGTGTTCTCCTACATCAACTTCACGGCGACCGGCTCGTACGGCTGGGCGATGCAGAACCTGCAGGACTTCGACCAGATCCTCGCCGAGGTGCAGTCGCACCTCGACACCGAGTAGCGACGACCAGGAAGGACGGTCACATGACACCAGCACTGCTTACCCCGTCGCGCCCGCTCGTCGCCCCGCCCGAGGACGCCACGCGCCGCGAGTTCATCACTGGCGTGGGGGCGGCCGCCCTCGCGGCGGCGTTCCTCGCCGCGTGCGGGGATGACGATGCGGCGGGCGAGACGCCGGCCGCTACGGAGTCCTCGACGCGGACGATCACGCATGAGTACGGGACGTTCGAGCTGCCGCTCTCGCCGCAGCGGGTCGTCGCCCTCGACGGTCGCCCGGGATTTGAAGCGGCGCTGGCCCTCGGCTTCCAGCCGATCGCCATCGGCCAGGACGCGGTTGTCGACGGCGAACTCGCGCCGCTCATCTCCTTCGACCACGAGGATGTACCGCTGATCAACCCGAACGACGTTGACTTCGAGGCGCTGATCCAGCTCGACCCCGAACTCATCATCGGGCGTGACTTCCAGCTGGAGCAGGCTCTGGAGCAGCTCACGGCGATCGCGCCGATCCTGCCCATCCGCCTTGACGACCACTGGCGCCTGGCGCTGACGCGCCTGGCCGATTGGCTCGAACGTCGTCTGCACGTGGACGCGGAACTTGCCAAGTACGACGAGCAGGTGGCTGCCATCCAGGAGCGACACGCCGGCCGCCTGACCACGGCGAAGGTGGCGCTCCTGGAGTACGGCGTGTCGGACCGCACGTTCTATCGCAACCCGCACTACGTGCAGGCGCTGACGCTGCAAGACCTGGGTGGCCGCGAGAACACGTTCCTCTCGGAACTGCCGGGCAACAGCTTCTCGATCGAACAGCTCGGTGAACTGAATGACGTGGAGGCGATCCTCGTCTGCGGATACGGCGATGCACACGAGCGGTTGGAGGAAGAAGCGTTGTGGCAGCGCCTCCCGGCCGTGGCTGCCGGGCGGGTCGTCAAGACAGACATCCGCACGAACTATGGAGGGCTGTACGCGGCGACCGGATGCCTGGACCTCTGGGACCGGGTCTACCAGACGCTCGCGTAAACCCCCCGGTGAGGCTCCAGCTCAGTCGAGGAGTAGGTAGCACCATGTCCATAACGTCCGTCCGAGGCGCTCGGCGCCCGGGCATCCATCGAGGGAGCCTACTCGTCGTCGCGTTCGCGGCGCTCCTCGCGCTGGTCGCGTGCAGCGACGACAGCGGCAGCGACTCGGGCGCTGGGACCGAGGCGACGACGACCGCCGAGGCATCCGCGGGGACGGCCGCCTCGACCGCGACGGCAGAGGCAACCGCCTCGCCCGAATCGCGCGACATCGCCCATGAGCTGGGGACCACCACGATCACCGGCATTCCGGAGCGCATCGTCGTGCTGGAGTACTCCTTCGCGGACAACCTCGGCTCGCTTGAGGTCGCCCCCGTCGGGTACGCCGTGGATGCGCCTCCGGATTACCTCGCGACGTACACGGAGGATGTGGGAGCGGTCGCGGTGGGGACTCGGGCCGAGCCCGACCTGGAGGCGATCGCGGCGCTGAAGCCGGACCTCATCATCGGGGACCTCCAGAGGCACGAGGAGACCTACCCGCTCCTCAGCGAGATCGCACCGACGCTGATCTTCAACAGCCTCCGAGGTAGCTACCAGGACCAGCTGGACACCTTCGCCGTGATCGCCGACGTCCTCGGTAAGCAGGACGAGGCGGCCGCACTCCTCGCGACGTACGAGAGCAGCTTCGACGCTGCTGCGGAGCGGGCGAACGCGGAGGCGGACCCGATCCTCGTCGGTGTCCTGCACCCGGGCGGGTTCACTGCCCACACCAGCCAGAGCTTCATGGGTTCGCTGCTCGACAGCCTCGGCCGGCCCAACGTCCTCGAACCGGTCGATGGCGAGACGCAGTACGACTTCAGCCTGGAGGGGATCGTCGGCGCTGATCCGAGCGGAATCGTGGTCCTCTGCGCGCCCGGCGAGCAGGAACTGCTGGACACGCTGTCCTCCGAGCCCGCGTGGCAGGTCCTCGACGCCGTCACGAATGAGCGCGTCTACGTCTTCGACCGCAACCTCTGGTCGAAGGGCCGCGGCCTCATCGCCTACGAGCAGATCCTCGCGGACGCCGTCGACAGCGGACTGCTGTCGGACGGTCCCAGCACGCGCACCAGTTGCGGTTGAGCATCCCAAGGAGACACCGATGACCCCTGTCCTACTGAGCGACCGCCCCACCTCGCTCGTCGCCCTACCGCCCGAGGACGCCACGCGCCGCAAGTTCATCACCAGCGTGGGGGCGGCCGCCCTCGCGGCGGCGTTCCTCGCCGCGTGTGGAGATGACGAGGCGGCGGGCGAGACGCCGGAGAGTGCGCCCTCGACCCGCGAGGTGTCGCACGAGTTCGGGACGACGGCGATCCCCGTCGACCCGCAGCGCATCGCCGTCGTCGATGTGCGGTCCATCGAGAACCTGGTGGCGCTGGGGATCATCCCGCAGGCGGTGTTCACGAAGCCCGTGGCGCACGTCGCGGATCAGCTTGACGGCGTCACCGTCCTCGAG
This sequence comes from Dehalococcoidia bacterium, assembly GCA_023228765.1. GTDB lineage: Bacteria > Chloroflexota > Dehalococcoidia > UBA2979 > UBA2979 > W-Chloroflexi-9. The sequence goes on from JALOAM010000011.1 coordinate 25,238, forward strand.
ACCGCGGAGGGCGAGGTCGATCTCGAGTTGCTGGCGCAGATCGAGCCGGACTTGATCCTCGCGTGGGGCAACTTCATCGAGGAGACCCGGGACCAGATCGCCCAGATCGCGCCGCTGGTCGGCGTGCGGCACGAGCAGTTCAACGACTGGAAGGGCTCGCTCCGCGACCTCGCCCGCATCATGGACCGCGAGGAGCAGGCGGAGGCCGCGATCGCGGCGTTCGAGGCCCGGGCCGCTGACATTGCTGGCCGGATCGAGGCTGCCGGCCTCGACCAGCTGACGGTGAGCGTCATCCGCGGGATCACCGACGGGTTCCGGCTGGCCGCCGCCAACGAGTCGTTCCCCGCGCCGATCCTCGACGAGGCCGGACTCACCCGGACTGACGTCCAGCGGAACACTCCGACCGACTTCGGCGAGATCAGCCTGTCCCTGGAGCAGACCGCCCAGGCGGAGGCGGACATCATCATCGTGGTCCACCGCGCGCCCGGCGAGAATCCGGCACAGGCCGAGGCGCTCGAGGAAATGATGACCTCGCCCCTCTGGCAGACCCTGACCGCGGCGAAGGAGGGGCGCGTCTACGACGTCTCGATCGACCACTGGCTCCAGGGCGGCCCCATCGCCGCCAACCTCATCCTCGACGACATCGAACGGCACCTGCTCGGCTAGTCCGCGCTCATACAAGGAGATCCACCATGACCCCGGTACTGCTGCTCGACCGCTCGACCTCGCTCATCACCGCTCCGCCCGAGGACGCCACGCGCCGTGAGTTCATCACCGGCGTCGGTGCGGCCGCCCTTGCGGCGGCGTTCCTCGCCGCGTGCGGGGAGGATCCCGCGGACGATCGGACGGCGACGCCGACCGGGACGCCCGAGGCGACGACGCGCGTGGTGGACCACGCCTTCGGCACCATCGAAGTGCCGGTGGATCCGCAGCGGGTGATCGTCGCGGACAACAATGCGCTGCCGTACATCCTCGAGCTGGGCGTGGTGCCGATCGCGGCTGGCTCGCTGGGGCCGGAGGTGTTCGACGGGCGCGACTTCCACCCGGCGCTGTACGAGCTGGGCGCCGAGGAGACCGTTCCGTTCTCGCGGGACGAGCCGGACTACGAGCTGGTCGCCTCGCTGGCCCCGGACCTGATCATCGGGTCCACATTCTCGCTGCTGAACCGCGTGGCGGGCGGCGTCGAGACCTACGAGCAGATGGCGCCCCTCGCCGCCGTGGACAGCGACCTGCCGGTCTTTGAGCAGATCCGCGGCTACGCCCGCATCCTCGGGCGGGAGGAACGCGCAGAGGCGCTCATCGCGGAGTTCGAGGATTCCATCCGCAGCCTGGCCGCGGACGTGTCCGTCACCGACATCTCGATCGCTCGCGCGTTCGGGGAGAGTGACGTCTTCATCTACACGGAGGCGGAGCCGTTCACCGCGCTGTGGCTGGACCTCCTCGGCGTGACGGTGGTGCCGGGCACGGAGAACGCGAGCGAAGCCGGCACGATCATCGCGTCCGCCGAGCAGCTCTCCGAGCTGCAGGGCGAAGCCCTCATCGTGATCGATGGCATCGACCGGCTGGAGGGCAACCCGCTCTGGCCGCTGCTTCCGGCCGTGCAGGCCGGGAAGGTGCACAGCGTGGGCGACTACCTGACCTACAACGGCGGCGGAGGCCTCAACGCGCTCCGCGAGCAGATCGTCGGCATCGCGGAGTTCCTCGCGACGGTCGAGTAGACACAGAGTCCGGCATCCTGAACGACGAGGGCGACGCGAGTCGCCCTCGTCCCGTCCTCGGGGGCGGGCATGGGTGACAGGACACTGCCAGACGGTGGCGCCGCCTTCCGCGGGGACTCGCGTAACGTCGGGGTCTGGCGAATACCGAACGTACCGTGCAGCGCATACCATCGAGGGGTACGGCGCGGCCGAGATGGCCGCGGTCGCGCCTCGGGGGCGGCGGTGCGACGGGCCCGAAAAACGAAGGTCGAGCACCCCCATGCCGTCCGTCGACGATCTCGCGCGAGACGCCGCATCACGGTATCCGCTGCCGCCCGTCCTCTACCGGTTGCTCGGCCTGAACGAACCCGGCGTCGAAGATGCGCCCCAGGCGGGCACCGCGCTCGCCGAGGTGGTCTCGCGCGATCCAGACCTGGTGCGCCGCCTGAGGATGGTCGCGAGCGCGGATGCGCCGTGGCGGGCGCGTACGGAGCGTCGCTCGCTGGAGCAGGGCGTGCGTGACCTCGGCTTCCGTCGCATCCACACGGGGGCGCTCGTCATTTCGACGATCGTTGGGCTCCCGGTCAAGACGACGGCGCTCGACTACCTGCGGTTCTGGCGGTACTCGGTTGCCGCGGCCTTCCTCACCCAGAGCGTCGGGTACTACCGGCGCGTGGACTGGGTGGAGTTCGGCACGGCGGTCGGCCTCTACCACGACGTCGGGCGACTCCTGATCGAGGACATCGACCCGGTGGGGATGCAGCGCGTGCGCCAGCGACAGCTCGCGGGCGAGGGCCAGTGGCTGCAACTGGAGCGCGAGGAGCTCGGCTTCACGGCGTTCGACCTGACCGTCGCGCTGCTGAAGGCATGGAAGTTCCCCGACCCCATGGTGGAGGCGATCGCCAGCGTCACCACCCAGGATCCGCCGGGCCTCACCGTCGCCCTCCGCGACTCCGTGCTGACGGCGCGGGCCCTGGACTTCGCCACGAAGGCGGGACGCCGGCACGAGGTGGTGCCGGACGTGCTCTACATCCTGGACCGCTACTTCTCCGGCGTGGAGGGCCTCACGCAGCGCGTCGACGGCCTCCTGGGCTCCGCCATGATCTCGATCCCGGAGGACACGGGCGCCGCGTAGACGGGGCTCCGCAGTGCTGATCGAGTCCTGAGCCCTGCTACTCGAGGGCTACTCGGGGCGGCCGTCGTAGACCGAGGTGAGGGCGAGGAGGACGCGGTCCGCGAGGAGCGCGATCTGCTCGCGGGCGGCGGCGGCTTCCTCGGCGGTCATGCGGTTGCGGTAGGCGAGCTGCTTCGCGGTCTGGTCCAGCGCACGCCGGAAGAACGTGAACGCCTGCACCGCCTGCGCCAGCGGCATGCCGCGGCGCAGGAGCTCCTCCCCGTACGCTGTCCCGATCTCGGCCACCTCGCGCTCGAGGTCGCTGCGCTGGCCGCGCCGCGCGAGGTAGTCGTCCACGATCTGGAGGAGGCGCCGGCCCAGGGGGCGGAGCGCGTCGCGTTCGTCATCGTCGGTCTCGCGATACCAGGCCGGCTCCGCGTTGTGGGCGTGGAGTTGGCGGCGGATGCGGGTGATGGCGGCGGACTCGATCTCGCGGTTGGGCTGCTGCGCGCCGCGCTCCACGAGGCCGAGCAGGTCGCCCTCGTCGAAGCGGCGGTGGCCGCCGGGGGTGCGGAACATCTGGATCTCGCCGGCGTCCGCCCACCGCCGCACGGTGGACTCGTTCACGCCGAGGATCTCGCACGCCCGGGAGAGGCTCACCCACCGCGAGGCACGCCGCGTCCTGCCTCCTCCACCCGCGTCGCCGTTCGGGGCGATCGGGTGGAGGGGGAGGAAGTCGAGCACACCGGTATCAGGTCGTTCGCTCGGGGGTACCGCCATCGCTACTGCTGGCTCGGCGAGCCGAGCCCGATGAGGCCGGCCACCTCGCCGAGAGCAAGACGGCGGCAGGTGAACATCGGCGTGTCGAACAGCGTGTAGGAGGACGCCTCGGAGTCGCGGAGCTCGCGCACCAGCGCGAGGAAGTCGCCGGGCTCGTTGCCCTCGAACGCGACCACGAACTCCTGGTCGTCCAGGCCGTACGAGTACGTCGTGTTGATCTTGATGCCGTGGTACTTGTGGCCGATGGCGATGTGCTCGTCCATCATCCGCTGGCGTTCCTCGACGGACTGCGCGTACCAGGGGCGCGTCTTCACCATCGGGTAGACGAACAGGTACTTGTCTACGCCTCCATCCAGGCGGAGCCGCTCGCGCTTCTCGGTGCCCTCGTGGATGTGGTTCGTGTACTGGGAGCGCATGGTCATGGAGAGGTAGGAGTAGGGCTCCTCCAGCCACGGCCCGATCGGCGAGCGGCGGAGCGCCTCGTGCCAGCTCGTGATCACGGACAGGTCGTCGTGGACCTGCCACAGCACGATGTCCACGTTGCGGCGCGTCCCGATGGTGGAGTACGCGCGTGTCAACATCGTCTGCGTCGACTGGTCGAGGAGCTCGGTCAGCGCCTCGCCGAGGGCGGCGCGCTCCGGCTCCGGCATCCGGCGCGCTTCTGCGCTGAGCTGGAAGAAGGAGAACTTGACGCTCTGCACGCCCTTCGCGGGGCCTCGGCGGTGGTGCGGAGCGGGAGCGGTCGCCGGCGTGTCGGCGGACGCGGCGTGCGCGTGTGGCTGTTCGGTTGTCGTCATGCGAGCACCTCGTCCTCTGCGGAGACCGTGGCGCCCTCGCTGGCCGCGGCCATGCAGAGCGCTTCCCACTGGTCGTACTCGGGAATGAAGTAGGGGAGCCGGATCTTCTTGAACTCCGTGGTGGAGTAGAGGACGCGGTAGTCGTCCACGCCCGTCTCGTCCGCGATCGCCTTCGCGGTCTCCTCCACGCCCGCCACCTTCGGGTGGTGGATCATCGAGAAGACCGAGTACGGCCAGTCCGGATACGTGGGGCGCTCGTAGCAGTGCGAGATATTGCGGTAGCCCGCCACGAACTGCCCGAACTCCACGATGCGCTCGGACGGCACGTTCCAGACGGCCATCCCGTTCGCCCGGAAGCCGGCCGTGCGGTGGTTCAGGATGCCGGCGAACCGGCGGAGGTGGCCGCTGTCCTGCATCTTCCTGGCGTGCGCGAATACCTCGGCGGTCGTCCAGCCCAGCGCTTCCGCGATGGGGGCGAACGGCTCCTCGATGTCCTGCAGGTCGCCCTGCGTTGCCTTGATGTAGGTGATGTCGGTCTCGGTGAGGCCGAACGCGGCGGCGGCGTTCCGGCGTTCCTCGGTGTACTCCGGGGTGCCGCGGGAGGTCATCTCCCGCGATCCGGACATGTCCAGGGTGACGCCGATCTTGAACAGGTTGAGGGTCGGCATCGGGCGGGTGGACTCCGCGCCCGACAGGACGTGCAGCCGCTCGATCACCGCGTCGAGGTCCTCGCCGGGAGGCATCGCGACGGTGAACCACATGTTGAACTCGTGGTTGCGCTTGTAGTTGTGAGAGACGCCCGGGTGGGCGTTGATCACGGCCGCCGCGCGCGCCAGCTGCTCCGGCGCGACGCTCATCGCGACCAGCGCCGAGGAGTACCCGAGCGCCTTCGTGTCGTAGATCGCGCAGATCTGGCGGACGACGCCCGCTGCGCGCGCCTCGCGCAGCCGGCCCAGGGCCTCGGCCTCGGTGATGCCGAGACGCTCACCGAGGACCGCGTACGGACGGTCGACCAGCGGGAAGTCCTCCTGCATCAGGTCCAGGAGCTGGCGGGAGGTGGCGTCGAACTCGACGCCCGTGGCCTTCGGCAGCATCGTCGTCATGAGTTCGCCCCCACCTCTGCCTGCGCCTTCGCGTCCTGCGCGCGGATGGTGGCGTCGGTCACGTTCGCCGGCTCGGTCACGGGGAGGCCGTAGTTCGCCTCGTACAGTCGCGCAATCTCCGCGGCCTGCGCGTCCGTGACGGGAGGCTGCGCGGGCGCCGCGGTGAACTCATCGAGCTGCGCGGCGTCGTAGACGTTGGGGAGCACGGTGACGATCGAGGGCGTGCGGAGGATGAACTGGATCGCCGCCTGCCCCATGGTGCAGTTGTTCTCGCGCTCCAGGAACCGCAGATGCTCCACCTTCTGGACGCCCTCGGTGAGCCAGGACTGCGGGCGGTGGCGTCGGTGGTCGTTCTCGGGGAAGACGGTGTCCGCGGTGTAGTGGCCTTCCAGCATGCCGGAGGAGTGCGGCACGCGGACGAGGAGGCTCATGCCGGTCTCCTCCGCGGTCTGGATCAGCGGGCGGCCGGGGTCCAGCTCCAGCGCGTTGTAGATCATCTGCACGGACTGGATCGGCAGGTTCCGCATCGCGTAGTGGCCCTCCGGCTCCCAGCCGATGGCCGGGCCCAGGGCGACACCGGCGGAGCGGATCTTGCCCTCCCGCTGGATGCGCTCGATCCACGTCCACACGTCGTCGTTCTGCAGGTGCTCCATCCGCGGGTTGTGCATCGCGAACACGTCGATGCGGTCCGTGCCGAGGCGGCGGAGGGAGTCCTCCAGCGCGCGCTCCAGGAACGGGATGTCCAGGCGGTGGGGGGACTCGCGGTGGCCGGCGTCGGCAGCGTCGCGGGACGCCCAGTCGTAGCCGAACTTCGCGCCGATGGTGATCTTGTCGCGCTCCGAGCCCGGGAAGGCGTGTGCGACCACGGTCTCGCCGCGCCCGCGGCCGTAGGCGTCAGCGGTGTCGAAGAAGGTGACGCCGCGCTCCACCGCGCGATGCATCAGCGCGGCGGCCTCGTGGTCCGAATACTCGCCCCACCAGCCCGCCGCTACGGTCCAGACGCCGAATCCCACCTCCGAGACCTCTACGTCTGTCCCCTGGATGCGCCGGTGCTGCATGTCTGCCTCCTTCTCCGAAGTGAGACTCAATCCGAGGGTGCGAACAGACAACGTGGGGATTGCGGGCATTCGGAAGATTCAGGGGGTTCGCTCAGGTAAGAGACCCCACAGAACTTCCTTCTGCCGGAGGAGAAACGGGAGATTTGCCGCCGGGAGATCTCACCAGGCCGCCATCACGTGACGTGATGGGCCGGCAGGGGGTGTCGAGGAGGCCTCGTCCGCCTCGATGCAGGGCGGGGCCTCCCACAGAACGTTCTGGATGGAGTAGCTTTCCGCGACAATCTCCCCAGTAGCCTGGGGGAGGGGGCGAACGCATGACCCAACTACCGCTCGAGGGCTATCGCATCCTCGACCTCTCGATCTGGCAGCAGGGGACGTACGCGACGACGATGCTGGCCGACATGGGCGCGGACGTCGTCAAGATCGAGTCGTACGCCATGCCTGACCCGGGCCGTGGCCTGCGGCTCCCGGACGGCCGCAGCGCGTATTTCCAGGCGCTGAACCGAGGCAAGCGCGGCATCCTGCTGGACCTCAAGAGCGAGGCCGGCATGGAGGTGTTCTGGCGGCTGGCGAAGACCGCGGACGTGGTGCACAACAACCTGCGCTACGGCGTCCTGGAGCGCCTGGGCATCACCTTCGCCCGACTGCAGGAGGTGAACCCGTCCTGCATCCTCTCGAACGCCTCCGGCTGGGGGCACCTCGGACCTGACGCCTACGACGGGGCGATGGACACGCTCGCGCAGGCACGGGGTGGGTTCATGTCCGTCACCGGGGAGGGCGAAGACGGCCAGCCGACGATGGCGGGGTTCCCGCAGGCGGACCACGTCGGGGCGATCGTCAGCGGCTACGGCATCGTGCTGGCGCTGCTCCACCGCGAACGTACCGGCGAGGCGCAGGAGGTCAACACCTCCCTCTACGGCTCGCAGATCAACATCCAGTCGTTCAACCTCACGATGGCCATGTGGTCTGGCGAGCGTCGCAAGCGCCTGCGTCACGAGGAGCGCCAGCCGACGTGGAACCACTACCAGGCGGGTGACGGGCAATGGTTCATGATCGGCGCGCTGCCGCCCGACAAGTGGTGGCCTCAGTTCTGCGACGTCATGGGCCTCCCCGAGCTCGCCGAGGGCGAGTACGCCACGGTGCTCACGCGCCAGCCCCACAACGCCGAGGTCATCGCGAAGATGGACGCGGTCTTCCAGACCAGGACGCGGGACGAGTGGGTGGCGGCGTTCCAGGCGCGCAACCTGCTGGTGCAGCCGATCATGAACTACGACGAGATCGCACAGGACCCGCAGGCGTGGGCGAACGACTACCTGGTCCGCGTCCCGGACGGCGAGGGTGGCGAGGTGCCGATGGTCGGCTCCGCCGTCCACCTCTCGAAGACGCCCGCGCGATTCGAGCGCCTCGCGCCCGAGTTCGGCCAGCACACCGAAGAGGTCCTCGTGGAGTCCGGGTTCACCTGGGAAGAGATCACCGCGCTGCAGGAGCGCGGTGCCTTCGGCTTCCCGCCCGGCTGACCCGTGAAGCTCACCGTGGTCATTCGCGACATAATCACATCACTGGGGAGGAACGATGCGCGCAGCACGGGTGACGGCGTTCGGGGAGATCGAAGGCATCTCGGTCGCGGAGATCGACCAGCCGGAGGCAGGTGAGGGGCAACTCCTGGTCCGCGTCACCGCGGCCGGGGTGAACTTCGCGGATGCCGGGATGGTGCGCGGCACGAACCGCCGTCGCGAGCCTCCGTTCATCCCGGGCGTCGAGGCGGCCGGTGTCGTCGAAGCGGCGTCCGAGGGCGCTCCGGCGGACCTGCAGCCCGGCGCGCGCGTGGTCTTCTGGGATCCGATGCCCTCCGCGTTCGCGGAGTACGCCGCTATCGACTCCTGGCGCTGTGTCCCCATCCCGGACGACGTCCCCGATGAGGTGGCCGTTGCGCTGATGGTGCAGGGCGCGACCGCGCACTACCTCACCCATGACGTCTCGAACCTCGCGGCGGCGCAGACGTGCCTCGTCTACTCGGCGGCGGGAGGGGTCGGGCGCACCTGATTGTGCAGATCGCGAGGATGCTCGGCGCGAAGCCGCTCGCCGTGGTCGGGTCGGACTCGAAGGCCGCGCTCGTCCGCGAACTCGGCGCGGAGGTGGTCATCAACCGCACGACGCAGGACATCGTGGAAGCCACGCTGGCGGCCACCCGGGGCGCGGGTGCCGATGCGGTCTACGACGCCGTGGGCGCCGCGACGATCGAGTCGTCCCTGCGGGCGACGAGGTCGGGCGGGACGTGTGTCCTCTACGGCGGCGCTTCCGGCGCCGTCACCGAGATCCCGAGTGAGCTGACCGAGCGCGTGAACTACCAGCGCACCGGCCTCGCTACCTACCTCGCGGATGCGGAGGCGTTCCGCGCGCGCCTCGGCGCGCTGTTCGAGTGGTACCGGCTGGACCAGGTGGTGCCGAGGATCGGCGGGACGTGGCCGCTGGAGCAGACCGCCGACGCCCTGTCCGCGATCGCGGGTGGTCAGACGACCGGGAAGCTGATTATCAAGCCCTGAGTGACGCTCACCGAGGCGCTCACGCTGCCCGGCGTGGGCGTCTCGATCGTCCTCGCGACCTCGTCCGCCGGCGCGCCATCTGCCGCCGGGACGAAGACGAACGAGGCGAGCACGGCGAGCAGCAGCAGCGCGGTGAACAGCACCGGCGCGATTCGGCGGAACCGCCGGCGGCGAGAGTCCGGTGCCAGTCCGTGCATCGGGTTGTGGGCGGCCATCATCGTGCCTCCCCTGCCTTCGCCGACGCTCCGGTAGCTGCGGCAGCGAGCGCGTCCTCCACCAGCAAGCGAAGCTCGGGCGAGAGCGGCAGCGCGAGGGCGGCCTCGCGCCCGCGGTCGCTCATCTTGCTCCATGTGTGGCGGAGCGCCCGCAGCACGGTGTCGCGCTCGGTGCGCGCCGCGAAGGGAGCGAACTGGATCTCGAGGAATGCCAACGCCACGGCATCCTCGTACGTCTGCGCATCGGCGTCGGTCTTGATCGCGCGCCGGTGGACGATCGCGGACATCGCCCCGACCTCCGCGTCGCCGTAGCCCGCGGCGCGCATGAGGTCGGCGAGGTGCTCGGCATGGACGTCGTAGAGCCGCGATCGCCATGCCTGGTAGCCGGCGCGTGTGCGGGGGTACGAGTCGCGCGGCGTCTCCCAGCGGCGGATGTGATGCCCTCGGGCCGCGATCAGCAGGGCGTCCGAGGCGCCCGCGTCGGCCCTCAGACGCCGGGCCCACGCGAAGGCGGAACGCCCCTCGGCCAGTGCGAGGGCGGAGGGGATGCCCTTCACGACGACCAGGGTGGGATCGGCCTCGTTCGCCGCGTCGATGGCGGAAAGGGTCGCCTCGAGCGGAGTCCGAATGGCCGAGGGGCCGGGCTTGATCGCGGTGTCCATGGGCGACACTCTCGCATAGTTGACTTAGTTGATCAACAAACCTAAGTTTACGCCTCGCTCCGAATCACGCCTCGCTCCGAATCACGGGGCGAAGTGGACATCGTCGTCGCGCCGCGCGAGCCAGGCAGGCAACCTCGGGCGGATCGACGGAGAGGGACAGCATGACCACCACCGAGAGCAACCCCAGCGGCACGGGCGCGGCGAGCAAGCCTCCGTTCATG
>JALOAM010000174.1 GCA_023228765.1 Dehalococcoidia bacterium
AGACGCTGGCATCACTGCTGCCGGAGGGCTTCCGCCACAACGAGCAGTCGCTCCGCATCGTCGACCTGCTCGAGGCAGGCGGGCGCGGCCTCAACCTGACCGCGGAGACGCGCGAGGGCATCCTGAAGCACTCGAAGGTCCGCGAGTCCGTGGCAGCCGAGGCGTGGGGCTTCGCCTCCACCCTCGAGGGGCAGATCGTGAAGCTGGCGGATTCCCTCGCCTACCTCAACCACGACATCGAGGACGCGATCCGCGCCGGCCTCATCGCAGAGCATGACCTGCCTCGCTCGGTCCACGCCGTCCTCGGCGAGTCGCACAGCACGAGGATCGCGACGCTGGTGAGAGATGTGGTGGCGGCCTCGCTTGCCACGTTCGACATCGACCCGCGCATCCGGCTCTCGCCTAACGCCCTGTCGGCGACAGACGAGCTGCGCGAGTTCATGTTCACCCGCGTCTACCTCCACGAAGCCACCCTCGCGGAGGCCCGTCGCGGTCAAGCAATCGTGGAGGCGCTCTACCGCTACTACGAGGCGAACCCGGACGAGGTGCCGGGCTACGGCCTGCCGGACGACCCGCCATGGCGACGCGCCGCCGACTACGTCTCCGGCATGACCGACGGCTACGCGGAGCGCCGCGCGGCAGAACTCGGGCTCACCGACCCCGCCCACGTCACCGCCGAGGTACGTCCCTACGGCGAGCACCGGCTAGCCTGATCGCGATGCGTCCGCCCACGATCGCCGGCCTCCTCGTCCTCGTCGTCTCCGCCGTGGTCATCGGCGGCGTCTGGGTCTTCGGCAGCGACGCCACCGAGGGCGCACAGGACGCCGACGACTCGACGGCGACCGCGACGGTGGAGGGTCCCCAGGCGCGGATCGCCCTCACCGCGAACATGTACGCCTCCCCCTCGCGCACCGCGGACCTCGTCGCCGTGGTGCCGGAGACGCGCAGCGTCCGGATCACGGGCCGCACAGACGACTCCTCCTGGTTGCGCGTGATCTACCCGGTCAACTCCACGCTGGAGGGTTGGATCGCCGCGGGCTCCTTCGTGGAGGACTCCCTTCCCGATCTCGCCGCGATCCCCGATGTCGCGAGCCTCGCCGAGGGCGGCACCGGCGCCGAGGGCAGCCTGCTGGACGAGCCAGCCCTCGCCGACCTGGCCGTCAGCAGCGCGGACGTTGCCGGCAGTGGCCTGCTCACCGTGCGCATCACGAACCTCGGACGGGCCGCGTTCGACGGTGCGGTCACCGTCCGCGTCTCCACCGCTGAGGGCGAGATCGTCGCGTCGCTGGACGCGGACCTCAGCGGCTCCGCCCTCGGCCCCGGCCGCAGCGCCGCTGCCAGCACCGGCTACACCGTGGTCGAGACCGGCCTCTACGTGATCGAGGTGGACCCCAACAACGAGGTGGAGGAGTCCAGCGAGTTCAACAACTCGAAGCGCGTCCTCCTCGTCGGCACCGGGGGGTAGCGTCGGGGGTAGGACTGTGAAGCTTGAGGACCCTCCAGGCGATCGTCGCCGCTTCGAGATCATCGGAGCCGCGCTCACCGCTGTCCTCGGCGTGGCGGCGCTCGGTTTCGTCGCCGCCGTCTACTTCGCCACGGACGAGCCCGAGCCCACCGCGACGGCCTCCGCCACGCCCAGCCCGACCGCGACCCCCATCCCCATCGTGGAGGGCGTCACCGTCACCCGCCCGATCGAGGTGCGCTCCGCCCCCGCGGGTAACTCGGCGATCGTGACCCTCCTTGCGATCACGGACGCCGTGCACGTCCTCGGGCGCTCCTCGGACGGTGCGTGGCTGGTCGTGGCGGCGCAGGACCGCCCCACCCTCACCGGCTGGGTGCCCGCCGACGCCATCGGGGGCGTCGAGGCAGGCAATCTCACCGTGATCGCCGCCCCCGGCGCGACACCGGCGGAGGGGACGCCCTCGGGCGGTGCGACGCTCTCGGCCGACCTGCCGGACCTGGTGATCGCGCGCGCGTTCGCACAGCAGAACGTGCTGTGGGTGGAAGTGCTCAACGAGGGCGTCGCGGATGCCTCGGGTGAGCTGCGCGTCTCCGTCGACGGGGAGGCGGAGATCACCCTTGGCGTGAAGCCGGGCGAGCCCCTCCGTCCCGGCCAACGCCTGACCGCCGAGGTCCCGGGCACCCACCTCCAGCTCCGCCGCAACGTCGAGGTGCGCCTGCTCCCGGTCGCGGGCCTCGAGGAGGAGGACCTGGAGAACAACACCTGGCTGGGGATCGTCGCGCCCGACCTCCCGAACGACCTCGAAGTCGCCGGAGCCACGATCGAGGACGGCCATCTCGTCGTGACGCTCGGCAACAACTCCCCGATCCCGATCGCCGGCACGTTCACCGTCTCCGTCCGCGAGACGCCGCCCGGCAACGCGCTCCTCGGACGCGAGCACGTGACCGTGGAGGTCGGACGTGGTGACACGGTCACCGTGCCGTTCGAGACGATCACGGACCTCGACCTGACGCGTGCGACCATCACCCTCACGACCGACGCCATCCAGGACGCCGACCTCGCCAACAACACGTACCCGCGGTAGACCAGACGAATGATCGAGGACACCGTCCGCCAGCAGCTCCACGACCGCCTCGACGTCGCGCGCGCCGGGCTCCTCGCCGCCCTCAAGGGCGTCACCGAGCGCGACTTCGCCACCGACCTCGGGGGCGAGACCGTCGTCCAGCTCCTCGCCCGCGTCGCCGCCGAGGAGCGCACTGCGGCCGCACACGCCCTGGGCGAGACCTACGCCGCGAGGACCGTCGAGAAGCCGATGCCGCCGCAGGTGGTCCACGCCCTCGCCGGCGCCCGCCACCGCACCCGCCGCTACCTCGACGCTCCCGACGCCACCGAGGCGACCGCGCGCACGCTGGTGGAGGCCGCCGAGGGTCGCGAGCGCGAAGCCGCGGCTCGCATCGCCGCGCGCCCACCGCTCCCCCCGCTCCCCGAGGCGCCGGCCCTCCCCGAGATCCCGATGATCCCGCCAGATCAGGCCCGGCGCGCAAACCTCCAGCCGCCCACTTCCTGACTCGGCGTCTCTCCGACTCTGCCCCCTCCGACTCCGGCCCCCTCCGACTCCGGCCCCCTCCGACTCCGGCCCTCTCCGACTCCGGCCCCCTCTCCCGGTTTCGGGAGAGGGTTGGGGTGAGGGTCTCTTCTGGAAGCGGAACTTCACGCCTCGACCCGTCGATGATGGGTGGATCGAGCCCGTCCCACCCACCGAGGCCCGGTACCCGTCCCTCCGTCCCTCTCCCCAACCCTCCCCCAGAGGGGGAGGGGGCCGGGAGCCGTAGATTCAGGTAGGAAATCTCTCCAAACCCGCGTAACGGATCGCCTCGTTCGGTGTCTAACTAAGTGAATGACCACCATTGATGACGTGAAGTCCCGACTCGACATCGTGGATGTCGTGTCTGGCTACGTACCTGAGCTCAAGAAGTCCGGACGGACCTTCAAGGCGCCCTGCCCGTTCCACAACGAGCGGACGCCTTCCTTCGTCGTGGACCCGGAGCGGCAGACGTGGCACTGCTTCGGCGCGTGCTCCACGGGCGGCGACGTCCTGGAGTTCGTGCGCCGTCGCGAGGGGCTCGACTTCAAGGAGGCGCTCCGGCTCTGTGCGGAGCGCGCCGGGGTCGAGTTGCGACCGCCGACGCAGCGCGAGGTGCAGCAGCGCGAGCAGTACGAGCGCCTGTTGCAGGCGAACGAGGCTGCCGCCGTCTTCTTCGCCGCAAACCTCCGAGGTGGGCTGGGCGCGGAGGCGAAGGCGTACTGCGACCGTCGAGGGCTGGACGACGCGGCGATCGAGACGTGGCAGCTGGGGTACGCCCCGGACGACTGGCGCACGCTGACGGACCACCTGCTCACCCGCGGCTTCGCGGAGGACGACATCGTGGACGCCGGCCTCGCGATCCGGTCCGAGAACGGGCGGGTGTACGACCGCTTCCGCAACCGGCTGGTGTTCCCGACCCGGGATGCGCGGAAGCGGCTGATCGGGTTCGGCGCGCGCGCCCTCAACCCGGAGGACACGCCGAAGTACCTGAACACGCCGCAGACCCCGCTCTTCGACAAGAGCGGCAACCTGTACGGCCTCGACCGTGCGAACGACGACATCCGCCGAGGTGACCGCGCCGTGGTGGTCGAGGGCTACATGGACGTGATCGCCGCGCACACCTTCGGCTTCACGGAGGTCGTCGCCTCGAACGGGACGGCGATCACCGAGAAGCAGATGGACCTGCTGAAGCGCTACACGCACAACGTGGTCCTCGCGCTGGACGCGGACAACGCCGGCTCCGCCGCCACCCTCCGGGGTGTCGAGGTGGCCGCCGGCGTCGCGGACAAGCGCGCGGCGATCTCGCTCGGCTACGGCGGCCTGATCTCCTACCAGGAGGTGCTGGACGCGGATATCCGCGTGGTCGCGCTGCCCGAGGGCGAAGACCCGGACTCGCTGGTCCGCAAAGACACGGAGCGCTTCCGGGCGCTCCTGGATAGCGCCAAGCCGGTGCTCGACCACCTGTTCGAGGTGGTGACGGCGGCGGTCGACCCGCTCGACGCTCGCGGCCGCTCCAAGGCGGTCGAGCAGCTCGTCCCCTACCTCGGACGCATCGGCGACGAGGTCGTGCGGTCGAGTTATGTCCAGAAGCTGGCGCGCTTCGCGCAGGTGGACGAGGCCACGATCCTCCGCCGCCTCGCGGAGCGGCGGCAGTTCGCGCAGGGCGAGCCATCGCGACCACAGCCCGCGGGGCCTCGCCCGGTCGCGACAAAGCAGGAGGTCTCGCAGGCGAAGCGCGAGAAGGCCGCCCTGCCGGACGGTGAGACGCAGCTGCTGCAGCTCATCGTGCAGCGGCGCGAATCGCGTGGCGCCGGACTGTCGGTGGACCCCGGACTGTTCGAGGATTCACTGAACCGCGCCGTGTACGACGCGTGGGCCGCGGACATCGACCTCGAAGAGCACGCGGACGCCCTTGAGCCGGACGTCCGAGAACGATACGAGGCGCTGCGCAACGCCTCGATGCCGCTGTACGACGCGCGCCACGTGCCTGACATGGTGACGGCGATGGCGCGCGAACTGCGCACCCGGCGTCAGCAGCAGCGGTTGCTGGCGATCGCCCGCGAGCAGGCGGAGGCGCTGAAGACGGCGCGCCGTGGCTCGAGCACGGGCGGCACGGCTGCCTCGGACGGCGCGGTGGGCGACGAGCCCGTCGTGGTCGTGGGCGAGGTGGCGGACGAATTCATTGAGACGACCCGGCGTCAGCGCGCGCTGACCCGGTCATACCAGGTCGCGGCGGGGATCCGATCCGCAGAGGACGGAGACCGCACCAGCCCTGGTCAGAGAGGTGAACCATGACGCAGGCATTCGAAGACACCGCACTCGCGGACGCCGGCCTCGACGCGCTGCTCTCGAAGGGGCGGCGCTCCGGGCATGTGACCGCGGACGACGTCATCGAGGCGATCCCCGAGGCTGAGCTGAACGCGGAGAAGCTCTCCGCGGTCATCGCCCAGCTCTCCGAGAACGGGATCTCCGTCCGCATCGACCCCGTGGGCCGGGAGGCCTCCGAGGTGGTGCAGGCCGCCAAGCGCATCGTGGACGAGGTCTCGGGCATCGACGACCCCGTCCGCATGTACCTGCGGGAGATCGGCAAGGTCTCCTTGCTGACCGCCGACGACGAGAAGCGGCTGTCGAGGGCCATCGAGGAGTGGATCCACGTCGAGACGATCGTGGAGGACTACCGCGAGGAGACCGGCGACGACCCGAGCTGGTCCGAGGTGTTCGTGGAGCTGTTGAAGCAGTTCCACGCCGACCGCCCGATCTACCAGTTCGTCTCGCGCTACCTCGAGCTGCCTCGGCAGTCCGTGTCCGAGCGCATCCTGGACCGCGAGTTCCGGAAGGCGATCGACGGCGAACTGGACGAGGAGCTCCACGCTGCCGTCCAGAAGGAGTTCAAGTGGGACGCCGACAAGGCGCGTGACCAGATCTTCCGTCACTCGATCATCACGCACATCCTGCGGCCGGAGCACATCCGGTGGGCAGCTGACGAAGTCGGCAACGAGTCCAAGCTGTTCCCGGCGCCGAAGAACCTGCCGGAGAAGCTGGAGGCGGAGCACGGCGGCGCGTTCCAGTACTACTTCCAGAAGATCATCTTCGACGGGAAGCGCAGCGAGCGGCAGCTGACGGAGGCGAACCTCCGGCTGGTCGTCTCGGTGGCGAAGAAGTACATCGGCCGAGGCATGTCCCTGCTGGACCT
>JALOAM010000175.1 GCA_023228765.1 Dehalococcoidia bacterium
CCGGTGTCCGTCCCCAGGCCGGCGTAGACGAGGCCCGCCGCCAGGGCGATGCCCGTGCCGGAACTCGATCCCGAACCGCTCCGCTCGAGGTCCCACGGGTTCTGCGGCATCGGGAAGGGCTTGGTGGCATCCGGCATGCCGATGGCGAACTCGTTGAGCACGAGCTTGCCCATCAGCACGGCGCCGGCGGCGCGTAGCCGCTCGATGACCACGGCGTCGTAGCCCTCGCCCCAGGCGGGGTCGAGGATCACGCCGTTGGCGGTGGTCGGCGCGTCCTTCGTCGCGATGATGTCCTTCGCCGCGTAGGGGATGCCCTGCATCGGGCCGAGGTCGGTGCCGGCCGCGAACGCGGCATCGGCGGCGGCGGCCTCTGCCATCGCGGTCTCCTCGGTCACGGTGATGAACGCGCCGAGGGTCGGGTTCAGGGTGCGGATGCGATCCAGCATCGTCGAGGTGATCTGGACGCTGGTGAGCGTGCCACTCCGCAGGGCGGCAGCCGCTTCCTTGATCGTGAGAGGCAGATCCATCGGGTTCCTCCTCGCGGCCGGGCATCCCGACCGAGGTCTATGCGCGGGGGTCTGTGGGTGGGGGTTGTGTCTCTCCTCGAGGGCTTCAGGTCGCCGAGAAGATGACCGCGGGCTCCTCGTACCGGGCTTCCGTCACGGTGAAGAGCCGGTCCGCCGCGGCCCGCAGGTGCGGGTAGGCGTCCACGAAGCGGGCGACCTGTGCGTCCGTCAGCGAGAAGCCGGCTTCGGTCAGCAGATCGCGGACCTTGCGTTCTACATCGATGTCAGCCATCACATCCCTTTCCGGCGGGGTGCCCGCCGCTCATCACTCCAGACGAAGGAGGGCGGACCCAAAGGCCCGCCCTCGCTCGTGCGGTTGCTAGTCGTCGACCCAGACCGAGGTGAAGTCACCCCACCAGGACTGCGGCTGGATCCATCCCTTGACCTCCGGGCGCATGACGCGGAGGTTCAGGTCGTGCGCCACGGGCACCATCGGCGCGTCGCGGATGACGGTGCCGTGGAACTCGCGAAGTAGTTCGTTCTGCGCCTCGACGTCGAACGTCGTCGACGCCTCCGCCATGATCGCGTCCGCCTCCGCGCTGCTGTACGCTGTGGGGTTACAGCACCCCGCCGGCGGGATGCGCTCCGTGAGGTACGAGGCGAACGCGAACATCGGCGCCTGCGTGTTGGGCGAGAAGTACAGCCCGTCCACCTGCGCCCCGTCCCCGCTCTGGAGGCCGGCGCGCCGCATGGTCTGGAGGGCCGTCCACTCCAGGGGCACCAGTGTGACGTTGATGCCGATGGCGGCCATGTCCTGCTGGAACTTCTCGGTCATCGGGCCCGGGAACATGTTGCCGGAGCCACTGATCGGGTGGGCGATGCGGATCTCCACACCACCGCTGTACCCGGCATCCTCCATCAGCGCGCGGGCGCGCTCCGCGTCGTAGTGGTAGCCCTCGAAGGTGTCGTCACGCCACGGGTGTCCTTCGTAGAAGTACTGGTCCGCCGGGATGCCGACGTTGTTGATGAGGGTCATCATGCCCTCGCGGTCGATGCCGTAGGCCACGGCCTGGCGCATACGGACGTCGTCGAAGGGTGCCTCGGTGGTGTCCAGCTCCATGACGATGGCGTGCGGGTAGCCTTTCAGCAGGACCTGGAACCCGCTCGCCTCCAGCTGCGCGATCGAGTCGGGCGGCGGCACCTCCGCCCAGTCGACCTCGCCGGACTGCAGCGCCGCGAGACGCGTGGCCGGCTCCGGCATCGGGTAGAGGATCAGGCGGTCGAGCTTCGGCGCCCCGCCCCAGTAGCTCTCGTTCGGGACGAGCTCCATCACCTGGCCGTCGACGTAGCGGTCCACCTTGAACGGCCCGGTGCCGGCCGGGTGCTGGGCGTAGGCCTCGTTGCCGTACGTCTGCACGGCGGTAGGGCTGACGATCGAGATCAGCGCGACGTCGTACGGGAAGAACGCCCACGGCACCTTCGTCGTCACCTCGAAGGTGGTCTCGTCGACGATGCGGTAGCTGGCGATCTTGGCGATGTTGCTCCCGCCCAGCGCGGCCTGGCTCTGCGAGAAGTACTCGAAGTCCGGATCCAGGACACGGTCGAACGAGAACTTGACCGCCTCCACGTTGAAGGGCGTGCCGTCATGGAAGGTGACGCCCTCGCGCAGCTTGAAGGCCCACGTGAGGCTGTCGTCAGCGACGCTGTACTCCGTGGCGAGTCCGGGCACCGGTCCAGGCGGGTGGTCGCCCTGGTCCGTCTCCCAGTTCAGGAGCCGGTCGTAGACGTTGACCGCCACGAAGCGATGGCCCTCGCCTCCCTCGGTGGGGAACTGGTCCGGGATCGGGATGTTCGCGGCCGTCATCGCCACGCGCAGCGTGCCGCCCGAGCCATCCTCGCTCGCCGCGGTCCCGCTGCCATCCCCCGCGCTCGAGGTGGAGTCCGCACCCTCCGAGTCCGACCCGCACGCCGCGAGCACGAGCATCGCGAACAGTGACAGCAGCAGCGCGGACAAGCGCTGTCGTCTGAACCTCATCCCGCCGTGAACCTCCAGCGACACGTGAACCTCCCGTGAATGGTGAGCCCTGGGCACCGTTGGTCCGGCCGCCCTCTGGAGTCGCAGACGCTACGAGCCGCGATTTGCGCGACCGTGACCGCCGGATGAAGCCTGTGTGGCGCAACGCTCTCGCTGCGATATCGCGGGGACTGCGCTCGCACAGCGCACCGCCTGAGCCTTCCACGCCCCACCTCGACACCGCGTCCCCCGGCCACATCACTCAGCCGCGTCGCGTGAAAGCGCTGCGAAGTGCCCGCGTCACGCACGCTTCATCGAGGGGTCACGAGGGCGATATCTCCGCCCCGCAGACTCCTCGACATCGCCGGACCCACCGAGGTCAACCGCCAACGCAGGCGGGACGCGGGCAAGGAGCAGACCCATGGCCGTCTTCGCCGGACGCAGACCCCGCACACTTCCAGCCGAGGCACCGACGCTCGAGGCCGCCGAGAGGGACACCCCGCTCTTGCAGGTGCGCGACCTGGTCACGCAGTTCCCGACGCGGAACGGCTGGCTGACCGCGGTGAACGAGGTGTCCTACGACCTGCACGCCGGCAAGGTGCTCGGCATCCTCGGCGAGTCCGGGTCCGGGAAGAGCGCGATGCTGCGCACGATCCTGGGGCTGCAGCCGCGGTCCGCGCGCATCTCCGGCGAGGTGGTCCTGAACGGGCGCGACCTGATCAGCATGTCAGCGCGGGAGCGCTCCGAGATCCGTGGCTCCTGGGTGTCCATGGTGTTCCAGGACCCGATGACGGCACTGGACCCGGTCTTCACCGTGGAGCAGCAGCTCGTCGAGACGATCCGGCGGCACTCCGAGATGTCGCGCAGCGAGGCGGTGGAGCGTGCCCTCGAGCTGCTCACGCTCGTCCAGATCCCCTCGCCCGAGACGCGGCTGAAGGCCTACCCGTTCGAGCTCTCCGGCGGCATGCGCCAGCGCGTGGTGATCGCGATGGCGCTCGTCTCCAACCCCAGTCTGCTGCTCGCCGACGAGCCAACGACCGCCCTCGACGTGACCGTGCAGGCCCGGGTGCTCGATCTCTTCCGCGACCTGAAGGACCGGCTGGGGATGGGCGTCATCTTCGTGACCCACGACCTCTCCGTCGCCGCCGAGATCGCCGACGAGATCGCGGTGATGTACGCCGGCCGCATCGTAGAGAAGGGCACCGTCGCCGAGATCGTCCGCTCCCCCCGGCACCCGTACACGAGAGGCCTGATCGAGGCCAACGTCCGCCCCGGTCAGTCCGAGCGTCCCGAGGCGATCAAGGGCTCCCCGCCCAACCTCGCGGCCCTGCCGCCTGGTTGCTCCTTCGCGCCTCGCTGCCCGGTCGCGGAGGAGCGCTGCTGGGAACGGATCCCCGACCTCACCGCCACGGCCTCGACCGGGGCTACCGGCTCGACGCACCTCGTGAGGTGCGTGCAGGCCTCGTCCGTACTCGAACCGGACCGGCGGAACTAGCCAGAACAGAACGCCTGAGGACTGGAGCACATCATGGCCATCGTCATCCTGCGCCGCGCCGGCATGGCGATCCCGACGCTCCTCGGGGTCACGCTGATGATCTGGATGCTGCTGTCGATCCTCCCGGGCGACCCGCTCGTCGGCCTGCTCGCGCCCGACGCGACACAGGCGGACCGTGACCGTCTCGCGCACGAGATGGGCCTCGACCGCCCGCTGCCGGTCCGCTACGTCGCCTGGCTGGGCGAGACGCTGACCGGCGACCTCGGCTTCTCCCCGTTCCGCCAGCGCGAGGTGGTCGAGCTCATCCAGAACGCGTGGAGGAACACCGCCATCCTCGCGGGCGCATCGGCGGTCTTCGGGCTCACCGTGGGCATGCTGCTGGGGACGCTCGCGGGCGTGCATCGAGGCACACCGATCGACCGTGTCGTGACGGGCTCGGCGATCGTCGGCCTTAGCGTCCCCTCGTTCTGGATCGCGATCCTGTTGCTCATCGTGTTCTCGGCGCAGCTGAAGTGGCTGCCCGCCGGTGGCATCGGCCAACTGAGCGAGGGCATCGTCCCGTTCCTCAAGCACCTGATCATGCCGGTG
This sequence comes from Dehalococcoidia bacterium, assembly GCA_023228765.1. Classification (GTDB taxonomy): domain Bacteria; phylum Chloroflexota; class Dehalococcoidia; order UBA2979; family UBA2979; genus W-Chloroflexi-9. The sequence goes on from JALOAM010000175.1 coordinate 4,604, forward strand.
CTGGCCGGCTCGCTGACCACGATCGCGATCACGGCCCGCGTCACGCGCGCCTCGGTCGTCGAGACCTTCCAGTCCGAGTTCGTGGACCTGCTGCGAGCGAAGGGACTGAGGGAGTGGCAGGTGCTGCTCCACGTGGGGAAGAACGCGATCTCGCCGGTGCTCACGACGTCCGGCCTGCAGGTGGGCTATCTCCTCGGCGGGTCGGTGCTCATCGAGACGATCTTCTCGTGGCCGGGCCTCGGCCAGCTCGTCTTCAACGCGATCGCCCAGCGCGACCTCGCGGTCGTGCAGGCCACGACGCTGGTGATCGCGGTGACGTTCGTACTCCTCAACCTCGCCGTCGACCTCCTGCAGGCGACGTTCGACCCACGCATCAAGCGCACCGCCTGACCACGCCACAAGGACACCACGCCACCACGGCCCACCAACCGATCGAGGGAGTCCCCATGACCTCAGCAGCACCGACGTTCACCGGCACCGCCGCCGAGGCCTGGCGCGAGCGCGATGTCCCGGCACGGCCGGAGTCCTACCTGCAGGCCGCGCGCCGGCGATTCATGCAGAACCGGGTGGGGCTCGCTGCCCTCGGCGTCCTGGGGATGCTCGTGCTCTCCGCGATCCTCGCGCCGTGGCTGACGACGCATGACCCCACGGTTGGTGTGCCCGCAGAGCGCCTGCTCCCGATCGGGTCGGCGGGGCACGTGCTGGGCACCGACGAGCAGGGCCGCGACATGCTGACGCGCCTGCTGTACGGCGGCCGCCTCTCGCTCATCGCCGGTCTCGTCCCGGTACTCATCGCGACCTCGATCGGGACGACGCTCGGGGCGGTGGCCGGCTACCTCGGCGGGTGGGTCGCCGCCGTGATCATGCGCACGATGGACATGTTCTATGCGTTCCCGACCGTGCTGCTGGCGATCGCCGTCTCCGCCTCGCTGGGGCCGGGGCTGAAGAACGTGATCATCGCGATGACCATCGTCTACATCGCGCCGATCGCCCGGGTCGCGGAGGCCGCAACCCGCAAGGTCGTGGTCGCCGAGTTCATCGAGGCCGCGCGACTGACCGGCGCAAGCACCGTGCGGATCCTGTTCACGCAGGTCCTCGCGAACATCTTCAGCCCGATCTTCGTGTACGCCTCCGGCCTCGTCGGCCTGTCGATCGTGATCGCGGCGAGCCTGTCGTTCCTCGGGCTGGGCGTCGCTCCGCCGGCGGCGGAATGGGGGTTCATGCTCAACGCGCTGCGGGGAACGATCTACGTGAACCCGTGGGTCGCCGCCCTGCCGGGGCTGTTCATCTTCGCCGTGTCGATCTCGTTCAACATGCTCGCGGACGCGATCCGCGACGCGCTGGACGTGAAGGGATAGCTCGATGACCTCGTCGCACGTCGCCAGCCCTCACATCGTCCCCTCCGAGGACCCCGGCACTCCGCTGCTCCTGGAGGTGAAAGGCGTCAGCAAGCGGTTCCCGGTGCGGACCGGTCCGTTCACCAAGCAGTACGTCTCCGCCGTGGACGGCCTCACGTTCTCGGTGAAGCGCGGCACCACCGTCGGCATCGTCGGCGAGTCGGGCTGTGGCAAGTCGACGGCGGCGCGGCTCATCCTCGGGCTACTCGACCTCGACGAAGGGAGCGTGGTCTTCGAG
>JALOAM010000263.1 GCA_023228765.1 Dehalococcoidia bacterium
GACCTCCGTGTCGTGACTCTCGGCATAACGTTGCGCCTCTGAAGATGCCGTCAGATTGGTGGCAGCTTTTGAGGCGCGGAAGACAGCATTCCGACGGGCGTACACTCCCCGCGCTCGACGAGCGGGGTGGGGACGTGCGCAAGGTGCGAGGAGGCTGCGATGGCGAAGCTGACGGCGGAGTTCGTCGATCGGCACGAAATCCGGTTCGACGTGGAGCGGGCGAGTGGCGCCCAGCGCGTCTTCACGAACGTGCGCGCCGCCGCCGAGGATGGCAGCGGGCCGGTTGACTACACCTCGGTCGAGCTGTTGCTGATCGCCGTTGGGAACTGCACGCTCGGGTACCTGCTGAACAACGGCGCGCTCGCCGACGCTGAGGTCACCCGCGCCGTCGCGAACGTCGAAGCGACGATGCAGGAGTTCCCCCGCCAGGTCGGGCACATTCACTCCACCGTGGAGATCGAGGTCACCGACCCCGCGCTGCTCGAACGGCGCGAGGAGATCGAGATCGGCGCGTGCGGCGGTCCGATGTGCGCGGCGCTCGGCGACCTGTTGAGCGCGGACGTGACGCTGTCGCTGAAGCAGTAGGCGTGCCGAGGTAGAGCGCAGCGGAGTCGGAGGGGAGCAGCATGGCGATCGTTCAGACCACCGAGGGCACGATCGAAGGGCTCGAGCGCGACGGCGCCGGCTGGTTCAGCGGAGGCGGCGCGCACCATGCGTTCCTCGGCATTCCGTTCGCCGCTCCCGCCGCGCGCTTCCATGCGCCGGCACCGCCCGTGCCGTGGGAGGGCGTCCGCCCGGCGCAGGCGTTCGAGAAGAGCGCGCCGCAGGGCGACCACCCGATCCTCGGGTTCGCCTCGAGCACACCGCGCGACGAGGACTGCCTCTACCTGAACGTCTACACACCGGCACCCGACGCGGCGAGGCGCCCCGTGCTGTTCTGGATCCACGGCGGTGGCTATACCCACGGCGCCGGCTCTGAGCTGCTGTACGACGGTGGTCCGCTCGCCGTGCGTGGCGACGTGGTCGTGGTGACGATCCACTACCGGCTGGGCGCCCTCGGCTTCGCGGACTTCGAGGGCGTCATCCCCGGTGCACGCCGGAACGTCGGCCTGCTCGACATGGTGCGCGCCCTCGAGTGGACGCGGGACAACATCGCCGCGTTCGGCGGTGATCCTTCGAACGTCACGATCTTCGGCGAGTCGGCGGGTGCGTCCGCCGTCGGTGCGCTGCTGGCGACGACGCCCGCGCGAGGGCTGTTCGCGAAGGCGATCCTCCAGAGCGGGAGCGGCCGCGCCACCCCTCAGGCTGACGCCGTGAAGATCCGCGAGGCGCTCCTCAAGCAGCTCGGCATCGAGTCCTCGGACGCCGCGGCGATCCTCGACCGGCCGTGGGAGGAGATCGTGTCAGCTCAGCACGGGATCGGGATGCGCTACGGCCCGGTGATCGACGCTGACGTGCTCCCGGAGCCGCCGATGGAGGCGATCGCCGCCGGGCGTTCGGCGCCCGTCCCCGTCCTCATCGGCACGAACCGTGACGAAGTGAAGCTCTTCAACGCCACCAGCCGCGACCGCCACATCACCGACGAGGACCTCCCCGTCGCCGTCCGCCGCGACCTCCCGCGTCTTTCGGAGGAGGAGGCCGGTCGCCTGATCGAGGTCTACCGCGCGTCGAGGACCTCGAGGGGGCTGCCGACGGCGAACGTGGACATCTTCGACGCGATCACCACGGACCAGCGCTTCCGGATGAACGCGCAGCACCTCGCGCTGAGCACGCGCCAGCACGGTCGGGACGCCTTCGTGTACCTGTTCACGTGGGAGTCCCCGGCACGCCACGGGGCGTTCGGCTCCTGTCACGCGCTGGAGATGCCCTTCGTCTTCGGGACGCTGTGGGCGCCGACGCAGGACCGCTTCGCCGGCAGCGGCCCGGAGGCCGAGGCGTTGTCGCTCCGCATGATGGACTCGTGGCTCGCGTTTGCCCTCTCCGCGAACCCCTCGCACGAAGGTGTGGGCGAATGGCCCCCGTTCGAGGCCGAGACGCGCCCGACGATGATCCTCGGGCCGCAGGTAGCGCTGGAGCGGGATCCGTTCTCGGAGGAGCGCGTGGCGGTCGAGGCCTTCGTCTGACTCCGGTCCCCGCCTCCGACTCTGCCCCCCCTCTGGGGAGGAGGGAAGTGCAAAACATGCATGCCGATGCCGTGCAATTGTTGACATGTGCTAGCGGGTGGGCGATAGTCCGGCGAGGCGGGAACGAGGGGGTCACCGTGCCGCTGATCGAGCAGCATCGGGACCGTCAGCCTACGACTTGCGAGGTCTGCAACTTCCTCGAGACGCATCCCTATCTCGACCGGATGTTGGAGCACACCCTCACGATGCTCGCGGGCGGGACTCTGTTGCAAGACTTGGAAGAAGCAGAGGGTGCGCTATCCATGCGCAGCATCTATACCGGCTTGTTTGCCGGTAGTGCCCCGGGGCGTCCTGCTCCCTTGGAGCCGCGCCACTGGCTGCTTGCGCTCCTTGCTGCACCTGAGGTTCGGCTGACCCTCGATTCCACGGAGGCCACGAATGGATAGCAAGGACCCAATGACACCACGCGATGCATACCAGGCGTACCTGAACGGGCAATTGAGTCCCGCTCAAGCAGAGCGAGCCGTGCAAGGATGGTATGCGGCATCACGGGCGGAAGCTCCGAAACCACCCAAGAAGGACTGAGACACCGAAGGGGCCCATGGGGCCCCTTCGAGATCAGGCAACCCTGCGCGCGATTCCCCTCACTCGTTCCACGTCACCCGCCTCAGCTCGCACCGCCGCCACCGCCTGCGAGAGAGGGCGCCCCGAAGACGCCATGCTGGCGACCAGCGTTGGAGGCCAACTGAGCCCCTCTCCCCCACCCTCTCCCTGGGGGAGAGGGGGCCGATCCGGAGAGGCCGGAATCGGAGGCGTGTGCCCTCAGTCGTGGCGGAGGCGGAGGCCGAGGACGTCGCCGAGTTCGACGAGGGCGCCCGCGCCGGTCAGAGGGTCCATGCGGCCGGCTTCGAGCTGCTCGGCGATCTCGAGGAGGGCCTGGATGGCGCGCGGGGTGTCGAGGTCGTCGTCCATCGCGTCGGAGAAGGCGTTGCGGTAGGCCTGGACCTTCAGCGCGTCGCTCATGGCGCCGGTGGTGGTGGCGGCTTGTTCGAGACGGCGAGCGTGGGCCTCCCAGGTGCGGAGGTCGTCGCGGTCGAAGTCGCGGTCGTCGCGGTAGCGGTGGGCGAGAAGGGCAAGGCGGATGCCGTTGCCGGTGAA
>JALOAM010000280.1 GCA_023228765.1 Dehalococcoidia bacterium
CCGCGAGGAGTTCGCTGACCTTCACGAGGTTGCCGAGGGACTTCGACATCTTCTCGCCGTTGAGGGTCATCGTGCCGTTGTGCATCCAGTAGCGGACGTAGGGGGCCGCGCCGGTCGCGGACTCGGACTGGACGATCTCCGAGTCGTGGTGGGGGTAGCGGAGGTCCTTGCCGCCGCCGTGGATGTCGATCTGGGGGCCCAGCGTCTCCTGCGCCATCGCCGAACACTCGATGTGCCACCCGGGGCGGCCGAGGGACCACGGCGACTCAAAGGCTGCGCCGGGCTCGGTACAGGGCTGCCAGATGAGGAAGTCCAGCGGGTGACGCTTCAGCTCCACCGGCTCCGCGGGCATCGAGTCGTTCTTGTAGTCCTGGAGCGCCTGCCCCGTGAGGCCGACGAGGGCGCCGAAGTCCGGCGTGCGCGTCACGTCGAAGAAGACGTAGCCGTCCACCTCGTAGGCGTAGCCGCCCTCGATCAGTCGGGCGACCATCTCGATGATCTGCGGGATGTGCTCGGAGACGCGGGGGAAGGCGTCCGGACGGAGGACGTTCAGCGAGTCCATCTCGTCGAGGTAGATGAGCTGGTTGCGATCCGTGAGTTCCGCGATCGAGACGCCGAGCTCGGCCGACTTGCGGATCATGTCGTCGTCGACGTCCGTGATGTTCTGGACGTGCAGGACCTCGTACGCGTTGTGCTCGAGCCAGCGATGGAGCGTGTCGAAGGCGACGTAGACGAGTGCGTGGCCGAGGTGGCCGACGTCGTACGGGGTGATGCCACAGACGTAGAGGCGGACGCGCCGATCCTCCAGTGGTTCGAAGTCCTCGACCTCGCGGGAGAGCGAGTTGTAGAGGCGCAGGCCGAAGGGGCGGGGCTGAAGCTGCATGCGGCTCCGGTGAGGGCTGACGAGCGTCGAGGCGTACCGGTCCACGCGCCTCGGCGTCGCCCCTCGGTGCTACCTGTCTCCGAGTGGTCGAGCGGGCGGGATCGTAGCAGACAAACAGGACGGCCCCCGCAAGGGGGCCGTCCCGAACAACCCGGTGGGGTACTGGCTACTTCTTTGCGGCCGCCCGACTGCCACCGGCAGCGCGGGTGGTGCGGGTGGTTGCCTTGGCGGCGGGCTTGGCCGCCGCAGGCTTCTTCGCCGCGGTCGCGGTGGTCTTCTTTGCCGCCGGCTTCGCAGCGGCGGTGGTCTTCGCGGCGGGCTTGGCAGCAGCCTTCGTCGCGGTCTTGGCAACCGGCTTCGCGGCGGCCTTGGTCGCCGCAGCCTTTGCCGTGGTGGCCTTTGCCGTGGTGGCCTTGGCGGCGGGCTTCGCCGCTGCGGTGGTCTTCTTCGCCGCCGGCTTCGCAGCGGCCTTGGTCGCCGCCGCCTTTGCCGTGGTGGCCTTGGCGGCCGGCTTCGCTGCCGCGGTGGTCTTCTTCGCTACCGGCTTGGCAGCGGCCTTGGTCGCCTTGGCGGCCGGCTTCGCCGCGGTCTTGGCTGCGGGCTTCGCCGCCGGCTTGGCGGCGGTGGTCTTCTTTGCAGTAGTAGTGGCTGTGGTCGTCTTCTTGGCTGCCGGCTTCGTGGCAGTTGTCGACTTGGCAGCGGGCTTCCGAGCAGTGGCCATCAATCGCACCTCGCGGTAGGACCCTGGGGTTGTTGCCGGAAAGGCTAACACGCGCGCACTTACCCACAAGGAGTTTGCGTGTGGATAAGGAACTCCCCCTACATGCCATCCTTCCCGCGCCCGAGGGCATAGACTCACGGTATGCCTGACCTCACTCAGAATGACACGAGTAGTGACGATCTTCTGTACGCCCTGGACCCCTTGACCCTGTTGATGGACGCACGCCAGCAGCTCCTCGCCGTGGTCGATCAGCTCGCGGGGACGGAGGACGAACGCGTCGCGCTGGCCCTCGGTGCGGTCGTCGCGCAGGACCTCGCGCTCGCGGACGTCGCACGGGGCGTCGAGGCGGTCGTCGTGCCTTCCTCGCGCGCGGCGCGTGCCACAGTGGAGGAAGGTTACTCGTCACGTAATGCACTATTCGAGGTGCTTGCGGAGATGCGCGTCTCGTTCGACACCGAGGTCCTCGTGCCGTGGACGGGCACCGAGACGTGGCACGTCCACCTCGTTGGCCTCGCGATGTTCGAGGGCGCGCAGGCACACGCGCTCCGCGAGGGCGAGCCCGTGCCGGCGTCGCTGCGCTCCTGACGTCACGCGATCTTCGCGACGAAGCGCGGCGGGGATGCTTCGGCTAGCATCGCCCGCAGGGAATGTTGGTACCGGGAAGTCGAGGATGAACGATGCGGATCGCGCGGGTCAGTGTCGACGGGCGGGCGTCTACCGCCATCGTGAAGGGCCGCCGGGTCCACCTGGTCGGCGGGACGATCTGGAAGCCCGGCGAGGAGACCGGCGAGGACTTCCCGATGTCGGCGGTGCGCTTCCTGCCGCCCACGGCGCCCTCGAAGATCGTCGCCATCGGCGTGAACTACCTGAGCCACGCCGGGGAGCGCCGCGCGCCGTCCGAGGCGCAGCCGTTCCTCAAGGCCCCCTCCTCGCTGATCGGCGCGGGCGACGCCATCATCGCGCCGGGCGATTCCGAGAACCTGCACGCGGAGGCGGAGGTCGTCGCCGTCATCAGCAAGCGCGCGCGTCACCTCGATGAGTCCGAGGTTGACGCCCACGTCCTCGGCTACACCGCGGGGAACGACGTCTCGGAGCGCGACTGGCAGCAGGCCGACCTCCAGTGGTGGCGCGCGAAGTCGAGCGACACCTTCACCGCCGTCGGCCCGTGGATCGACACCTCGCTCAAGCCCGAGAAGATCGCGGTTGCCGGGCTGATCAACGGCCGCGAGCAGCAGTCCTCCGACACAGCCTGCTCATC
>JALOAM010000176.1 GCA_023228765.1 Dehalococcoidia bacterium
TGATGCCGGAGGCTGCCTGCACGACGATGTCGTAGCCCGGCCGAGAGCCCCACTCGCCGTACCGGCCGAACGCGGTGCTGTCCAGGTAGACCAGGTCAGGCTTGATCGCGGACAGCGTCTCGTAGTCGATCCCGAGGCGGGCGGAGACATCCGGGCGGTAGTTGATCACCACCGCGTCCATGTCCTTTACCAGCTTGTGGATCGCCTCGCGCGCCTGCGGGTGCGCCAGGTCCAGCGCGAACGACCGTTTGCCGCGGTTCAGCCCCAGGAACGTCACCGACTCCTTCGGGATGAACTGGGCGTTCAGGCGCCACGGCTCGCCCTCGATCGGTTCGACCTTGATGACGTCCGCTCCCAGGTCCGCGAGCAGCTGGCACCCCATGGGGCCGGCGATGATCTGGGTGAACTCCAGGAGCTTGATGCCGTTCAGCGGTCCGGTGGCCATGCAGAGAGAACCTTCCCGTATACGTGAGGTCGGTGGCGCGGGCGGATAGTACGCGCCCGCGGAGGCTGAGTCAGCCCCACGGTTGAGCATGAGGACCGCGCCCGACCGGCCCGGCACTCACATGCCGAGCCGGTCGAGGCCGTCCGGTGCGCTAGTTGATGACGCCAGCCTCGCGGAGCGCGGCGATCTCGTCCGCGTTGTACCCCGCGGAAGACACGATAGCCTCCGTGTCCGCGCCCAGGACGGGTGACGGCCCCTGGATCGCGAGCGGCGTGGCGGACATCCGCAGCATCGGCGCGACATGCCGCTGAGGCCCGGAGAGCGGGTGCTCCACCTCCACGATCATGTCGTTCTCCAGCACCTGCGGGTCCTGGACCGCCTCCTCCACGAAGTTCACGGGGCCCACGGGCACGCCCGCCTGCTCGAAGATCTGGAGCCACTCGTCCGTGTTCTTCTCGCGGATCTGGGCCTCCACGCCCGCGACCGCCTCCAGGCACCGCTCGAGGTACGCCGGATCCTGCGGGTTGTACTCCGGATCCGCCATGCCGAGGAAGTCGGTGGGGATCGCGCCTCTGACCTTCGCCCAGAGCGTGGGCGAGAGAGCGCCGATGGCGATGGCGCCGTCCTTCGTGTTGTAGGTCCGGTAGTAGATGTTGCCGACCCGCGCGATCTGCCCCATCTGGTACGCGGCGAGGATCTCTGACCACGGCGCCTTCTCGGCCCGCAGTTGCTCCACGCGCTCCATCTTGCGGTACTTCAGCTCATCCGCCAGCGGCAGGTCCATCGCCGAGGTGCCCTGCACCGCCAGCGCGCTCCACAGGAGCGTCGTCTCGATCAGCTGGCCCTCGCCCGTGCGCTCGCGGTGGTAGAGCGCGGCGCAGACGCCCCAGGCGATCGCCACGCCCGTGGTGTAGTCCGCGACAGCGGTGGAGGTCACCACACCCGGAGCACCGGCGTCCGTGAGCTTGCCCTCCGCCCCCATCAGGCCAGAGACAGCCTGCGCGATGATGTCGTACCCGGGGCGGTGCGACCACGGACCCTTCCGACCCCACGCGGTGTTGTCCACGTAGATCAGGTTGGGCTTGATCGCGCGGAGGGTTTCGTAGTCGATGCCGAGCTTCGCCGGGACGTCGGGGCGGTAGTTGCAGATCACCACGTCGATCGTGGGCAGCAGGCGGTAGACGACCTCCTGTGCCTTCGGATCCTGCAGCTTGAGCACCAGCGACTTCTTGCCGCGGTTCAGCGACTGGTACGTCTTGGACTCGCCGGGCATGAACTGGCTGAACAGCCGCCACGGTTCGCCCTCGGGTGGCTCTACCTTGATGACATGGGCGCCCATGTCCGCCAGGTTCTGCGCGCCGAACGGGCCGGCGATGATCTGCGTGAACTCCAGGACACGGATGCCCTCAAGCACTCCCGGCATGGTTCCCCTCCTGCCCTACCGGCGACCGTTGCTGGACCACGGTCCGAGGCATGACACCCCGGACTGGCCCTGCGCCCCCCTGTCCAGCAACCGTCACCAGATTCGAGCGATCCCCCCGACCGCCCGTGGTGGCGGCATCGTAGTGAGACTGGCGGCGCTTTCCAAGCATCCATACGGCCTGTATGTCCACGACCCCCGGAGCCTCTCCCTCCTCGATCCGTTGTCCGGCACTCGTGCCACCCGTACCCTGTCGCTCTTATGTCAGACACGTCCCTCCCCGACGACAGCGAGCCCGCCTTCCCCTCCGCCGCGATCGAGGCGCTCCTCGCGCCGGCGGTCGGCCGCCTTGCACCGAACACCTCGCTCTCCCCGTTGCCGTACGACCTGAACGCCGGCGTCCCGGACCGTGCGACCCTCCCGGCCTCCGGACTCCTCGAGGCGATGCGACGCGCCCTCGACGAGGACGCCGCCGGCGCGCTTACCTACGGCGGCCAGCAGGGCTACGAACCCCTCCGCGCGTGGATCGCCGCGCGCGAATCGCAGGAGGGCGGCCTGGACGTCACCTCGGCGCAGGTGACGCTCACCTCCGGCAGCGCGCACGGCATCGACAACATCGCCGCGACCTTCATCGGCGAGGGCGACGTCGTCGTCGTGGGTGCACCCACCTACCCCGGAGCGATCCGCACGTTCCGCGCCCGCGGCGCGACGATCATCGAGTCCCCACAGGATGACGACGGCCTCATCCCGTCTGCTCTCGCGAGGGTGCTCGACACGCGGCGGATGACCGGGCGGCAGGCGAAGCTGCTGTACGTCCAGCCGAACTACGACAACCCCAGCGGGGCGACGCTCCCGGTGGAGCGCCGGCAGGCGGTCGTGGACCTCGCGAGGCAGCACGGCGTGCTCATCGTGGAGGACGACGCCTACACCGGCATCGACCTGGACGGCCCCCCGCCGCCCTCGCTGTTCGCGATCGCGCGAGGGCGCGGCGTGATGCGAGTGGGCACGTTCTCCAAGACCGTCGCGACCGGCCTCCGCGTGGGGTGGATCACCTCGCAGCCGGAGGTCGTCCAGCGGCTCGTGTTCATGCGCTTCGACAACGGCGCTTCCCCCCTCCTCCACCGACTCGTGCACGAGTACGTGAAGTCCGGCGAGTACGAGCCCCACGTCGAGCGCCTGCGCGATCTGTACCGAGCGCGGCGCGACGCCAGCGCGGACGCCCTCCGCGAGTTCTGCGAGCCCTACGTCACGTTCCGTACCCCTCGTGGGGGGTTCTTCCACTGGCTCCGCCTCGGCAGCGGCCTCGACGCGCGCGCGGTGCAGATCGCAGCCGCCGAGGAAGGCGTCGCGGTCACGCCCGGGACGGGCTACTTCGCGACGCCGGACAGCGCGGCCCTGAACGGAGCGGACCGCGTCCGCCTCGTGTTCTCCGCCCTCCCGCCCGAGGATCTACGCGAGGCCATCGCCCGTTTCGGTCGCGCCCTCGAGCGGGTGGCAGCCGGCGGGAAATCTGAGGGCTCGCGGTAACGCTTCGGGCGGAGCGCGCGTTATCAGGAGACTGGAATAACTCGTCACGTCAGCCGTTGAAGGTGACACCGACTAGACATATTCTCAGCCATCACAGCCGGAATACCGGCACCCGTCCGCACTCATCCCCAGTGCCCAGTGGAGTTCACCCCGTGACCGTGCAGCGCACCCTCGCCCAGGACCTCGCCGACCTCTGGTCGCAGTTCGACCTGGATGAGCTGGCTAGCGACGCTGTGAAGATCGTCACGGCCGGGACGCCCACGGACTGGGGCCTTCCGTCCGACGTGCAGTCCGTCGTCACCCCGATCACCCTCGGCGGCGGCATCCCGGACCCGCTGTCACTGCCTCGCGAGGAGCTCACCGCCGCCATGGCGCGCGCCGTCGCCGGGATGGACGACACGCCGCTGCGCTACGGCGGCGCGTTCGGCTTCGAGCCGCTCCGCGAGTTCCTCGCCGAGCGCTACACCCGCGACCGAGGGTTCCCGGTCACCGCGGAGAACTTCCTGCTGACCAACGGCTCCGCAGGCGCCATCGACCAGGTCTCGGCCGCCCTCCTGTCGGCCGGCGATGTCGTGATCTCGGAGGCGCCCACGTTCTCCGGCTCGATCCGGACGTTCCGCGGCCACATGGCGGAGATCCACACCGTGCCGATGGACGATCACGGCATGGTGGTCGACGAGCTCGAACCACTGATCGAGCGCCTCGAGCGGGCCGGCAAGACCGTCAAGATCATCTACACGATCTCCTCGTTCCATAACCCGATGGGCGTCACGCTCTCGGCGGACCGCCGCGAGAAGCTCCTGCGCGTCGCCGCGGAGCGCGGCATCTTCATCGTGGACGACGATGCATACGGAGACCTCTGGTTCCAGGAGCCCGCCCGCCCGACCTCGCTCTCCGCGATGTCCGAGTGCAACGGCGTCATCACCGTGGGCACGTTCTCCAAGATCGTCGCCACCGGCCTCCGCGTCGGCTGGATCCACACCACCCCGGACATCCTCGACCGGGTGGTGCGCGTCCGCTTCGAGATGGGCAACTCGCCGCTCCTCCACGCGATGCTCTACGAGTTCGCGAAGGACGGCGGTCTGGATCGCCACATCAACCACGTCCGCAAGATCTACGAGCGCAAGGCCAACATCCTGACCAACTCGCTCCGCGAGTACTGCGAGCCGTACCTCACCTTCAAGAAGCCCAACGGCGGCTTCTTCCTCTGGGTCGACCTCGCCGAAGGCCTGCAGGGCGGCGCGGTCTCGCGCGCAGCGATGGAGGAAGGCCTCATCGCCCCCGCCGGCCTCTCCTTCTTCCCCGACCGCAAGGACACCGGCGACCACATCCGCCTCGCCTACTCCTGGGTCCAGGAGGACGAGCTGGTGGAGGCCGCCCGCCGCCTCGCCCGTGCCTGCGAGCGCGTCGCGAACGGCAGCGTCCGCTAGCGACGCCCAGGGCTCCCTCCCCCGCGCCGTCCTCGATCCGGCGGGCGTATCCTGCGCGCACCGACGCGCAGGAGGTGAGCCCATGCCAGCACGACGCGTACCGAGGGCGTTCAACCTCCCGTGGGGGAGCGGGCAGGTGATGGAGGAAGCCGCCATCGACGAGGGGCTGCATTCGCCCTCGATCCAGCTGCTGCACTACGAGCTCGGGGAGAAGCAGGGGCAGTACGCGATCCGCTTTGCCGCGTATGACGACGATGACCGGATCGAGCAGCGGCCACTGATCGTGAACGAACGGGAGCTGGCCCGGTTGCGTTCAGAACTTGAACTCGCTCCGCGCCTGAAGGCGCTTCTGAAGCGTCTCGTGGAGGGATGACCTCCGGGCGGCCAGGCGGCTCCGCCCTGGGGGCGCCTGCAAGCGCATCGGAAGGACACCTCATGCGTCGAACGCTTACCTCCCTCATCCTGTCGGCCGCCGCGCTCGTCCCGTTCCTGCTGTCGCCCACAACGGCGTCCGCCGACCTCGGCGGGCTCGACGAGCAGGAACTCGCCGCGATCGAGGAGATCAACGAGGTCCGCGCGGCGCTCGGCCTCCAGACCCTCCAGCTGTCGCCTATCCTCACCGATGCCGCGGAGTGGATGGCCCAGGACCTGGCCAACCGCGACACCATCGACCACACCGACTCCCTGGGCCGCAGCATGGGTGAGCGCGTGAGCTCCTTCGGGTACCCCTCCACGGCGATCAAGCGCGAGAACCTGGTCGTGGGCACGAACCTCGACCTCGGCTCGGAGGCCGTCCAGCAGTGGCAGGATTCGCCCGGCCACAAGGCAAACAACGAGGCGAGCGACGTGATCGTCGCCGGGATTGCCCGCGTGCACGCTCCCGGCACGCAGTGGGGCTGGTTCTGGGTGCTGAACCTCGGCTCGCAGGCGGACAGCGGCACGACCTCCGTCGCTGACCTGCAGCAGGGGCCCCAGCAGACGCAGCAGCCGCCGATCTCCGGTGACGCGCCCATCGGCACGGCCCCCGGCACCTTCACCATCGACTTCCCGTCCTCCGGCGTCGGACTCACCGCGTGGAACGGCGGCACCCTCGCCGAGATGGCAGAGGGCGCCCGACAGGGCGGCGCGAAGGCGATGTTCATCACCGTGAACGGCCGCTGGCTCGGCTACAACATCGGCGCGCAGGCCTTCGTGAACGCGAACTTCGCCGCACAGTTCTCCGGCGGCAACGTCCCCGAGGGCACCGTCATCCTCGTCGTCATGTAGCGAGGATGGCTCCGCCGGGAGCAGACCTCACCCCA
>JALOAM010000177.1 GCA_023228765.1 Dehalococcoidia bacterium
TGGCACAGATGAAAGACGACCTCGAACAGCCCTCCACCCAGCGGGGCGCGCGGAAGGGGAAGCGAGCATGAGCGACCGACTCGAGCGCGGTCAGAGCGAGCACACCGAGCGCGTCGAGGTCGACGAGCACATCGAGGCGTCCCCGTCCGAGGTCTTCGAGTACCTCGCGGATCCCGCCCGCCGTCCCTTTGGCCGTGACGACTTCCTCACCCTCGGTGACGAGGTCGCCCACGAGGCGCCCGTGTCCACCGAGGCCGGCCGTCTCGCCTGGGAAGTCACCGTCGCCGACGGCGTGGAACGCCACCCCGGCACCGTCGAGATCCTCGTCCGCCCCGAGGGCACCGGGACACGCGTGCGGGTCACCCACCGCATCGCCTCGACGGTCGGGACGCCCTCGGCTGTGCGGGTGCTGGCACTGGCGGCGTAGGGCTCCGGCTCCGACTCCGGCCCGCTCTCCCGGTTCCGGGAGAGGGTTGGGGTGAGGGCCCCTTCCGCATCTGCTCCACGAGTGTCGATGGCGGCGAGTCGTTCGCCGTTGCCGGAGCGACCCTCACCCCCGGCCCCTCTCCCGAAACCGGGAGAGGGGAGTCCGAAGTCGGAACTCGAAAGCGGAGCGGCCTGAGGCGGCGCTACCTCAGTCCGACGAGGGCATCCAACCCCACCACGAGCTCCGCGCGTTGCATCACCTCGCGGACGGCGAGGACGACGCCGGGCATGAACGAGTCGCGGCCGGTGGAGTCATGGCGGAGCGAGAGCGTCTGGCCCTGTCCCCCGAAGACGACCTCCTGGCTGGCGACGAAGCCGCGGAGGCGCACCGAGTGGATCGGCACGCCGCCAGTCTGGGCGCCCCGCGCGCCCTCGAGGTGTTCGAGCGAGGGTTCGTTAGCCTCGAAGTCGCGTCCGCGGGCCTCGCGCATGAGGCGCGCGGTGCTGAGGGCGGTGCCGGAGGGTGAGTCGACCTTGCGGTCGTGGTGCAGCTCGATGATCTCGGCGCTGTCGAAGAACTTCGAGGCGATCGTGCTCATGTGCATCAGGAGCACGGCGCCGATCGCGAAGTTCGCCGCGTACACGCCGCCGAGGCCCGCGTCCGCGCAGCTCTTCCGCCACACTTCGATCGTGTCGTCCGTGACGCCGGAGGTGCCGACGACGAGCCGCACGCCGGCAGCGGTCGCCGCCGCGACGAGGGTGGGCGTGAACGCGGCGTTGGTGAAGTCCACCACCACGTCCGGGCGGGCCGCGGCGAAGAGCTCCTCGGGCGTCGCGTGGACGCCGACCGTGGCGCCGCTCGCGAGCCGGTGCTCGCCCTCGTGCGTGCCGACCGGTTCGAGGACCCCGACGGCCTGCATGTCCTCCTGTGCGTCGACCGTGTCGAGGACGAGACTGCCCATCTGGCCGCTGCCACAGACCGCCACGCGGATCATCCGTCGCCTCCGTACCGCAGTCGCTCGTTCATGAGCGCGAAGTAGAGGGTACGCATCTCGTTCAGTACGTCCTCGGGCTCCGCGCCCGCGGGCCGGCGGACGAGCGTGCGGAACGCTGCCTCCAGGTCCTTCATCGCCGCCGCGAGGTCGTCCCACGCTCCGCTCGCACGGAGGTACCCCTTCATCGCCTTCGTCGCCATGTAAAGCGCGTGGGTGAACTCGTAGTCGT
This sequence comes from Dehalococcoidia bacterium, assembly GCA_023228765.1. Lineage (GTDB taxonomy): Bacteria > Chloroflexota > Dehalococcoidia > UBA2979 > UBA2979 > W-Chloroflexi-9. Next base: position 1,651 of record JALOAM010000177.1, read on the forward strand.
CGGAGCACACCGCCAGCTCCGGCCGCCCGGCGGACGCGACGCCCGCCCGGTCGATGACGACCTCGGCCTTGAGCGGGTGGCCTCGGAGGCCGTCGCGGACGATGGCGTCGAACTCCTCGCCGGACACGAAGCCGAGGTCGATGCAGTGGAACGGCGCCTCGCCGAGGGGCCAGTGCCGCCCGGAGGGCGCCTCGCGGTCAGAGAAGCGTCCGTGCCACCGCAGCGGCATCGCGCGCCGTAGCGCCGCGGCCGCCTGCCACGCCCCGTCGTCCCCCTCGACGTGTGCGAGGAGGTCGACGTCGGCGTACCCGTCGTTCTGCCGCTCCGCGCCCAGCAAGGCGAGCGATCCATAGATAGCCACGCGCGCGACGGCCGGGCACCCCTCCAACGCCGCGACCGCGTCGAGGGCGACACGCCGCGGCGTCGTCACATACGGGTACAGCAGCGCCTCGACGTCATGGTCCATGGCAGAGGATGTTACGAGGGACGGGGCTATTGGATCAGGACGGCCTCACGAAGCGAAACAGCCCGGGATCACTCCCGGGCTGTTCGTTGGTGCAGATGCGTCCGAGGACGCTGGACGTTCCTCGCGGGCCACTACCAGCGGCGGCCGCCGCCACCGCCCGAGGGGCGGTCGCCACCGGGGCGCGGGCCCCGATCGCCGCCGCGGTCACCACCACCCGAGGGGCGGTCGCCGCCTCGATCGCCGCGGTCGCCGCCACGGTCACCACGAGGGCCACCGCCACCGCGTCCGCCTCGGTCGCCGCCGCGGCCACCACCGCCGTAGCCGCCACCGCGACCACCGCGGTCACCACCGCCGTTGCGGCGCGGGCGGTCGTCGCCGCCCTCGCGGCCTTCGCGGATGCCGACGGGGCCTTCGGAGTCAGCCTCGCGCATGGAGAGGTTGATGCGGCCGAGGTTGTCGATCTCGATGACCTTCACCTTGACCACGTCGCCCACGTTGACGACATCCTCCACGCGGTCGACGCGGTCCTCCGACAGCTCGGAGATGTGGACCATGCCGTCCTTGCCCGGAAGGATCTCGACGAAGGCGCCGAAGGACATGATCCGGGAGACGGGGCCCTCGTAGACCTCGCCGACCTGGATCTCCTTCGTCAGGCCCTGGACCTGGCGGACGGCGGCCTCCACGCCGGCGGCGTCCTGGCCGCCGATGAAGACGGAGCCGTCCTCCTGGATGTCAATGGAGGCGCCGGTCGCCGCGATGATCGCGTTGATGACCTTGCCGCCCGGCCCGATGACCGCGCCGATCTTCGACGGGTCGATGTGGACGATGGTGATCTTCGGCGCGTAGGTACCGACCTCCTCGCGGGGGTCGCGGATCGCCTTGAGCATCACGTCGAGGATCTCGAGACGCGCGGTGCGGGCGCGAGAGAAGACCTCTCGCAGGAAGTTCGGGGGGAGCTTCTTGAGCTTGATGTCCAGCTGGACAGCCGTGACGCCCGTCTCAGTCCCCGCGACCTTGAAGTCCATGTCGCCGAGCGCATCCTCGATGCCGGCGATGTCGGTGAGCATCTCCCACTTGGTCGCCATCTCGTCGGACGTGACCAGGCCCATCGCGATGCCGGCAACGGGAGCATCGATCGGCACGCCGGCGTCCATCAGCGCCAGCGTCGAACCACAGACCGAGGCCTGCGACGTGGAGCCGTTGGAGGAGAGCACGTCCGACACGAGGCGGATGACGTACGGGAACTTCTCGAAGGAGGGCAGGACGGCCTCGATGGCCTTCTCCGCCAGCATCCCGTGCCCGATCTCGCGGCGGCCGGGGCTGCGCATCGGCCGCGCCTCCCCGACCGAGAACGGCGGGAAGTTGTAGTGGTGCATGAACATCTTCCACTCGCCCGGCGCGATGGCGTCGATGCGAGCGCGGTCACGCAGCGTGCCGAGCGTGGCGACGGTCAGGACCTGCGTCTGGCCGCGCTGGAAGAGTCCGGAGCCGTGGACTCGCGGGAGGACGCCAACCTCGGCGGCCAGTTCGCGGATCTGGGTGGGCTGACGGCCGTCGGCGCGGACACCCTCGTTCAGGATCTTGCCGCGGACGGTGGCCTTGATGTAGGCCTCGGTCTCGGCGGCGACGGCGCGGGTGTCGATGTCCTCGTCACCGGCCTCCTGCATCTTGTTGATGACGTACTTGCCCATGGCGTCCAGGCCACGGAAGCCCTCGCCCTGGACGGAGGCGAAGACCATCTCGTCCTGGCCGGCGAGGATGCCCTCGATGCGGGCGCGCAGCTCGCTGCGGTCCGCGGGCTTCTCCCACTCCATCTTGGCGACGCCGAGCTCGGCGATGATCTCGCGCTGGAGGCTGTTCAGCTCGCGGCAGATGCCCTCCGCGTACTCGATCGCCTCGATGAGGTCGTCCTCGGCGATCTGCTTCGCGCCGGCCTCGATCATGACGACGGAGTCGTCATTCGCGGCGACGGTCAGCTCCAGGTCGGACGCCTCCAGCTCCTCGTACGTGGGGAACGCCTTGAAGCGGCCGTCCACCTTCGCCACGCGGACGGAGGAGACGGGGCCCTCGAACGGGAGGGGGGAGATGTTGATGATCGCGGAGGCGCCGGTGGTCATCAGCGCGTCCGCCGGGTTCTCCCGGTCAGAGGCGAGCAGCGTGCCGACGACCTGCACCTCGCGCTTGAACCCCTTCGGGAACAGCGGGCGGATCGGGCGGTCCGTCATACGCGCGGCCAGCGTGGCGTCCGTACCCGGGCGTCCCTCGCGGCGGAAGAACGAGCCGGGGATCTTGCCGATCGAGTACATCCGCTCTTCGAAGTCCACGGTGAGCGGGAAGAAGTCGATGCCCGGACGCGGGTCGCCATCGGCGAGGGTCACGAGGAGCACGGTGTCGCCGTAGCGGACGGTGCAGGCGGCCAGGGCGTTGGGGGCGAGGCGGCCGAAGCCCAGCTCGAACGTCTGGCCCTCGATCTCGCGGGAGAAGGTGCGCGTCTGCGCAGCGGTGTTTGTCACAGTCAGGGTCTCTCTTCGTTTCTCTCTGGCTCCACACACATCTCAGATCAGCCGGGCGGTGGTGGGGTGTCCCTTCGGGTCTGCGCCGGGCTACCGGGACGGGATCGGCCTGTTGCCGTCCGTACGGAGGACGCTCCTCCGTACCGGTCGTTGCTGCGGGTGCTGGGTGGTGAGGGTGGGGTCGTGCGCCTCGGAACTCTGGCTGTGGCCTCCCGCCCGAGGAGGTCGAGTGGGCGGGAGGTGCGACGCCAGAAACAGGTCGGGCCGCGCTAGCGGCGCAGCCCGAGACGCTGGATCAGGGTGTGGTAGCGCTCCACGTCCTTCTTCGCGAGGTAGCGGAGCTGGCGGCGCCGCTGGCCGACGAGCTTCAGCAGCCCGCGTCGCGTCGCGTAGTCGTGCTTGTGCTCGCGAAGGTGTTCCGTGAGGCGAATGATGCGGTCGGTCAGAAGGGCGACCTGCACCTCGGGCGAGCCGGTGTCGGCGTCCGCCCGCTTGTACTCTTCGATGATCTCGTTCTTGCGTTCGAGGGTCTGAGGCATCTGCTTGAACTGCTACCTGTCTCTGGCGCTACGTCCCTACACACTCGGAGTTTGGCGGCGTCGTCAGTCCCGGCCTGACCTCGGATGAGGCGTTCGAGGATCCCGTGAGGTCGACGATGTCTGTGACGTGTCGAGGGGGTCCCGCCGCGGCCGGGGAGCGAACCGCAATCGCACGGCTCCACCCGGATGGGCGACAGAGCCTGATACGACCCGTTCACGCTATCACAAGGCCCGCCAGTGGCACAGTCCCGCTCCGTCGTCCACGCGATGGCCTCGGCGAGCCGTGACGGTCGCCCACGGGCGCCATCAGATGACACACTGGTATCGCTACCGCGGAGGCCCCTCGTGACCGATCTGCCTACCAGCCGACTGGGCGTCGTCGTCGACGCCGATGTCAGCCTGCCCGGCGCCCTCGCGGAGCGCCTCGGTATCCTCGTCGCGCCGGCTGATGTCACGCTCCTCGTGGAGCGCGAGAACATCCCGCGCCTCATGGTCGAGGTCGGCGCACCGCTCGAGGCCGCCCCCGCTGCCGAGGCCTGCGCCCGCGCCGCCGAGGGTGGTACGGACGTCCTCTACCTCGGCCCCGGCGATGGCCACGGCCGTCCCGTGGGCGCCGAGGACGAAGCACGCCACGCGGTTGAGGCCGCGGGCGGCCGTCTCCACTCGATCGCCGCGGATGTCCTCATGGCCTCCGGCTGGCGCGCCGTCCTCGCCGCCGAGGCCGCTGCCGAGGGCGTCCCACCGGTCGAGATCGTGGAGCGCGCGCGGCAGGCCTCCACGTACCTCCTCGCCCTCATCGAGCATCCCGAGCTCAGCGGGCAGTCCTCCCCCGGCAACCTCGGCGTCCCGAACCGCGTCGTCACGTTCGTCCGCGACGACGGCTTCGCCCTCGACGCCCTCCCGCCCCGCCGTGAGGAC
>JALOAM010000012.1 GCA_023228765.1 Dehalococcoidia bacterium
CTACGCCTCGTTCTACGGCATCGCCCCCGACCGTGAATGGTCCGACCCCTCGATCCGCCGCGTCCTGCTCATCGACCGGCCCGAGGGTGAACCGACCGCCCGCTTCGGCATCCGCGAGTTCCACTTCCCGTTCGACTCGATGCGCGTGGTGGACATGGCTCGTGCCGTCTTCGACGACTCCGCGGACATCGAGGCGTTCGGCAACGTCGAGGTGGAGCACGGCGGCTACCGCGAGTTCTTCGTCTGCACTCACGGCAGCGTGGACATCTGCTGTGCGAAGTTCGGCGTCCCCCTCTACATGGGGGCGCGCCGTCGCTACCCGGAAGTCCGTGCCTGGCGCATGACCCACTTCGGTGGACACCGCTTCGCTCCCACCGCCTGGGAGTTCCCGGACGGCTACAAGTGGGCCTTCCTCGACGGTGAGTCGGCCCGCCACGTCCTCGACCGTGACGTGCCGACCGAGGACCTCCTCCTGAAGGTGCGCGGCTGGAGTGGCGTCCCCAACCGCGTCTCGCTCCTCGACCGCGCCGGCCTCGAGGAGTTCGGGTGGGCCTGGCTGGACTACCGCAGGAGCGGCGACATCCTCGAAGAGGACGCCGAGGCCCGCCGATGGCGCGTCCGCCTCGACTTCGAGTCGCCGTCGGGCGAGCGCGGCGCCTACGAGGGCGTCGTCGTCGGGGGCCGCGATCTCGTCGAGAGCGGGTGCGGCCCCCACTTCGGCGAAGCCAACCACGAGGTCGCCGAGTACCAGTTGGAGTCCCTTACCCGCCTCCCCGTCTGACGCTGACGATCGCATTCACATGCCCTCGCACCGTGCGAGGGCAGAAAGGCTCGTGCTCATGACCCCGGTGCTGCTGGCTGAGCGCCCCTCAGCCCTCCTGCTTCCCGACCCCATCGAGGACACACCACCCCTCGATACGACGCGCCGTCAGTTCATCACCGGCGTCGGCGCTGCCGCCCTCGCGGCCGCGTTCCTCGCGGCGTGCGGGGAGGACGACGCGGACGGGACGCCCGAGGCGACCGACGCGGCGGACTCGCGGTTCCCGATCCGCGTGACGCACAAGTTCGGCACGACCGAGGTGCCTGCGCCACCGCAGCGCGTCGTGTCGCTGGGGTTCAGCGACCACGACCCGTTGCTGGCCCTCGGCGTCGTCCCGATTGCTGTCCGGTACTGGTACAGCGACGAGCCGGTGTTCCCGTGGGCGCAGGACCGGCTTACCTCGGGCCAGCCGCCGATCCTCGACATCCCGCCGGGTGGGGAACTCGACTTCGAGGCGGTGGCTGCGCAGGACCCCGACCTGATCGTCGCGGTCTACTCCGGCATCTCCGAGGAGGATTACGCGCGCCTCTCCCAGATCGCGCCGACGATCGCGCAGTCGGCCGACTTCATCGACTACGGGATGCCGTGGGACGAGACGACGAGGCTGATCGGCCAGGCCCTCGGCCTGGAGGACGGCGCCGAGGAAGTCATCGCCGAGGTCGACGCGAAGAACAGCCGCATCCGGGACGAGCACCCGGGCTTTGTCGGCGCCAGCGGTGTGGTCGCGGTCATGGGGACCGACGGCAACATCGCCGTCTATTCGCCCCAGGACCTCCGCACCCGTGTGCTCACGTCGCTCGGGTTCGAGGTGCCGGCCGAACTGGCGTCCCGCTTCGGTGACGACTTCAGGCTCGACCTCAGCTCCGAGTTGATCAACCTGCTCGAGTCCGCCGACGTGATCGTCTGGCGCAACGAGCGCGCCGAGGTCGAAGGGCACCCGATCTACTGGACGCTGGACGTGGCGAAGGAGGGCCGGCATGTCTTCCTCGAGGGGATGAACGCCAGCGCCTTCGGGTTCAACACCGTCCTGAGCCTGCCGTACTTCATCGACTCGTTCGTCCCGGAGCTCGAAGCGGCGCTCGATGGCGACCCGGCAACGGTCGCCGCGATCCTGTCGGAGGGCGTGGACGCATGACCCCCAAGGCCACTCGACCCCTCAGCACAACGCGCCGCCAGTTCATCGCCGGCGTGGGTGCTGCGGCACTCGCAGCCGCCTTCCTCGCCGCGTGCGGGGAGGACGAGGATCCCGAAGCCTCGCCGACCTCGACGTCCATGACGTCCACCGCGACGCCGACCGGAACACCCGGCACGCGGATCGTGTCTCACAGCCTCGGAGAGTCCGAGGTCCCCGCCGAGCCGAAGCGCGTCGTCGCCCTCGGCGAGGAGTGGATGCTCTCCGATCTCCTGAGCCTTGGTATCCAGCCGCTCGCCTCCTCGGCGTCCGGGCCGGAGGTGTCGTTCCTCGGCGGTGTCACGTCGTTGTACGACGTCGGCGAGGTGGAAGCGCTCAGCAACAGTGAGCCGGACTTCGAGCGCATCACCGCGCTGGAGCCCGACCTGATCATCACGAGCACGGTCGTCGCGGAGAACCTCGGCGACGGGCTGGGACTGCTGCAGGAGATCGCGCCCGTTGTGGCCGTACCAGTAGCTGGCCCGGACTTCCGTGCTGAGTACCGGACGTTCGCGGCCGTGTTCGGCAAGGAAGCCACCGCCGAGGAACGCCTCGCCGAGTACGACTCGGCGGTCGCGGAGGCGAAGGCGGACATCCCCGAGGGCGTCACCACCTCGGTCGCGTCGATCTTCGACCCGAACTACATCCGCGTGTACGTCGCGCCCGGCTCCACGCTGGTGGACGTGCTCGTAGACCTCGGTGTCGCCCTCGACCCGGACGAGGAAGCGCTGCCCGCCACGCTGAGCGCGGGACGCTCGGAGATCACCGGCGAGCAGGTGAACCTGCTGCAGGGCGACCACGTCATCCTGCTCCAGTCCGAGGCGTTCGACGAAGCCACCGTCGTCGAGTCCGTGGAGGCGCTGCCGCTGTGGCAGACGCTGCCCGCCGCGCAGTCGGGGCAGGTCCATGTCGTCGATCGCTTCGCGCATCCCGGCGTCGCGGGCCGCATCCAGGCCGTGAAGGACCTCGGCGCGATCTTCGCCGGAGGCGAATGACCGCCGCCGCCGCCAACGGGCCCCGAGGAGGAAGGAAGCACCGCCGATGACCCCCGTCCTGTTGCTCGATCGCCCCGCCCCGCTGGTCGACGGCATAGTCGAGGCATCACCCCTCGACACCACCCGCCGCGAGTTCCTCACCGGCGCCGGCACGGCCGCGCTGGCGGCCGCCTTCCTCGCCGCGTGTGGAGACGACGACCCGGAGGCAACACCGACCGCCACGGACGCGCCCACGACCCGCACCGTGGACTCGGCACGCGGCCCCGTCGAGATTCCGATCGCGGCGCAGAGCATCATCCCCGTCGACCCCACCACGAGCCTCGCGCTGGTTGATGTGGGGATCGAGCCACGGGGTGCCCTCAGCGATTGGTTCACGGCCGAGTACTGGCCGGCGAACTACGTCGACGCGCTCTCTACGCGCTCCTCGATCGGATCGGGCGGCGTCCCCGACGTCGAGCTGATCGCGACCCTTGCCCCGGACCTCGTCATCGGCGCCGAGTGGTGGAGTGACCCGGCGGTATACGACCAGCTCTCCGGGATCGCGCCCACGGTCGTGATCGGCGAGGGCGTCACGGACTGGAAGGCGATCGCGCGCAAGGTCGCGGACACCGTGGGACGGAGCGAGGTCCTCGCCGAGCTCGAACGCGAGGTGGACGCGCTGGCGGAGGACATCAAGTCCCGCCACGCGGAGGTGCTCGGCCGCACGCGGTGGGCGGTCATCTCGGCCTACCAGGACCAGTGGTATCTGAGCCTGGAGGACGCGTACCTCCCGACGCTGCTGGTGCAAGCCGGCGTCCAGCTCGGCAGCGCCGCCGCCGGTCTGCCCGGCGGCGTGCAGGCGTATTCGTACGAGCAGTTGCAGTCACTGGACGACGTGGACGTCATCCTCTTCCCGGCCGACAACGTGACCGGCGAGGCGATGCCCGGCCTGGAGCCGCTGTTCGAGCACCCGCTCTGGCTCTCGCTGCCCGCCGTGCAGGAGGGCCGCCTGTTCGGGTCGCCTGACCTGGACCTCCAGTCGTTCGGTTGGGCGCTCCAGGCGCTCCAACGGCTCGATGGGCTGCTCACGGAGCTCGAGTAGCCCGCACCACCCGCGCTCGCACTCCGGAAGGAGCCCCGATGTCATCCAGCGTCCTGACCGCGCCACCCCGCCTCCCCCGACCGATCGAGGCCCTCGAACCGATCGAGGACACGACGCGCCGCCAGTTCATCACTGGCGTCGGCGCTGCCGCGCTGGCGGCCGCCTTCCTCGCCGCGTGCGGAGACGACGACGACCCCGCGGAGTCCACCCCCGAAGCGACCTCCGAGGTGCGCTCGATCGAGCACATGTACGGGACGACCGAGATCACCGGCATCCCGTCGCGCGTCGTGACCGTGGGGTGGACCGAGCAGGACGCCCTCCTCGCGCTCGGGGTCGTCCCGGTCGGGACGACGGCGTGGGTCGGTGACGCGCCCGGAGCGATCCACCCGTGGGCCGAGGACGAGCTGGGCGATGCCGCGCTGCCCGAGGTCCTCGATGATGGCGACGGCATCCAGTTCGAGCGGATCGCCACGCTGGAGCCCGACCTGATCGTTGCGCTGTACGTCCCGATGGGACTGTCGCAGGAGGACTACAACCGCCTCTCCGCGATCGCGCCGACGATCGCGCCGCCGGCCGGCGTCACTGACGGTGGCATCTCCTGGCAGGATCTCACCCGCACCGTCGGCATCGCCGTCGGGAAGGAGGAGCAGGCCGCGGAGGTCATCGCCAGCGTCGAGGCGCGGTTCACCCAGGCGAAGGAGGATCACCCCGAGTTCGTCGGCGCCTTGGGCATCAACGCCTACCCGAGCGGCGACAGCTACCAGGCCTACCCGCCGCCGGACCCGGGTGGACAGCTCATGACCGCGCTCGGGTTCGTCGTGCCGCCGGTGATCGTCGAAGAGGCAGCCGGCGCCGCCTGGGTGGAGATCAGCGCGGAGCGCGTCTCCATCTTCGATATCGACGTCGTGCTCTGGCTGGTCGAGGACGACGCGAAGCGGGAGATGCTCCTCGCTGATCCCCTGTACGCCGGCCTCGATGTCGCGAAGGAAGGCCGCCACGTCTTCCTCGCGTACGACGGCCCGACGAGCGTGCTCGCCTCGGCGACCTCGATGCAGACCGTTCTCAGCCTGCCGTTCCTGCTCGACGCTGTGGTGCCCATGCTCGCCGCCGCCCTTGACGGCGACCCGGCCACCGAGCCCACGATGGAGGGCGCTGCCTAGCCCCCGTCGCATACGCCCCTCGGCAGCGCTCTGACTCGAGCGAGCGCTGCCGAGGGAGCTCGGGGCCTAGTCGGCCGCGTACTCCTCACGTACGGGCGCGAACACCTCGATGAGCACGGATGCTTCGAGGGCGACCGCGGAGTGGGGCACATCGCCCGGGATGAGGTAGGAGTCGCCGGGGACGACCTCGGCCTCACGGTCGCCGATGCGGAAGCGGACGCGGCCCGTGATGACCGTGCCGGCCTGCTCGTGCGGATGGGTGTGCTCCGGCACCACGCCGCCCTCGGCGAGTTCGAAGCGGCAGAGGGTGTGGCCGTCGCCTGAGACGAGCGTCCGGCGGACCACGCCCGGGAGCATCTCGATCGGGTTCGTGTCCCCGAACGGGCGGACGCGGATCTGGGCCTTCTGGACCTCGGATGTCATCGGGCCTCCCTGCTTCTGGACTTCCGGAGTCCGCCGATGATGGACGGGGGCGAGCTCTCCGAGGAGCAGACTAGCCGACGTGGCCACCGCCCTCGTCTTGCCAGCGCTCCTCCGCCAGGGAGCGGGGTGGCTCGGGGCGGTGGATGCGCACCATGAACACAGGACATGGCGCGGTGCGGAGCACCTTCGACGCGACTCCACCGAGGCCCTGCTCGTCCTCGTCGGCGCCCAGGCCTTGCGTGCTCATCAGGATGAGATCGGCAGTCAGCTCGCGCGCGGCCTCGACGATGGCGCGCGCCGGCGAGCCCGCACGTACCTCGGCGGCGACGTTTTGGACGCCGCCCGAGGTGAGTTCACTGACGTGACGGTCGAGGTACTTGCGAGCGAGCTGGCTCTGCTTGTCCTGCGCCCCGCTCTCGGAGGTGCCGTGCATCGGGGAGTCCTCTGCCGGGACGACACCGAGCAGGGTGACGCGCGCGCTCAGCGGACCGGCGAGATCGGCGACATAGGCCAACGCGCGCTCGCCGTACGACGAGCCGTCCAGCGTGACGAGGATGTGCTTGAACATGGAACCCTCTTCCGTCATGCGGTCCTCCTCCATCATGGGGACGCGCCGGCTGTCAGACCGTGCCGGCGCCATGTCCGAGACCGCAGTTCGAGTGTACGGGACGGGCCCGGCCCGACCTGGGTCTTTAGTCCCGGCGGTGCCGGGCTCAAGAGCCTGCTACCGGTAGCCCCCGCCGAGGATTGGGTCCGGTCCGATGATGTAGTGCGCAAACTCCCGCGCCACCTGGTTCGCCTCGTGCCGGTCGCCGAACAGCGCGGCCTCGTCGCTGTCGTCGTCCACCGGCCGCACTTCGTGCGCGCCCGTCCGCGCGACCCGGTCGAGGTCGTCCCGGACGGCCTCGACGCGCGCGGGATCCACCTCCGGCGGTCGGAGACTGCGGTGAAGGAACTCGCGGTTGCCGGTGAGAGCGTGGAGGACAGCCTCCGCCAGCGGCCCGCGCCGTCCGCCCCAGGCCGCGATGAAGTGCAGACAGGGCTCGGCGGGCGGTTGCATCGGCGGGATTGGGATGGCCTCGAAGTCCGCGAGGTCAACGCGCTTCCGGCATTCGGGCATAGGACATCGCACGGTGGCCATAGGGGGAGTGTAGGCGGGAGCGTGGGGTACGGTGGAAGCGGGGTCACGGGAGGGACTGGACGGCGCTATGCGAGGAGCTCGGGCATTCGCGATCGTGGGAGGCGCGCTGCTGGCGCTCGCCCTCGTGGCCTGCGGATCTGACGGCAAGGTCACCATCGCGGGCCAGGACGGCACCGAGATCGACATCTCCACCGCTACCGCCACGGCGACCGCCTCCGCGGAGGCCTCGCCCTCCACCGCCCCGACCGAAGGCGCCACGCCCGCGGATGGCGCGGCGACGCCGACGCCCGGCGACACGACACCCACCGCGATGCCGGACGACGACGATGACGACGATGCGACCCCGACGCCGTCAGCCACCTCGTCGCCACAGGCTGGAGACCGCCTCGGCGCTCCGTACGGCAGCGCCGACGTGCGCGCCGCGATTGAGTCCGGCGCTGGCTCGTTCGCCGTCGACGACGAGGTGGAGCAGCTGTGTCCCGACACGTCCGTCCCGGGCACGGCGTTCCGCGCGGAGGGTGACGCCCTCTGGTCCCTCTGGGTCTACCCCGACGCCGAGGCCCGCGAAGCCGACTGGGTCATGGAAGACGGCCAGCTCGAGCCGCAGACTGACGACTGCGAACTGCCGACCGGCTTCAACTACTTCAACGCCAACGTCGTCATCGCCGTCCTCGAACGTGGCTCGGGCGCCGAGGACGTCCGCGACGCCTTCCTCTCGCTCGGCTCGGGCGGGAGCGGCGACGACGAGGACTAGCGCGCGAACTCGAGGGGGAGTGCGGCGGTGTCACCGATGTCGCGTCGATACTGCGCGCCCTCGAAGTGGATACGCGCGACGTTGTCGTAGGCCTTCGCCTGCGCCGCCTCCATCGTGTCCGCCTGCGCGACGACGCACAGCACCCGACCGCCCGAGGTGAGCAGCCGGCCATCGACGCGCTTCGCGCCCGCGATGAAGACCTGTACGTCGTCGTCCACGTCCGCGATGCCTTCGATCAGGCGGCCGGTCTGCGTCGGACCCGGGTAGCCCTCGGACGCCATCACGACGCCCACCGAGGCACGGTCGTCCCACTCGACCTCGACGTCCGCGAGTCGCTGGTGCGCGCACGCGTCCAGGACGGTGAGGAGGTCTGAGCGGAGCTTCGGGAGGAGCACCTGCGCCTCCGGGTCGCCGAAGCGGGCGTTGATCTCGAAGACGCGAGGCCCGGTCTCGGTGACCATGATGCCGGGGTACAGGACGCCCGCAAACGGCCGCCCCATCTCCGCCATCGCCGCGATCGCTCGCTCCGTGATCGTCGTGCGGATGGCCTCGGCGGTGTCGGGGACGAGCCAGGTGGGCGGGGCGTAGACGCCCATGCCGCCGGTGTTCGGGCCGACGTTGCCGTCAAAGATGCGCTTGTGGTCGCAGGAGAAGGGCATGTGGCGCACGGTGATGCCGTCGCTGAACGCGTGCCCGCTGACCTCCCGGCCGTACATGCGCTCTTCGATCACGATGCGCGTGCCGGAGGCCCCGAAGGCGCCCTCGCGCATCGCCGCGTCGATGGCGGCGACGGCCTCGTCCGCGTTGTCGCAGACCGTCACGCCCTTGCCCAGCGCCAGACCGTCCGCCTTCACCACCACGGGCCCGCCGAGGTGTCGGACGTACGCCGTCGCCTCGTCGGGGTCCTCGAAGGTGGGTCCCGCCGAGGTGGGGACGCCGGAGCGCGCCATGAGGTCGTTGGCGAACGCCTTGGACCACTCGATCTCGGCCGCGGCGCGCGTCGATCCGAAGGCAGGGATGCCCGCCGCGACCACTGCGTCGATGACGCCCGCCGCGAGCGGGTCGTCCGACGACACGACGACGAGGTCGGCACGGACCTCCTCGGTGCAGCGGCGCACGGCCTCCGGGTCCGTCGGCGACACGCCCGAGACGTTCTCGCCGAGGTCAGCCGTGCCGGCGTTGCCAGGCGCGATCCAGAGCCTGGAGAGCAACGGCGACTGCGAGATGCGCCACGCGATGGCGTGCTCACGCCCACCCGAGCCAAGGAGCAGGACGTTCAAGCCCACGGTGTGCTCCTCCGGACTCTGCCCCTCTGACTCTGACCCCCTCTCCCTCTGGGAGAGGGTTGGGGAGAGGGCCGAGCGAGGATCGCGAGCACGTCGACGTTCGTCCCGTACGAGGGACCGAGCCAGAGCGCCACTATTCCCACTCGATCGTCCCGGGGGGCTTCGAGGTGATGTCGTAGACGACGCGGTTGATCTCGCGCACCTCGTTCGTGATGCGGCTCGAGATCTTCGCGAGGAGGTCGTAGGGGAGGCGGGCCCAGTCTGCGGTCATCGCGTCCTCCGCGGTGACGCAGCGGATGGCGACCGTGTGGCCGTACGTGCGGAAGTCCCCCTGCACACCCACGGACTGCGTGTTGGTGAGGACGGCGAACGCCTGCCAGAGGTCGTAGTAGACGGAGGCCTTCCGGATCTCGTCCATGACGATGTAGTCGGCGTGACGGAGGACATCGAGGCGTTCCGGGGTGACCTCGCCGATGACGCGGATGGCGAGGCCGGGGCCGGGGAACGGCTGGCGGTAGACCATCTCATCCGGGAGGCCGAGCTCCTTGCCGACGCGTCGCACCTCGTCCTTGAAGAGGTTCCGGAGCGGCTCGATCAGCGTGAGCTTCATGTCCTTCGGCAGGCCGCCGACGTTGTGGTGGCTCTTGATCTTCACCGCGGCGTTGTTGCCCGTGCTCGCGGACTCGATCACGTCCGGGTAGGTCGTCCCCTGCACGAGGAAGTCCACCTGACCGAGGGCGCGGGTCTCGTCCTCGAAGAGGCGGATGAACGTCTCGCCGATGCGCTTTCGCTTCGTCTCCGGGTCGGTGACCTCGGCGAGGTCGCGGAGGAAGCGGTCGGTCGCCTGGACGTGATTGAGCTTGATGTTCATGTGGCTGCGGAATGTCCGCACCACGTTCTCAGCCTCGCCCATCCTCAGGAGGCCGTTGTCCACGAAGATGCACGTGAGCTGGTCACCGATCGCGCGATGCACGAGGGCGGCCGCGACGGCCGAGTCGACGCCACCGGAGAGCGCGCAGATCACGAGGCCGTCGCCGACGGCCTGCTTGATCGAGGCGACCGACTCCTCCACGAAGTTGCCTGCGGTCCACGTGCCCGCACAGCCGGCGACGCCGAACAGGAAGTTGGAGATCAGCTCCTGGCCCTGCGGCGTGTGCACGACCTCCGGGTGGAACTGGATCGCCACGCGCCCGGCGTCGTCCGCCATCGCGGCCATCGGGGCGTTCTCGGACTGGCCGATGACGCGGAAGCCCGCGGGCAGCTGCACCACGTGGTCACCGTGCGACATCCACACGGCGAGGTCGCTCGCGAGGCCGGCGAACAGCGGGTGGTCGGCCTCGGCGACGCGCATGACCGCATGGCCGTACTCGCGGGCGGGGGCGGGGTCCACCTTCCCGCCGAGGGCATGCGCGAGGAGCTGCATCCCGTAGCAGATGCCGAGGACGGGGACGCCAGACCCCAGGACATACGGAGGAAGCGTCGGGGCGCCCTCCTCGTAGACGGAGGCCGGGCCGCCGGACAGGACGAATGCCTTCACCTTCAGGTGGTTGAGCTTCTCCGCCGGGGTGTCCCACGGGAGCATCTCGCAGTAGACGCTCGCCTCGCGGATGCGGCGGGCGATGAGCATCGAGAACTGCGAGCCGTAGTCCAGGACCACGACGGCCTCGGGGGCATTGGGTGCCGGGGTCAGGACGTTGCCGGGCTCACGCGCCTCGGCGATCTCGAGGTAGGTCGCGACTTCGCTGTCGCCGGAAGTGCGGATCCGGTCCGACTGCGCGGCAGCGGCAGGGGATTCGTCGGCCATGAAGAGTCGGAGTCCTTGCCCGAGGGGAGTGGGCGACTAGGCGGTGATCGTACTGAGGGCTAGATTGCGGGTCAACGAACCACGACTGCCCACGCACCCTCAGGAGTCCCTCCTGCCTATCGTCGGCCCGGACCAGATTGACGACGTCATCGAGCGCCTGAGAGCGGGCGGCATCGTCGCGATCCCCACGGACACCGTGTACGGCCTGGCCTGCCTCCCGACGCACGAGGGCGCCCTGGGGGCGCTCGCCGACCTTAAGGGGCGCGAACGCGATCAGCCGATCGCCGCGCTGATCGATTCCGTCGCGGACATCATCGAGTTCCTCGAGGTGTCGGACGCCCTCGACCGGTACGTGCCGTTCTGGCCGGGGGCGCTCACCGTGGTGGTGCGCGCTCGGCCGGGCGGGCTGCTGCCTCCGGTCGTGACCACCGAGGGCACCGTGGGCGTGCGGAAGCCGGACGACCGCATCGCGCGCATGGTGATCCGCGGCTGCGGGGGCGTCCTCGCGGTGACGAGCGCGAACCGGCACGGCAAGCCCCCATGCACTTCCGCCGAGGCCGTCGCCGCTGAGTTCGGCCCGGCGCTCGTGGTGCTCGACGGCGGCAGCCGCGACGGCGGGGTGGCCTCCACGGTGGTCGACACCTCGGGCGCCGCGCCGCGCGTGCTGCGCGAGGGGCCGATCACCGCCGCCGACCTCGGCATCGAGGAATGACCGCGCCGCTCGTGCCGCGGCCGAGCCCGTTCCAGCACTTCGGTGAATGGTTCGAGGCCGCGAGGATGACCGACCCGCAGCCGGAGGCGGCCGCCCTCGCGACGGTGGGTGCTGACGGGCAGCCCTCGAACCGCCTCGTGCTCGTCCGGCAGTGGGACGTCCGTGGCTTCGAGGTGTTCACGAACCTCCGATCGAGGAAGGCGCAGGAGATCGGCGAGCAGCCCCGCGTGGCGCTCACGTTCCACTGGAAAGGCGCCGGTCCGGCACGCGGCGGCCGGCAGGTCCGCATCGAGGGCGTCGCCGAGCCGGTGAGCGCTGCCGAGTCGGATGCGTACTGGGCGGCGCGCCCGCGCGGCAGCCGCATCAGTGCGATCGCCTCGGACCAGTCCGAGCCGATCGAGAGCCGCGAGGCGCTCCTCGCCAAGCGGGACGCCCTCGAGCAGCGGCACGCCGAGGGTGAGGACGTGCCGAGGCCGGCGCACTGGGGCGGCTATCGCATCGTGCCGCTCCGTGTCGAGTTCTGGCAGCACGAGGACGATCGTTACCACCGGCGGTTGCTGTATATCCGGAGCCGAGCCGGTGCTCCGTGGTCGACGGCGATCCTCCAGCCGTAGACGCGCGACGCGCCGGCTCCGGTAAGGTGAGAGCGGGCCGCTGGAGGATGCCATGCCCGCAGTACGTCGCTCATTCGGCACGAATGAACTCCCGGACCCGCCGTGGTATCGCTTCCTGTTCGCGAACCCCTCCGCCGCGCCTCTCTGGCTGCTCGTGCGGTTGTATGTCGGCTGGCAGTGGATCGACTCGGGCTGGGGCAAGGTGACCGGCGACGGCTGGGTGAACAACGGCGGCGCCGCGCTCCAGGGGTTCTGGGAGCGCGTGGTCGCGGTGCCGGAGGAAGGCCGGCCCGCCATCACCTACGGGCCGTACCGCGACTTCCTCCAGTTCATGCTCGACCACGAGTGGTACGAGTGGTTCGCGCCTCTGATCGCCTACAGCGAGCTCGTGATCGGCGTCGCGCTCGTGCTCGGCCTGCTGACCGGCTTCGCGGCGTTCGGCGGGGCGTTCCTGAACTTCAACTTCATGCTCGCCGGGACCGCCAGCACCAACCCGGTGCTGTTCCTGCTCTCGATCCTCCTGCTGCTGGCGTGGAAGGTCGCGGGCTACCTCGGCGTGGACCGCTGGCTGCTGCCGCTGCTCGGCGTCCCATGGTCGCGGCGAGGTGGAGGCGGCTCGCCCGGCCGGGAGATGCCGGACGGCTGACCGGCGTGCTTGTCGCTCGTTCGCAACCGCCGAGGTCGGTGCGCTGACGCGCTCGTGAGCGCCGTTCGTGCATCCTCGCACGCATGGTTTCACCCTCGACCCGCGCGAAGCTGCGCCACGTCACGGATGCGGCGCCCGGGATCACGCGCGACCGGACGAAGGCCGGGTTTGCGTACCGCGGTCCCGACGGCGACCGCGTCACGGACGAGGAGACGCTCGTGCGCATTCGTTCACTGGTGATCCCCCCGGCGTGGGAGGACGTGTGGATCACCCTCGAACCGCGCGGGCACCTGCAGGCGACCGGCCGCGACGCCCGAGGACGGAAGCAGTACCGCTATCACGAGCTGTGGCGCGCGAGCCGCGACGAGAGCAAGTTCGGCAACATGGTCGCGTTCGGACAGGCGCTCCCGCGTCTCCGTCGCCGCGTCGAGGAGGACCTGCGACGGCGCGGGACGCCTCGCGAGAAGGTGGTCGCGACGGTGGTGCGACTGCTGGACGTGACCGGCATCCGCGTCGGCAACGCGGAGTACGCGCGCGAGAACAAGTCGTATGGCCTTACCACCTTCCGCACGCGCCACGCCGACGTGGACACGAACGGCATCGTCTTCACGTTTCGAGGCAAGAGCGGCATTGAGCGCTCGATCGACGTCCGCGACCGGCGGCTCGCCCGCATCGTGCGGCAATGCAAGGAGATCCCCGGGTACGAGCTGTTCCAGTACCTCGATGAGGACGGCGAGCGCCGCTCCGTCAGCTCGCAGGACGTGAACGACTACATTCGCGAGGCCACCGGCGCGCAGTTCACCGCGAAGGACTTCCGGACCTGGTGGGGGACGGTCCTCGCCGCGACCGCGCTCGCCGAGGCGACCGAACCGACCTCGGAGACACGCGCGAAGCAGGAGGTGGCACAGGCCATCAAGCACGTGGCGGGCGTCCTCGGCAACACGCCGGCGGTCTGCCGGAAGGCCTACGTGCACCCCGCCGTGATCGAGGCATACGAGCGCGACGAGCGCATGCCGTCCTCGCGCGCCTCGCGATGGCTCTCCGCGGAGGAGCGGGGCACGCTCGCCCTCCTGCGGGGGTGCTCCCCGGACGGGGCCTAGGAGACGCGCACGCCGTACGGCAGCACGCTCACGCCCAGGTGGTGACGGATGACCTCGGCGCGCTCGGGAGAGTACCGGCGGAGGTGGGCCTCGTACCCCGCCTCGATGCGGCGCTGGAGGACGGCCTCGTCGTCTCCACCGGCGGGGACGTACAGCTGGAGGACGATACGGTCTCGCTCGCGCGAGAAGGCGAGGTCGGAGCCGAGACGCGGCGGTGAGGCCTCGTCGATGATCCGCACGAGTTCCTCCACCACGGGCCACAGCTCCGGCACGTCCGGCCGCACGAGCAGCGCGACTGCCTCGGGGTCCGCGGGGACATCGAGACGTTCGCGGATGCCGAGCCGCCGGTCCTCGCGCAGCCAGTGGCGCAGGAGCAGGTACACCGCGACCGCGACGACGGCGCTGCCGGGCAGCCAGAGGATGAACCCCGCCAGTCCCTGGTCCGCCATGCGGCTCAGCTCCCACGGGTCAGGCGTGGTCGCGAAGCGGTCGTAGATCGGGTCGGTGGAGAACACCCAGACCGCCGCGGGGAACTTCGGGAAAACGAACGGCAGCACGAGGTAGCCGAGGGCGGCGAGGTACGGTAGCCGCTCACGCTCCGGTCCCGGCCCCACCAGCGGCCACCAGTAGAACAGCGCGGTAGCGAACCAGACCGTGCGGATGCTGATCTGCCCGAGGGCGTCCTGCTCGAACTCGTCGACGACGCTCTCGCCGTGCGTGAGCCACGCGGCCAGGGCCAGCATGATCGCGCCCAGCCACGGCGCGCTCGCCAGCCGCTCTAGGAGGCGGCGCGGGACGCCTCGGCCCTCCGCATGCCATCGAGGCGTGCCGAGCAGCAGGAGCGGAGCGGCCGCGAGCGAGATCAGCATGTACTGCATCGACCGGCCAGCGAGGGTGACCTGCGCGAGGTGACCGATCGGCCAGTCCAGCGCCACCAGCAGGAGCAACGTCGCGAGGCCCACCAGCCACCGCGAACGTCGCGTCAGCGAGGCGCCTCGGGCCCGCGAGGTGCCGAGGATGATCGCGGCGGGTGCGAGCGCCATGACGAGGGCAGCCACGTGGACCGCCGGCATCCAGCTCCACTCATCCGGGACAGAGGGCCACCAGTTGACGGGCATCGCTCGCTCTCAGCGATCGGCGGTCAGCAGTGTCCACCGATCCTACGCCGGTACCCCGCCTCTACCGAAGCGGCCGGCCGCCAGAGGAGCCTTACTCCTCCGGCCGTTCGAGGACGGCCCAGACGGCCTCCTCGGTCGTCTCGTCCACGCGCCCCTCCCGCAGGAGGCGCACGACGAGGCGGGTGTCATAACCCTCGTGCAGCATGTGCGTGCGCAATGCGTGTACCCGCGCGTCCGCTCCGAGGCAGACCGCGAGGATGATCTCCCACTCGAGCGGGGTGCAGAGCACGCCGGTCCCGTTGACCTCGATGCGCACGCGCGCGTCCCAGAGGGACGGGATGTCGCGCGGCGAGATCGACTCGTACGGGCCATGGAAGATCGGGTCGCCGAAGACGAACACCGGCACGTCATGGCGCATGAAGTGCAGCCGGTTCGCGGCGAGGTGACGGCCCTGCCCCCAGTCCGAGGGGACACCGAGCATCTCTCCGAGCACGATCAGGGCCGGCTCCGTCGTCATGAACTCGAGGTTGGGGGACTGGGCGTCGACGCCCTGGAGTCGGAGGGAGGTGGCTCCGATGAGCGCCCAGGGCGCGTCCGAGGCAGCCTCCTCGATCACGCGCACGAGTGGACCCAGCACCATGTCCTGGTGCGACGCCGGGTCCGCCCATCCGGGATCGAAGGTCACTCGCGTCGTCCCCCGCGTGAGGTGCCGGTGAAACTCGACACCCAACGAACTTGCGAACAAGTTCGGCCAGCCGAGCATAGGTGGGCTGACCGTTACATGCCTCACGTGATGACGCACCGTGCCGTCTGATTCTCCGCCGACACCGCTCACGGCCGGCTCTCGGCCGCCGTCGCCCGCGATAAGAAGACGGCCACCACCACCCCAACGACGCGACTTCGACCATCCGACGCGCGTCCGCTTCGCGATCGGCGATAGTGAGGGCGAGGAGCAAGGAGCGCGGCACGAGGAGGCGACATGGCGGATGTGGAGCTCGATGTCCTGCGGTTCACCTGGACGGAGGAGCTGACGATGCTCGCGCGGATCGGCATCGCCGCCGCCGGCGGGGCACTGATGGGCTGGGAGCGACGCCGGTCCGGCAAGGACACGGGGATGCGCACGCTGATGCTGGTCAGCATGGGTGCCGCGCTGTTCACGCTGGTCTCCATCTTCGGGTTCGAGGGGCACGACCAGAGCCGGGTCGCGTCTCAGATCGTCTCCGGTGTCGGGTTCCTCGGCGCTGGCGCGATCCTCCGGCGCGGCGAGGTGGTCCGAGGCCTCACGACGGCCGCGGCGATCTGGCTGGCGGCGGCGGTTGGGGCGGCCGCAGGTGTGGGGCTCTACCTGGTCGCCGGTGCTACCTCGGTCTTCGCGGTGTTGATCATGGGGATGTGGCCGGAGGTGTCTCCCGCCGATGACGTGGACGACCAGGCCGGGGACGCGGAGTCAGGCCTGCCGCGCGAGGGCGGCCAGGAGCCCGATCCTCAGTAGTTCTCTGAGTGTTCATAATCGGCGCGCCGTAGTCCGGTCCATGACGCGCGTGTTGTGTTGAGGCCGATCTTCTCGATTTCGCTACAGCCACAATCGGACCTGAATGCTGTGTTCACACCGTCGATACATCCGCCGCCTATATATGGACGTAGCCCCTCTGGCCTCACCCCTCCGAGGCCGAGCTAGCCGCCTCGCCATCACCTCCCGATGGCGAGGCGGTTTCTATTTCAGATCCGTCGCACACCAGACTCGCTGGTTGACGTAACGTCGATGGACGGTCAGGCCGCACCGAACGAGTCGCGATTCGCGGAGTTATAGCCATCGAGGTATCCCGAGGGGCCGTCCTCGACGGAAAGGGAATCGATGAAATTCCGCAGAGTCGCAGGGGTGCTGGCGGTCGCCGGCGTCACCGGGCTTTCCGCCGTGCTGGCGGTCAGTCCGGTCGGGGCGCAGACCACGCCATCTGCAGCGAACGACGTCGCGACGGTGAACGAAGACGCCACCGTCCTGATCGACGTCCTCGACAACGACACACCCAGCACCGGCCTCACGATCCAGTCGGTCACCAACCCGCCACACGGGACGGCGACGATCGAGTCGGGCCAGGTGCGGTACGTGCCGGACGCGGACTACAACGGCACGGACACGTTCGCGTACACCGTGAGCGATGGCACCTCCACCGTGGGTGGGGCCGTCACGGTGACCGTGAACCCGGTGAACGATGCGCCCACCGCCACGGCGGACAGCGCATCTACGAAGGCCGACACCGCGAAGACGATCGACGTCCTCGCGAACGACGATGACATCGACAACGACGAGGACGACCTGACGGTGAGCATCCAGACCGCCCCGGCTCACGGGACGGCCACGGTGAACGGCACCACGCAGGACGTCACGTACACGCCGGCCGCCGGTTACACGGGGACGGACGTGTTCACGTACCGGATCTCGGACGGATCGCTCACCAGCAACACCGTCGCCGTCACCATCCAGGTGAAGGCCAAGGACACGGCGCCGAAGGACCTCGATGCGCGCGTCGTCGCGGCCTGCTCGGCGAACCCCGGCGACGCCCGGATCCAGGGCCTCTGCGGCGTGTACCTGAACCTGGACATGCCGCCGTGGGCGCGGGCCAAGATCGGGCACGTGATCGTCAAGCTCGCGACGCCGAAGCCCTCGGCCAGTGACCCGGTCCTCGCCGTCTGCGCTGACGAGGACGACTCCGACCACATCGAGTGGCTGTGCGGCATCTACACGAACGAGGAGCTGCCTCCGGGCATCAAGCGCCTCGTGGGCCTGCGCATCCTCGACCTCGCGGACGATGGCGACCAGCAGCCGATCAGCCGTGACGACGACCGCAAGGACCACAAGCAGTGGAAGCCCACCTCGAAGCCGTGGCAGGGCTGGAACTTCGACCGCTCCTCGTGGGACAACAACGGCCACCGCGACAAGGATCGGGACAGCAAGGACGACAACAGTCGCGCCGAGTCCCGCCAGCAGGTCTCCTTCGGCGCCGACGATGATGACGACCGCAAGGACGGCCGCGACAAGGACCACGACCGTGACCACGGCGACCGCCGCGGTGACCGGGACGGCCACAAGCGCGGCCGGTAGCGAGCCCTCGGACGTAGCCCCTCTACACGCCCGCCCCCGTCTCGGGGGCGGGTCTCGTTGTGTGGGAGCGGTGTGCAAGGCGTTCCATGATGTGCTACAAGTAGCTACATGGCTATCACGATCGGCATCCGAGAACTCCGGCAGCACGCCAGCCGCTACCTTCGGCGCGTCCGCGCGGGTGAGACGATCACCGTCACCGACCGCGGCGAGCCGGTCGCGGAGATCCGGCCGATCAAATCGGGTGGGAGTATCTACGAGCGGTTGGTGGCAGAGGGTCGGCTACGGCCCGCGACGGTGACGCTCGATGAGGTGCTAGCGAAGCATCCTCCGGTTCCGATGAAGCCCGGCGATCCGCTCCTCAGCGACATCGTGATCGCCATGAGGGATGAAGAGCGCTTCTAGTCTTGCTCTACGTCGATACTTCTGCGTTGGCAAAGCTAATCATCATCGAGCGCCAGTCAGAGGTCCTGCGCGCTTACCTTCGTACACAACGACTGGTGTCATCTGCTCTCACGCTCGCCGAACTACCGCGCGCCATTCGGCGAGGATACCCAGGGTTGACTTCCGACGTCGTGTCGGTGCTGGAGATGGTCGGCCTGATGGAGGTCGATCACGTCATCCTCGCGACGGCGGGCAGAATGGCACCACCCACCCTCCGGACGTTGGACGCGATCCACCTCGCCACGGCGCTTGCATTTGGGGACGAACTGACCGCCGTCGTCACGTACGACCGGCGGATGGCGGATGCGGCGCGCGACCTCGGGATGGCCGTCGCCTCGCCGGAGTGATCGCCGTTACTCGAACACCACCACCCCGCGTCCGTTCTCCCCACGCTCGAGGGCGTCGAAGCCCTCGTTGATGCGGGCGAGCGGGTAGCGGCGCTCGATCACCTCGTCCACCTTGAGGGTGCCCGCGAGGTACAGGCCGACGATCGTCCGGAAGGTCTCGTGCGGGCTCGCGCTGCCGTAGTACGCCCCCACGATCCGCTTCTGCTTCCGCACGAGGTCGACGAGGTCGATGCCCGCGCGGTCGCCGAGCGGAGCGAGCCCCGCGATGACCGCGACGCCGTTCTTTCCGAGGCAGTCGACGGCCTGCTGCGTGGTGGCGGTGCTACCGAAGGTGTCGAAGGCGTAGTCCACGCCGCCGCCGGTCAGCGCCCGGATCGCCTCGACGGGGTCGACGGTCGTGGCGTCCACGCGGTCCGTGGCTCCGAAGCGGTTGGCGTACTCCAGCTTTGACTCGGAGATGTCCACCACGATGATCCGCGCGGCGTTCATGATGCGGGCGCCCTGGACCGCCTGCAGGCCGACCCCACCCGCCCCGAAGACCGCGACGGTGACGCCTGGATGGATGCCCGGCGCGTTCACCACGGTCCCGTAGCCCGTCGGCACGGAGCAGCCCATGAGGGCGGCGACGTCGAGCGGCACATCGTCCGGGATCGGGAAGCACGCCTGAGCGGGCACGACGCTGTAGTCGGCGAAGACGCCGATCTTGGACATCTGGAAGACCTCGTTGCCCTCCGCGTCTCGCAGGCGAGCCGTGCCGTCGAACTGCCGAGCCCCCGTGAGGGCGTTGGTGTCGCAGAGCTGAGGCGAGGCGGAGCGACAGGGCGTGCAGTGGCCGCAGTTGGAGACGAAGGAGAGGATCACCCGTTGCCCGGGCTTCAGGTGGTTCACGCCCGGTCCGACCGCCTCGACGGTGCCGGAGCCCTCGTGGCCGAGGACGGCGGGGAGCGGGAGGAGGGCAGAGCCGTGGATGACGTGATGGTCGGAGGCGCACACGCCCGCCGCTCCCATCCGTACGAGGACCTCGCCGGCGCGGGGCGCCTCCGACTCCAGGGTCTCGACGACCAGCCCTCGCTCCACGGAGCGGAGCACGGCGGCGTTCACGGTGGTCATGGGCGAGCCTCCCTCGATCAGTGCGAGCGCGAGAGTACCGCCGAGGTCGTCGAGTGGACTAGGTGCGAGCGCCCGCGACGCCGAGGAACACGACCAGCGCCTCCGTCAGCCGGCGGAGGTCGGTGTCCTCCACCCGTCCGAGTCGCGTCTCGAGGCGGCTGCGGCGGACCGTGGTGATCTTGTCGACCATCAGGCGCGCCGGCACCTCGAGGCCGTTGGCCTCGGTCGGTTGGACCTCGACGCGGAAGTGCGGCGCCTCGGCCGGGTCGGTCGTGAACGCGCAGATCGTGACCGACCCGGTCGCGTCGAAGCCGTCGTCCTGCACGATGGCGACGAATCGAGGAGCGCTCGCGCCGTCCTCGGAGCTCGCGACGGTCCAGATCTCGCCGCGCCTCATCCGGCGCCAGTCGGCAGCGTCGGACGCCATGTCGGTCATGCCTTCGACCGCGGCCTGCTCTTCGTCGGCGTGGGCGCTGAGGGCGACGGCGAGCGACTGGCGGTGTGCTTCCTCGGTGAATCGGGGGGAAAGCGTGTCAGGTACCCATATCTGGACGGGACGGAGGCCTTGCCGGCGAAGGCGTTCTCGGTGAGCGCGGACCCGGTCGCGAGTGGAGGTAGGTCGGGGCGGTGAGGGCATCGCGTGGCCCCTTGCGGTGCTCAAGCGGGCGTCTGTTTCGTTACATGTAACGTAGCAGAGACGGACAGGTAATTGGCCGGATCAGGCCATTTCATGCGTGTTTCAGGACATTGCAGTTCCGCACGGGGGCGTATTCGGGCGATAACGCGAGGGTCGGTGAGCGATTTTGCGGAGTCTGCTGGGGTGCGCTCCCGGCTTAACGAATTATGACCGGGTGAACGTGGGAGCCTCCTCGAAACGAGATTCGCGTCGTGACTGTTAGGCGTGAAAGCATTCTCCCGTGCGGCGGGAACTCTTCACACCATTCGTCGATGGCGCGCGACTAGGCGCGTGGGTCGCAGGACCTGCGCTCCTCCTGTCCCTGGTCGGGGCAGTCGGAGTCCTCGCCTTCCAGTCCGACGACGTCGCCGCTGCCGGCGCGCCTCCCGAGGTCACCGTCGCGGCGCTCGATGCACCCCACCCCTCCACCGTGGTCGTCCGGAAAGCCCCGCTCGATGAGCACGAGATCGACCCGGCGCTGCTGCGGGCCTCGAGGCTTGCGCGGACGAAGGTGGTCGGCGGGGTGCCGTTCCAGCTCGCGGTAGAGGCGCCTCCCGCCTCCCCCGAGCCCCCTCCCCCCGCCGAGGTCGCCGCAGCCGCTGCTGCCGCCCCCGCCGCCGTCGCGGCCCCCGCCCCCCTCATCATCCAGAACGAAGCCCTGTACGAAGCAGTCGAGGCCGTCTTCCCGGAGAACACGGACACGGCGTACGCGATCGTCATGTGCGAGTCATCGGGCAACGCCCGTGCGATGTCGCGTGGCGGGCGCTATTTCGGCCTCTGGCAGTTCGACCTCCCAACGTGGGCCTCGGTGGGCGGTTCCGGCCTGCCCAGCGACGCCTCCGTCGAGGAGCAGATGATGCGGGCGCGGATGCTGTATGACGCGCGCGGTTGGTCACCCTGGGGCTGCGCCTACTAGGGCGCCCCTCTCCCGCGGCACCTCGCCGGATCGCCAGCGGCGAGGACATCTCGAAACTCGCGCCTGTTTCTCGAAATCTCTCGTCCCGGTTGCGACCTCTTCCAGCGGCTCCCTACGGTGATCGGTGGGATCGGCTCGTCCTGATCCGGCCAGCGGGTCGGAGAGACGGAGCAGACCATGAAGGATCCCTTCAGCCCGATCACGGTCGGTGGAATCACCCTCGGCATCCTTATCGGGGTGGTGATCGGCATGCTCATCGGCAACGTCACCATGGGCATCGCTGTCGGCGTTGCCATCGGTATCGCTCTCGGAGGCCTCCGCGAGTTCACCTCGAAGGACGGCCCCGAAGACGACGCGGGCTCGCCGGAGGAGCGCCGGGAAGGTCCGAGGCGCATGTAGCGCCTCGGACGGCCGAAGCGGTCGCAGGAGGTCGAATCGGGACGGGATCGGCGTGGAAGCCCTATAGATAGGTGCTCAAACGCTCTGCGCCCGCTTCAGCGGGGGCCGATACCGCTGAACGGAGTGCCCGTTGGACCTCCTGGCCGACCCGCAGACCTGGATCGCCCTCCTTACGCTCACCACCCTCGAAATCGTCCTCGGCATCGACAACGTCGTCTTTATCTCCATCCTCGCGGGCAAGCTGCCGCCCGAGCAGCGTGAGCGCGCGCGGACGCTGGGCCTGGGCCTCGCGATGTTCATGCGCGTGGCGCTCCTCTTCTCGCTGTCGTGGGTCATCGGCCTCACTGACCCCCTCTTCGAGGTCTTCGAGAAGGGCTTCTCCGGACGTGACCTCATCCTCCTCGCCGGTGGGCTCTTCCTTGTGGCGAAGGCGACCATGGAGATCCACGAGAAGCTGGAGGGCGAGGAGCACCACGCCGACGGTCGGAAGGCCGCAGCCTCGTTCGCCGGTGTGATCGTCCAGATCCTGCTGCTGGACATCGTCTTCAGTCTCGACTCGGTCATCACGGCCGCCGGCATGGCGGAAGACATCGAGGTCATGGTTGCCGCGGTCGTGATCGCGGTCGGTGTGATGCTGGTGAGTGCCGGTGCGGTCAGCGCCTTCGTGAACGACCACCCCACCGTGAAGATCCTCGCACTGAGTTTCCTGCTGCTCATCGGCACGTCACTCATCGCGGAGGGTTGGGGCCTGCACATCCCGAAGGGCTACATCTACTTCGCGATGGGCTTCAGCGTCTTCCTGGAAGTGCTGAACCTGCGCATCCGATCCCGCACCGCCACCCCGGTCGAGCTTCGGGAGGGCATTGCCCTCCCGAAGGCGATCACGGAGTAGGACACGGGCGTCGGTATGCCCTCGGCGTCGATCGCGTTTGAGGAATCCCTGGGGCGGCGGGCCGGATCCTTCATCGGGCGTCAACGCGTTCCGCGTAGGGTGTCCGCCGGTCGAGCACGTTCACCGAGGCTCACCGGAGAGGACGCACGATGAAGAACGCAGTCACGTGGTTTGAGCTGGGGGCCGCACCCGGCACGGGTCCAGCAATGAAGGAGTTCTACGCTCAGACCTTCGGCTGGACGTACAACGAGGGCCCCGACGGCGACTACAGCATGGTCGGGGACAGCGAGGGCCCGGGTATCGGCGGCGGCCTGTTCGAGGACCCTGAAGGGCCGTCCCAGATCGTCTGTATCGAGGTGGACGACATCCACGGCTTCTTGGCCCAGGTGATGGCGAACGGCGGCACCGTGGTGCAGGAGCCCATCGTCATCCCGGGCATGGTGGTCTACGGCAAGTTCCGCGACCCGGGCGGCAACGTCGTCGGCATCGTGGACTCCAATATCCCGGACGCCGAGTCGGAGTAGCCGTCGCGAGCGTCGAGGTATGCACGAGGGCGGCCGTACCGCCGCCCTCGTGGGTGTACGTGGCACGCCCCGCGGCGCGGGCGTCGATGCTGAGAGCGGCGGCGAGGAACGCCTCCGCCGAGTCGATCGGCGACTCGTCTCGGTGTGTGACGACGGCGCGGCCCGAAGCCTCACGCATCATGTCAGCGTCATCTCCGCTGCGAAGTCCACGACGTCCGCCTCGGGCGCCGCGGGGCGAGGGAGTTGAGGACGCCAGCTTCGACGCTCGCTCCGCCCAGGACCGGGAGGTGCTTGCCGACCCGCTTCACGGTGGAGAGAGTGACGTCCTCCTAAAAGGTGCAGTGGCCGCAACTACACTGGCACCCCCACGACCGAGGGAGGCGAGAGATATGGTCAGCCAGCACAACGATGCGATACGCGAGCAGTTCGCACTGCAGGCTGCGACCTTCTCCGACACCGGATTCGCCGTCCGTGGCCTCGAATGGATCGTGGCGGAGCTGGCCCCGGCGGAGACTGACCAGGTGCTGGACGTTGCCGCCGGTGCGGCACACCTGGGACGGGCACTGGCCCCCCGCGTCGCGCACGTCAGCGCCCTGGACCTCACGCCGGAGATGCTCGCGCAGGGCCAACACCTGGCTATCGCCGATGGGTTGCGCAACATCGTGTTCCTGCAGGGCGACGCGATGTCCCTGCCGTGGATCGACCGGCAGTTTGACCTGACGGCCTGTCGGCTCACGTTGCACCAGGTCGCGGACCCTCGCGCCGTGGTGCGTGAAATGGTGCGGGTAACGCGCTCGGACGGTCGAGTCGCCGTGATCGACATGGTGGCGGTGGACGAACCCGCGGTGGCCGAGGAGACGAACCGCCTCGAACGGCTACGCGATCCCAGTCACGGCCGCACGCTGACACGCGCGGAGACCGAGGAACTACTGTCGGAGGCCGGCGCCCGTGTCGTCCACCGCGTGAGCCGGGACCAACCGGTCGACGTGGAGGACTGGATGGAGCGGACCGCCACGCCGCCGCCCGTGCGAGACGAGATCCGCACGCGCTTTGCCGACGAGCTGGCGGGGGGAGCCCCCACCGGACTGCTCCCGTTCCACGCCGAGGATGGCGCACTGATGCTCACGCACGTCTGGACGATGACGATCGCGGTGCCGCTCGGATAGCCCGCTTGTCACGGAGGATGATGCGCCCTCGATCGTGGGACGCCTGTCCGAGCCGTCGTGGCATCACCGGCCATCGGTCACCCTCCGACGCGCCGTAGCGGGCGGAGCTCAAGGTCGGCCCATCGTCGCCATTCGTAGTCGATCTGGCCGTGGCAGGGGCGAGCTGAAACCATCACGCGTCCGGTGCGATAGTTACATCCCGCATGAATACATTCGTGATAGCGTCCTCGCCGGTGGAGGCTCAGGCGACCGTGCGCGGTCGGGAAGGGTAGGACGCGATGGACTGGAGTGACTCCCCGGAGCAGGGCAGCTTCCGCGCGGAAGTACGCAACCTGATCGAGCAACGATTGCCCGAGCGGTATCGCGTGTCGACGGGAGCGGGCGAAGGCCCCGGGTCTTGGCAGGCAGACCGCATCTCGAAGGATCCGGTCGCCCAGCAGGCCGCCAACGAGTGGGCGAGTGCCCTCGCGGAGCGCGGGTGGATCGCTCCCCACTGGCCGAAGGAGTATGGCGGCGCCGGGCTGACGCCGATGGAGCAGTTCATCTTCAAGCAGGAGATGGCCCAGGCGCAGGCGCCCGGTGTTGGGGGCATGGGCGTCTCCCTGCTCGGCCCCACGCTCATCGTCCACGGGACGGAGGAGCAGCGAGCCGAGCACCTGCCACGCATCCTCTCAGGCGAGGTTGCCTGGGCGGAGGGCTACTCGGAGCCGGGCGCGGGCTCGGACCTCGCGTCCCTCCAGACCCGTGCGATCCGCGATGGTGACGACTACGTCATCAACGGGCAGAAGATCTGGACGTCGGGCGCGCACACGGCCGACTGGCTGTTCGCCCTGGTGCGGACCGACCCGGAGGCGCCGAAGCACCGGGGGATCTCCTTCCTGATGATGGACATCCACACGCCCGGGCTGAACCTGCGCCCCCTGATCAACATGGCGTGGGAGCACGGCTTCAACGAGACCTTCTTCGAGGACGTGCGCGTCCCCGTGAAGAACCTGGTTGGTGACGAAAACCGCGGCTGGTACGTCGGCGCGTCCCTGCTCGACTTCGAGCGCTCGAACATCGCGGGTGCCATCGAAAACCGTCGCCTCATCACCGACCTTATCGAGCATGCAAAGAGCGAAGCAGGTCGGGGACATGCTCGCCTCGAGGAGAGCGTCGGACTCCGTCACGAGATCGCGGAGTCGTACATCCAGACGGAAGTGCTCTTCAACTTCTCGTTCCGGGTGATCTCGATGCAGAACCGGGGCCTGATCCCCAACTACGAGGCGTCGACGAGCAAGCTCTTCAACTCAGAGCTCGTGCAGCGGATCGCGCGCCTCGGCACCCGCGTCTACGGGCTGTACGGCAACCTCTGGTCCGCCGACGAACCTCGCGCGCCACTGGGCGCCCAGTTCACGCGGCTCTATGTGACCTCGATCCCCCGCACCATCGCGGCCGGATCCTCCGAGATCCAGCGCAACATCATCGCCACGCGCGGCCTCGGACTGCCCCGGGGGTAGTCCGAACGACGAAACGACGGCGCGCGCGGCGAGGCCCATCTCGCCGCATGCGCCGTCCGCTTTGCGCGCACCGATGGCGCGCTCACACGGCCCCGGCGGGCCTGTAGTCCCGTGGCTGCGGTCGCATACGCCGTTGAAGTGCATCGAGGAGAAGGTGCGCTCAACTCCCACGGAGGAGGCGGTTTCGCAGTAAACGCCCGTGACGTCGGACCCTGTCCGATGAACTGTGAGAGGTCCTGAGGAGGGACTCGACCGTCGGTTCACCAGATGTTTGCGAGTACGACTCGTAAATCCATATGCTTCACCTCACTAGCGAAGTGAGGACACATGAAGCGCAGAATGTTGTCGGGACTAATTCTGGCCGGGCTGCTCATGGGGGCACTCGGCCTGGTCGCGTGCGATGGTGGGGACGGCACAGACGCTGGCGCGGCCACCGCGTCGGCCACCTCGACGGCTACGGACACACCAACTGAGACCGCGACCGCGACGGGGACGGCCGCGGCGACCGAGACGGCGGCGTCCGCCGAGTTCCCGGTCACCGTGGAGACGGCCCATGGCGAGGTCACGATTCCGGCCCAGCCCGAACGCATCGTGGTGCTCTCGCTGGACTACCTCGAGGCGTTGCTCGCGATCGGCGTCGAGCCAATTGCTGCCCCCAACAACTACCCGTTCGGTCCATGGGTGACCGACCAGATCGACGTCACCAACGAGGCCATCTTCTCCTTCCCCGCTCCCACCGGCGGTGAGGTTCCGGTTGAGGCAATCGCGGCGCTGCAGCCTGATCTGATCGTCGGCAGCATCTACGCGATCAACGCAGACACCTTCCCGCTCCTGTCCGCGGTTGCCCCCACGGTCACGCATGACGACATCGCCGGGGACAGCGTGGCTGGCGCGTGGGAGGACCTGACGAGGCAGCTCGGCCGGGCCGTGGGGCACCCGGACGAGGCGGAGGCGGCCATCGGTAACGTCCTGACGTTGCTGGAGGAGACGCGCACGTCCCACACCGGCATCGAGGGGAAGACGGCCGTCATCGCGGCGCTCTCCCCGAACGGGATCGCCGCCACGCTGGGCGACCGGCACTCCGGCATCCGCATGCTCAGCGCCCTGGGGCTGGGCCAGGCGGACTTCGGCGCCTCCGGCGAGGAATACGCCGGTGGACGGCTCAGCCTGTCGATGGAACAGATGGACCTGCTCGACCGAGTGGACCTGCTGATCATGGGCGCGTTCTCGTCCGACCTCCGGGACGAGCTTCACGCGAGCCCCCTGTACCAGTCGCTCCAGGTGGTCCAGGACGAGCGCATCCTCGACATCGACCTGACGGGGACGTACGCCTTCAACACGCCGACGGCCCTCAACATCCCGTACCTGGTCGAGCTGCTGCAGCCGTACCTCGACAAGATCGGCGGCTGAGCATGACGAGCCAGCCGAGCAAACTGGTCGAGGAGCTGAACGGCGTGTTCGCCCGCCCTCAGCCACCCACGTACTGGGCGACGCCGGAAGTGCTGCGGGTCGACCGCGTCAGCCCGCGCGTCCGGCGGGTCACCCTTGGCGGGGAGGGACTCACCCCGTTCCTCGCGGGCTATCAGCCCGGGGACGCGGTGAAGTTCGTGCTCACCGAGACACCATCACCGGAACCCAATGAGCGCTGGGAGCCGGGTCTGCCCTCACGCGCGTACACGCTGATCAACCCCGACCGCGAGGCCGGAACGGCCCAGGTCGACATCATCGACCACGGCGATGGGCCAGGGTCCGCGTGGGCAGGGCAGGCCGAGCCCGGCTGGCGTGTCCTGGTTGGCGGGCCGCGGTTCGGGTACACGCCCGATCCGGCCGCGCGCGCGTTCCGGCTCTTCGCGGACCTGTCCGCGCTCCCGGCAGCCATCGAGATTGGGCGCGCGATCGTCGACCGCCCCGTCTCGCTCGCCATCGAAGTCCCGGATGCGGAGGAGGTCCGTGACCTTCCTGCGGGTGTTGTCGATGACGTGACCTGGCTGATCCAGGACGGCGGGCCGGGCCGCCAGTTGGTGGACCACGTCCACTCGCTGGACTGGGCCGCGAACGCCGATGTCCATGTCTGGGTCGCCGGCGAGGCGGGGACAATCGGGAGCATCCGGCGCTTCCTGCGCGTGGAGCAGGCCCTCCCGCGGGCGGTGGTGACCGTCTCGGGGTACTGGAAGCTGGGGGAGCACGGGATCGATGCGGCTCGGGTGGCCCTGGCAGCGGAACTCGCGCGCTCCAGTAAGTACGACGGCAACCAGTACGACCTGGACAGCTTCGAGCCCGAGGTTGACGGCGTTTGACTCGGACGCAGCGGTGACCGAGGACGCACGAGCATCCCGGCCGGATCCGATGCGGCTCGCGGACGTCGCCATCTGGTCCACGCTGTCGCCGGACCTGTATCCCTCACGCACCCGTTCGCCCCGCCTCGACGCCATCGGGGCAGGGTCGGGCCGTGAGGAACGCATCCGGACCGCCATCGCCGATCAGTACCCCTGGGTCGAGCCGATCGACGAGGACTGGTAAGCGGTCACCTGGTTCGCGTCCGCCCGTCCCGGCGAGCACGTCTACCTCACGGCTGGCACCTTGCTCGGCTTTCCGCTCACATCTCCGGCCCTCGGCGCGTTCGAGCAGGTGCCGGATACCTCGCTCGCCGCGCTCACCCTCCGGCTGCCGGGCGACAGTTGCTTCGGCTACACCGAATCGCCCGATCCGCGACCGTGCTGCCGGACACGCTCCTGGACCGCGTCGGCTGGGGAGCGCTGACCGCCGGCGCGACGGTCGATGAGTTCAATCCTCGCACCGAGCCCGACGCGCTGTCCGGGCGGTCGAGCTTCCTCGCACTCCCCGCAGCGCGCGTCGACCCATGGCCCGAGGCGGCGCCGGCCGGTCGTGGCGGGCGAGTGGTGCGACACGAACGTGAGAGCGCGGCGCTCGGACGCCCCCTCACTGCCTGGTCATACGTCCCGGACCGTGTGTCTCCGGACACACCGCTGCTGGTGCTGCTGGACGGCGAGATCTGGAACGGACAGGTGGACATCACCTGGCTGCTGGACGACCTCATCGCGTCCGGCCGTATCCCTCCGGTGGCGGTCGTGATGCCGGAGGGCGGCTCACCCGAGACGCGTATGGCGGAGATGACGCTGAACCCCGCCTACCTCGCGTTCCTGCGGGACGAGCTCCTCCCGTGGGCGGAGGAAGTGACCGGGTGCGCGCCGGACTCGCGCCGCTTGATCGGCGGTTGGAGTCTCGGTGGGCTCACCGCTGCCTATGCCGCGATCCACATCCCACGACTCCGGACGGTCATCTCACTGTCGGGTTCGTTCTGGTGGCCACTGGGGACTGCGTTCGACCGCGGGGCGGAGGCGCTCGCGCAGATGCTGGTCGCTCGCGACGGCCTTGCCCGCAGGATCTGGTACATCGAGGTCGGGCGAGGCGAAGCGATCCAGTTGCGGGAGAACCGTCACATGGCGCAGGTGGCGCGCGCTCGAGGAGATGACGTCACGTTCGTCGATCACGGTGGGGTGCATGACCTGGTCAACGCCCGCATCGGGCTGGCGTACGGGTTGCTGGAGACGCTGGGCCGCTAGGGCGTCGAGTCCGCGAAACGCAGCAGAGACCGCCAGGAACGTCCCTCCGTGGGAGGGCGCTCCCCTGCGCGGAGCAGTGCATCCAGCCCGGTGAGGAGCGCGCAGCGCAACCAGGCAGCCGCCGGCCCCATGAATGCGTCGTCCATATACTCCAGGTTCAGGATCGTCGGCCGCGAGATGAGTACGAAGGCCTCGTCCTCGGTGAGGTACGGCAGGCGCGCCTGCACGCCCTGGATGAGCGTCTCGAAGATGCTCACGGTGGACGGCTGATACGGCCCCCAGAAGAAGTAGGTGCGCAACCCGGGGTGCCGGACGGCCAGATCCAGGACGCGCCGGGAGATCTCATCCACGTAGCCGACCCAGTCTTCAGCATCGACGCGTACGTCCAGTTGCTCCACCACCCGCGCCGCCGCGAGCGAGTAGAGGTCCTCCCGACGGCGGACGTAGTTGTAGACGGTGCCCTCGGCGATCCCGAGGCGTTCCGCCACCGCCGCGACGGTGAATGCCTCGAGCCCCAACTCCAGCGTGACGTCCACGATCTCGTCCAGGCTGGTACTGGCGGGCCGTCCCGTCCGCGAGTGTCCTCGAGTCGGCTGCCGAGCCATCCGCTGCGTTCCCTTCTGACCGGAACCCGCATCCTACTCTACGGCCTCCTCTCCATCCGACCATGCCGTTCTCGGGGACATCGCAGATCGAGACCTCACTGGCCGAGTGACGTGTGGGGTGAGCGGAAGGACGGGCGTGTAGTCGCGGCGCGGCTCAGGTCTCTTGGGTCTCGCATTCCTGGTACTCGCGTGGTGAGAGTCCGTGGAAGCGGGTGAAGGCGGCGCTGAATGTCGGCAGGTGTGCGTAGCCGACGCGTCGGGCGACGGTGCTCGACTTGGCGCCGCCTGCGAGCAGGTCGCGCGCGATCCGCATACGGGCGGCGTAGCGCCATCGGGTGAACGTCATGCCGGTCTGCTCGCGGAAGACTCGGTGGATCTCGGCAGGAATGTCTGGCACCACGACGCCGCCACTCGTGCCAATGCGGCGCAGATAGTCCATCGCCGCCTCTCGAGCGCGCGCATCAGCAGGCATCCGCACTGCGAGCGCTCGTTGTGCGGTGACCTGCTCGGCGAACAAGTCGAGGATACGTGTGTTGTCGTAGTCGTCCGGTTGCAGCATCGACCGTGAGCTGATGGCGCAGAACATCAGGTAGTTGTCCCAGGCGGGCGAGAACCGCACCTGCAACGGCTCGGTGAGCTGGAGGTCACCGGTGCTGGCGTTTCCGATCGGCAGCGAGACAGAGTTCTCGCGGAGACCAGTGATGTGATCGAGATGCGCCGGGATCCAGGTTGCGACGCCTCGTTCGCGTTCGTACCGCTGATGGCCGATGTCCAGGTATCCGCTGCCGCGATACACCCAGCTGAGCACATGCAGGTCGTTAGTGTGCGAGGGCGTGCGCGTCGCGGGCAGCATGTCGGGTGGGGCTGAAGTGTCGTCCTTGTGCATCATGCGCACGAGGTCGTCAGTCTGGCGTGCTGCGGCGGTGGCGCGTTGCGCCAGGTCAGCGGCGGCAGCGTTGGCGGAGAGCGCGCGGCTGAACTCGTGGGGGGTTGGTCCGAACTGCTGCTTGAACGCGCGGGTGAAGCCGTTGCGGCTGGCGAAGCCCACCCGTGCCGCAACCTGGTCGACCTCGTCGCCCGACGCCAGGAGTTCGACGGCCGCGGTCAGCCGGCAGCGTAACCGCCACTCTTCGAAGGTGAAGCCGGTGTCGGCGAGGAAGTCGCGGCGCAGGGTGCGCGGACTGGAGGACACCCGTGCCGCCCACTGCCGGACGGTGAGTTCGAGTGCTGGATCGCGGATCAACTCGTCGGCCACGGCCCGGGCACCGGCGGCTCTCGGCATCGCTGGTAGGCCGGTTGTCGCCGAGGGCGCAGTGTCCCCGCTCCGCGCCGGTAGCGGCGGGCGAGAGCCGGAGCGGCGAAGGAGGTCGGCGATCACATCCTCGGAGTAGCCGTGCCCGCTGAGGGGCGTGACCTGCAGATTGAAGAGCTGGATCAGCCAGTCCTGCCAGCCGTTCGGGACCTCGAACCGCGTGAGTGCCGACAACGGTCCGCCCCCAGGATGTGGCCGCAGTGGGAAGGCGACGGTGCCGGGCTCGGTGACGATTGTGTGGTGATCCCAGCCGTCCGCGGGGATCCAGACGCCCTCGCCGGCGGTGAGGTGGAGGGCAGCGTCGTCGATGTACACGTGCGCCGTGCCGGTGCGGACCCAGATCAGCAGCGGACGACGGGGATGTCCCGTCGAATCGGACCGCACCCCCGGGACCGGCGGCGGGCTGCTCGTGCTCATGGGAAGCGGTGACGGAGGCTTCACGCCCTAGCCATATGGCAGTCTGCGCACACCGCTCAAGGCGATGGTTACCTAGGCTCAATGACAATGTTAGCACTAATCATCTGCGTGAGTTTTGGCTAACTCAGCACGTGAGCGTTATCTAACCCCGACAGCATCTATCGCCGCTCCTGAGCGGCTTCACATCGAACCGGTCAGAAAGGCCCACGCCAGCATGCCGAAGACCTCGCGCCGGCTCATCGTGCATCCCCTGACCCTGCGAGAGGTTGAGGTCGTTGGAGTGGTGGACCTGACGCCCGGGATGCGGCGGATCACACTGGGCGGCGAGCAGCTTCGGGAGTTCACCTCGGCGAATGGCTTCCCGCAGCCGGCATTCGAGTCGTCGGGCTTCGACGACGACATCCGGTTGGTGTTCTGCTATCCGGGCCAGGCCGAGCCCGTGCTGCCAGTGCAGCATGAGCGAGGCGTGGACCTGCCGAAAGATCCCCGACCCCTCACGAGAGCCTACACGGTGCGTCGCTGGGACCCCGAGGCCGGCGAGCTGGACGTGGACTTCGTCAAGCATGGGATCGGCGTGGGCACGACCTGGGCGTACCGCGCTCATCTCGGTGACCGCATCCACTTCTACGGCCCGAGTGCGTCTCGCGCGCTCCCGCATGGCGCGGACTGGCTCCTGGTTGCTGGCGACGACGCCGCCATCCCAGCGATCGCCCGCCTGCTCGACGAGCTGCCTGACGACGCGAGGGCTCAGGTGTTCGTCGAGGCCGCCGAGGACTCCCACCGGCTGCAGCTGCGAGCGCTGCCCCACGTCGAGGTGACCTGGCTGGTACGCGACGGCGTCGAGGCGGGCACGACCACCCTCCTCCGGGACGCGGTCAGGAACAGCGACTGGTGGGAGGGCCGCCCGTTCGCGTGGGTCGCCGGGGAGCGCACCACCGTGCGAGACCTGCGTCGCCACCTGATCGAGGACCGCGCGGTGCCGAAGGAGGACATCGAGTTCACCGGGTACTGGCGCCGCGGTGAGGTCGTGGCTCTGGAGACGGACGAGGCGGTGCCCGACCCCGGCAAGTCGAGCACGCCGTTCGAGCAGCTGCATGAGATGACCGAGTTGATCCGGCCGATCGCGATCCGCAGCGCCGTCGAGCTTGGGGTACCCGAGTTGATCTCCCGCGGCGTGACCAGCGTGGCGGACCTGGCCGCGCGGACCGAGAGCGATGAACGGGCGCTGGGCAAGCTGCTGCGCTATCTACGTGCCCTGGATCTTCTGACCGAGACCGAACCGGGCCATTACGACCTGGCGCCGGTCGGAGAGGTCCTGACCGTCGAGTTCATGGCCGACTACCTGCACCCGGCCGGGGTGCGAGGCCGGGAGATGCTCGGCATCTATGGGCTCACCGAGTCGATCCGCACCGGCCGCGCCTCCTACGCCTCGGTCACGGGCCAGACCTTCGCCGAGGTGCGGGCCGAGCAGGACTACGCGGACCGTTACCTGGAACGCCTGGCCGAGTTCCAGTCCGCGCTGGCCGTGTCGATCGCCAACTCCGACCTGCTCACCGGGATCGCTCATCTGGTGATCCACTCCGCCGGCGCTGGCGCTCAGGCGCAGGAGTTCGTCGCCGCCCACCTCGACCTTCGGGTGACGATCTGTGCGCTGCCCGCCCAGGCCGGCTGGCTGCGCCGCGACCTGCCCGACAGCATCCCCGACGAGCAGCAGCGCGCGCGGGTCAGCGTGGTGGAGCAATCCGTCTTCGAGCCCAGCCCGGCAGCGGACGCCGTGTTCATCAGCCGCGCGTTCAAGGCCCTGCCCGATGCCGATGCAGCCCACGCGCCGCGCGATCGACATTCCCGTAGCGACGGGCGAGATCCACGCGACGCGGTGGGATTTTCAAGCCTTGATCGAATCACGCGGCGAGCGTCTTGCAGCCCGACGCCCGTGTGCTGGGGGGTGTCACCGAATGGATGCGCGTCGCGCACACGGCATCCAGCTCGAACCTACCCGTCGCTCCGCACTGGCTGACACCCCTCCGTGAGGACGTCCTCAGACCACTTGAGCCCGGTGGGAGCGTCGGGCGAGTCGCGTCTCGGATTTCCGGACACCGGCGAGGCTACGGCAGGTCCTCTGGCGGGATCCGGTACCTGCGCGGATCGAGCCCGACCGACACGAGGTAGACGGCGACGCGCTTCAGGTGCTCGTGGTCCGCGGCCTTGAGGTACTGCTCGATGGCTCGCTCGATGTAGCTGTCGAATCCAGTCTTGCTCCCCGACTGGATGATGGGGTGCCCGTGGTCGCCATCGATCCGGATGCAGGACGTTGCCGATCCCTGGTCCGCACCGATGACATGGTCGAAGCGATGTACCACCGTGAACCCGTCGGGGAGCAGGAGACCATCGCGGCGTGCGGTGTCCTCCCACCCCACGACCGTGGGTGGGTCGTTCGTGAGATAGAGCGCGGTCTCTCCGCGTCCGGCGGTGGCTCTCTCGATCGCCCTGATCTTGCCAGCGATCTTGGGTGGAGGCGCATGTTTCCCCTTGTGGGGGAACGTGGTCACCCGGTCCTCCGCGGTGCCGCTCGAGT
>JALOAM010000178.1 GCA_023228765.1 Dehalococcoidia bacterium
TCCTCCTCGCTGGTCCCGCATGGCGACCCCACGCTGCTGTTCACCACGGCTGGCATGGTGCAGTTCAAGCCGTACTTCATGGGACTGGCGGACCCGCCGGCGTCCCGGCTGACCTCGATCCAGCGGTGCTTCCGCACCACGGACATCGAGGAGGTGGGCGACGAGAACCACCTCACGATGTTCGAGATGCTGGGGAACTTCTCCATCGGCGACTACTTCAAGGACGAAGCGGTCGACTGGGCCTGGGAGTTCCTCACGGGTGTCCTCGGCATCGATCCCGACCGCCTGAGGGCGACCGTGTACGTCGATGACGACTACGCGTTCGACCTGTGGCTGAAGAAGGGCGTGGGGCCGGAGCGCATCCACCGCTACACGGCGGAGCAGGGGAACTGGTGGGGCCCGCCGGGCGAGACCGGTCCGATGGGGCCGTGCTCAGAGGTCTTCTACGACTGGGGCGAGACCCCGGGCTGCGGGGCCTGCGCGGACGGCTCCTGCCACCCGGACGTGGACTGTGGGCGGTTCCTGGAGATCTGGAACCTGGTCTTCATGACCTACTACCGGGAGGAGGACGGCTCGCGCACGGACCTCCCGGCGGCGAACATCGACACCGGCGCGGGTCTCGAACGGCTCACCTCCGTCCTCACCGGGGACAAGAACGTCTACGAGACCGACGAGCTGCGCCAGATCGTCGCGGTCGCGGAGCGCCTGTCCGGCCGCACCTACGACCCGGACGAGAACCCCGGGGTCGCGTTCGCCCTCCGTGCGATGACCGAGCACGCCCGCGCTCTCGCCTTCCTTGTGACAGACGGGGTGCTGCCGAGCAACGAGGGGCGCGGTTACGTGCTGCGCCGGCTCCTGCGGCGCGCCGTCTACTTTGCCCACAAGATCGGCGTCCGCGACCCGTTCCTCGCGGACCTCGCGAGCGCGGCCATCGACCAGTCGCGGAGCGCGAACCCGGCCCTCGATGAACAGCGCGAGTTCATCCGCCGCATTGCGACCGTGGAGGAGGCCCGCTTCCGCCAGACGCTGGAGCGCGGCCTCGACCTCCTCGACGAGATCATGGCCCGCGAGCAGGAGTCCCGCCGCATCCCCGGCCGCGACGCCTTTGTGCTGTACGACACCCACGGCCTCCCCCTCGAGCTGACGCTCGAGGTCGCGCAGAGCGCGGGGTACGAGGTGGACCGCGCCGGCTTCGAGGCGGAGATGGCGGCGCAGCGCGAACGCTCGCGCGGCGAGGAGCAGTTCCAGAACCGCGAGGACGACCGCGCGCAGCGGTACGCCTCCATGGACCTCGCCTCCGTGTTCATGGGCTACGGCGCCGTCACCCACGAGTCGGCGGTGCTGCACGTCAGCCCCGCGACGATCGAGGAAGGCCAGGCCGGCGAGATCGTGCTGGCGGAGACGCCCTTCTACCCGGAGGGCGGCGGCCAGGTGGGTGACCGCGGCGAGATCCGCACCGAGTCCGGCGTGTTCGAGGTGCAGGACACCCAGCGCTACGGCGGAGCGATCGTGCACATCGGCGTCGTGACCTCGGGCAGCATCGAGCATGCCGAGGCGCTCACAGCCCAGGCGACCGTCGATGCTTCGCGGCGCCTCGATACGGCACGAAACCACACCGCGACGCACCTGCTACACGCGGCGCTGCGCAGCGTGCTCGGCACGCACGTGCGACAGGCGGGCTCCTACGTGGGGCCGGACCGGCTCCGCTTCGACTACACCCATCCTGAATCACCCTCCGAGGCCGAGCGACGCCAGATCCAGTCGATCGTGGCGACGAAGGTCCGAGCGGACATCCGCAGCGCCACGTTCGAGCTCGAGTACCAGGAGGCGATGGACCGCGGCGCGATCGCGTTCTTCGAGGACCGCTACACCGACCGCGTCCGCATGGTCGAGTACTGCGACTCGCGCGGCCTCGACCCGGAGCACCGGCACACCGCCGAGTGCTACAGCCGCGAGCTGTGTGGCGGCACGCACCTGGACAGCACGGGGCAGGTCGGCGCGTTCGTCATCGTCTCGGACAGCTCCGTCGGGGCGGGGCTCCGACGGATCGAGGCGCTGACCGGCGGTGCGGCGGAGGCCCATATCGAGGACCGCCTCGCGGTGCTGGACGACCTCGCGCGGCGCTTCCGCGTACCGGCGGAGGAGGTGCCCGGGCGCATCGACGCCCTGGAGCACGCCCTGGAGGAGGCGCGCAAGCGCGCGCAGGAGGCGTCCCGGAAGGCCTCGGCGAGCGCGGCGGACGATCTCGTGTCGCAGGCCGTGGACGCGAACGGGGCGAAGCTGCTGGTGGCGCAGGTGAGCGCCCCGGATGCCGGCGCGCTCCGGCCGATGGTGGACCGGCTGCGTCAACAGCTGGGCTCGTCGGTCATCGTCCTCGCGGCGGACATCGACGGAAAGCCGAACTTCATCGCGGCGGCGACGGATGACCTGGTCGCGCGCGGCGTGCGCGCTGACGAGGTGGTGAAGATCGCCGCCGGAATCGCGGGTGGCGGGGGTGGCGGGCGGCCACAACTGGCACAGGCAGGCGGACGCGACTCGTCGAAGATTGACGAAGCGCTGGCAGCCGCGCGAGAGTCCGCCCTGAGGCGGCTCGGGGAGATGTAACGCTTGGACGAATTCCGCCGTCAGCTTGAGCAGCTGAGCGAGCGTATCCGCGACTGGGTCAGTGACATCACGTCGCGGCTTGGTGGGGCTGCTCGCGACGCGCGTGCTGCGGCGGCGGAACGCCGCGCTCGCAACGCCGCGGCCGCGGCCTCCACCCGCGAACTGACCGGCGATTCCGCCCTTGTCATCGCGACGGCCGACGATGACGTGGCCTCCGTCGTCGGCCGCATCGACACCGCCGAGTCCCCGGAAGTCATGCTGGTCGTCCGGCGTGACGCGAAGGCGCTGCGCCAGCCCTCGGCGTGGCCGCACATTGCGGCGTACGTCCGCCGCCGTGGCATCGAGCTGGGCGTGGTGGCGCCTCGGGCGGACGTCCGAAACCACGCGAAGGTGAACGGCCTGAAGGCGGCACGCAGCCCTGGAGGGCTGCACCCTCAGGTGGAGTACCTGGACATCATGGGACGTCGCGTGGTCGTGCCACCCGTCCCGTGGGGGCGGATCGTGCGCGGCTCGATGATCATCGTCGCGCTCAGCACCGTGACCTTCCTCGCCTGCTACCGCGTCCCCTCCGCCACGATCACGATCGTGCCGCCCTCCGAGGTGGCCACGGCGACCGGGTCGGCGCGGGCGAACGCGCTGACCGACAACAATGACCTGGACGGCCAGGTGATCCTCGCGACCACTGTGCGGCGGCAGGTCTTCACCGCCGTGACCACCACGACCTCCGGAGAGGTCGAGGTCGGT
The DNA here is from genome assembly GCA_023228765.1 of Dehalococcoidia bacterium. Classification (GTDB taxonomy): domain Bacteria; phylum Chloroflexota; class Dehalococcoidia; order UBA2979; family UBA2979; genus W-Chloroflexi-9. The sequence goes on from JALOAM010000178.1 coordinate 3,349, forward strand.
GACACGCATGCCATCCTCACCGTCACGTTCCAGAACGCCGCCGGCAACGTCGTGCGGGTGCCTCGGGGGACGCGTCTCGTCTCCGAGGAGTCGATCGCGTTCGTCACGGACGAGGACGTTGACGTGCCGGCACAGGACAGCGCCAGCGTCGGCGCGACGGCGGAGTTCCCGGGCGAGCCGGGCAACCTCGCCGCGGGCTCGCTCGCGACGATCGAGGGCGATGTCCCGCCGGAGGTCACGATCGCCGGCTCGACGGCCGGGAGCGGCGGGACGAACCGCCTGACGGCGGCGGTCGCGCAGGCGGACGTGGACCGCGTGCGCGACATCGCGGATGACGTGCTGGACGGCATCGCCCTCGGTACGTTGGAGCAACTGGTGGAGGAGGAAGGCGGCACGCTGCTGCCGTCCTCCGTCTCCGCGGCGATCTTCAGTGAGCGCCCGCTGCAGCAGCTGGAGGAACCCGCCGACATCTTCGTCGTCGAGTACACGATCACGGCGTCCGGGCTCGTCGTGAGTGACGCTGATGCCTCGGCATACGGCGAGCTGCTGATCCGCGACCAGCTGCCGGACGGTGTCGCGCTCATCCCCGGCTCCGTGACGGCCACCCTCGAGCCCCAGGGCGATCGTGGCGAGGTCCTGATCAACGCCACCGGGCGCACGGCAACGCTTACGGACATCGCGGTCGCCGCGAACCAGGTGACGGGGATGCGGCCTGACGAGGCGCGCAACCTCCTGCAGGATGAGCTCGACCTGGACGATCCGCCCGCGATCGAGATCTCCCCGAACTTCATCCCGTGGCTCTGGCTGCCTCGGCGCGCCGAGAGCATCGAGGTCATCATCGGCACGCCCCAGGAGGAGCAGTCCGAGGATGCCGAAGGTGCTGACGGCGAGGGCGGCGAGGAGGGCGAGGGTGATCAGGAGACCGCGACGGTCACGGTGACACCTGCCGACCAGGCCGCGGGCGAGTAGCGCCAGCACTGATGCGCTGGCTGGGCGTCGATGCAGGCGAGGCGCGGGTGGGACTCGCGATCTCGGACCCGGACGGGCGCTACGCGATCCCGCTGGAGGTCGTCCCGACGAAGGCCGCGTTCCCCGCGATCCGCGCGGTGGTCCAGCGTGAGGGCGTCGGCGGGATCGTGATCGGCCTCGCGCGGTTGCCCTCGGGCGACGAGGGAGACGCGGCGCGGATGGCGAGGCGGCTCGGGGCGCGGTTGGAACGCCTCGGCATACCCATAGAATATGAAGACGAGACGCTGACCTCCCACGCGGCCGAGGGCCGGCAGGCGGAGGTTCAGGCGAGGTCGGGCGGCGCGGGGTCGAGAGGCCGCCCTTCGGATGACCTCGCTGCGTCGCTGATCTTGCAGCAGTTCCTCGACCGACAGACCACGCGCCCGCCCTCCGAGGTGCCGCCCACTAAGACCCAGTCTTGAGTGGCGGGATCCTGAGCGGCGGAATGAGCGCGAGCCGGAGAGTGGGCTGATGCCGAAGCGAGACCCTCACACCATCGCCGTGGCCGTCTTCGGCGTCGCCGTGCTCCTCGTGGGCCTCGTGGCCCTCAACCGGGTGTTCAACGCTGGTGACGCTCTCGCCGCCGGCTTCCGACAGGTGTCCGAGGTGACCGTGAGCTCGGTGTCCGCGGAGGGCACCGTGGACGTGGTGATCCAGCAGGGCGCGGCGCCCTCCGAGATCATCGAGCGCCTCGCGGACGTCGGCGTGGCGGCGGACGGTGAGACGCTGGAGACGCTGATCCTGCTCACGGGCTCCGGCTCCGGCCTGCAAGCGGGCGAGTACACCTTCGCGTTGAACACGCCTCCCGCGGAGATCGTCCGGCGACTGGTGGAGGGGCCACCTCGGATCGAGCGGATCACGTTCCGCGCGGGCCTCCGCGTGGAGCAGATCGGCCTCACGCTGGAGCAAGAGGGCTACTTCACGCGCGACGAGTGGGACGCGGCCGTGGCCGCGGCACAGACGCGCGACTTCCAGGGCGACGACCCGGACTTCCTCGGCTACCTGATGCCCGGCACGTACGAAATTAAGGACGAGACCACGGCAGCCTCGCTGCTGGAGGAGATGCTCGACCGCTTCGACGAACTGGTGACGCCGAGCCTCCTCGAGGACGCCGAGGCACAGGACTGGACGCTGTACGAGGTGCTGACGCTCGCCTCCGTGGTGGAGCGCGAGGCCGTGCACCCGGAGGAGAAGCCGGCGATCGCGGCGGCGTTCCGCAACCGCATCAACCAGGGCATCGCCCTACAGGCGGACCCCACCGTGCAGTTCGCGCTCACCCTGGGCGAGGGCGGCTCGGCGAGTATCGAGGAGTTCGGGTGGTGGAAGGGCGAGCTCACCATCGATGACCTCGCGCTGGACTCGCCGTACAACACGTACATCTACCCCGGCCTGATGCCCGGACCGATCGCGAACCCGGACATCGAGTCGATCGAGGCGGTGATCCGCCCGGCGGACGTGGAGTACCTCTACTTCGTCGCCTCGCCGGAGTGCGATGGGCGGCACCTGTTCGCCTCCACGCTGGATGAGCACAACGCGAACGTGGAGCTGTTCCGGAACTCCGGCTGCATCCCGGCGGAGATCCCGTCCGAGGACAACTAGCCGTGTCTCACT
>JALOAM010000179.1 GCA_023228765.1 Dehalococcoidia bacterium
GATGGCGATGAGGGCGACCGGCAGGACGACCTCGAAGAAGACGCTGAGCAACTACGGACCGATCCAGTGTGACGCGGGGAGTGGAGCAGCGTACGGGGATCGCGCGCTGTGCTCGAACAACGGACGCGAGGGCTTCGCGGCGAGCCTATGATGCGGGCGCTTCGTCCTGGTCCGGCCCGGTCAGTCGGGTCCGGCCGCGCTGCCGAGGGAGCCACCGACATGCCCAACGCCTACGAGGAGGCGCTCGCGCGCCTCGCGCCCTCCGTCGTCGAGGAGACCGTGCGGATCACCGAGATCCCGGCGCCGACGTTCAAGGAGGGCGTACGCGCCGAGTACGTGCGCGGTCGGCTCGAGGGCATTGGTGGGTGGGATGACCTCGCGGTCGACTCGATCTCGGACGTCGCCGCGGTCCGCCGAGGCATGCCGGGCCGCACGCGGCTGCTGGTCTGCGCGCACCTGGACACGGTGTTCCCGGACGAGGCGACCCCGGTGACGCGCTCCCGAGGACGGCTGACTGGCCGAGGCGTGGGCGACAACAGCCTGGGCGTCGCGGCGCTCCTCGGCGTTGCGCAGGCGCTCCAGCAGGCGGCCCCGAAGGGCCTCGGCGACCTCATCCTCGCGGCGAACGTCGGGGAGGAGGGACGCGGCGACCTCCGCGGCGTGAAGCGCCTGCTGAAGGACTACGAGGGGCAGTTCGACGCGATGCTGGCGGTGGAGGGGCACGCGCTCAACCGCATCCAGCTCGTCGGTGTCGCCTCGCTCCGGCACGAGGTCTCCGTGACCACTGATGGCGGCCACTCGTGGGGCGCGTACGGGCGTCCCAACGCGATCGCCCTCCTCGCCCGTGCGATCACCGCGATCGAGCCGCTGATGCCGGAGGTCGGCATGGAGCCGCGCACCACCATGAACGTGGGCGTGATCCGCGGCGGGCGGAGTGTGAACACGATCGCTCCCGACGCGACGATGGAGTTGGACATCCGTTCCGTCGACCCGCTGCGCGTAACGTCGCTGCTGCGTTCCGTGCGAAACACGATGCGTGACGCCGTGAACGAGGAAGGCGAGATGGCCTTCCGCCGGATCGGGAACCGCCCAGGCGGCACGATCGAGGAAGACCACCCGTTGGTGCGGGCGGCCCTCGACGCGCGTCGGGGGCTGGACCTGCCCGTACCAGAATTCAACGCGGGCTCCACGGACGCGAACGCGGCGCTGGATGCCGGTTACCCCGCGACGTGTGTCGGGGTGACCACGGGTGGTGAGCCGCACACGCCCCGCGAGTGGATCTCGACAGGGCCGATCGCGCAGGGGGTGCAGTACCTCGGCCGGACGATCGCAAACGCGGCGCGGCTGCCTCAGTCGGCGGTGCCGCGCCGCGTTGGCCGGTAGTGCTCGGGCGGTGGGGTACTACTACTGGCCGTGCGCGCGCTTCTGACGACGCTCGGCACGGGCGGTCGCGCGGTCTCGCGCGTGCGAGATCTCCAGCAGGTCCTTCCCGAGCGTGGTGATGGTGAAGTACTTGCGCGGCGGGCCGCCACCCTCGCTGCCGACCCCGGGGAGCTCCCACTCAGAGGTCACGGCGCCCTTGCTCTCCATGGCGGAGAGCGCCTGGTAGACGGACCCGTGTCCGAGCACGCCCGCGAGGATCTTCTTGATCTCGTATGCGTGCACCCGTTGCCGCTTCACCAGTAATTCCGCGATGAGCTGCTGGTTCTTCGAAAGGTCGACCACGTCTGTCCTCCGCCCACGTCCCTCGTGGATGCCGAACCCCGCGAATGCTGCTGACTTGCGATCCTAGTAGCGAGGATCATCATGCACATGATCCCTCATACGTGTGGCACAGTGTGACGATCAGTGTGCCCGCGCAGCGGTCGTGAAGACAGTCCTACCCCCAGGATTGACACGCTCAGTGTGACGCCGGCGGCGAGATCAGCGTCCGTTCCACGAACTCCACCACCCGCCGCGCGAGGTCGAGGCGGTGCGCCACCTTGTGGAAGCCATGGCCTTCCTCGGGATACACGACGTACTCCACGTCGCCCTCGTTGTGCCGCACCATCTCTACGATCTGCTCGGACTCCTCGGGCGGGACGCGGACATCGTGGTCGCCCTGGAAGACGAGGAGCGGACAGCGGATCTCGCCGGCGCGGTGGATCGGGGAGATGGAGTGGAGGAACGCGGGGTCGGTGCCGTACTCACGGGCGCGATGCTTGCGGCGCCATGCGCCCGTGTGCTCCAGGAACGTCTCGAAGTTGGCGATGCCGTAGAGGTCGATCGCGGCCGCCCAGCGTTCCGGTGCTTCCGTGATCGCGGCGAGGACCATGAACCCGCCGTAGGAGCCGCCCATGACGCCGATGCGCGTCGGGTCGACCTGCCCGCTGCCGGTGAGCCAGTCCACCGCCGCGAGAAGGTCGCGGACCGAGTCCATGCGTAGCTCGACGTCGTCCGCGTGGCTGTACGCCTTCCCGTACCCGGTGGAGCCTCGGACGTTCGGGACCAGGAGGGCGACATCGCCGCGTGCGAGGAGATACTGCGGCGCGGAGTAGCGCGCCCACAGTGGTGGGCGGCTCTGCATCTCCGGCCCGCCATGCACCAGGACCAGACAGGGCAGCGGGCCGGGTCTCGTGGGGTGCTCCGGCAGGTAGAGGAACGCGGGGATCTCGCGCCCGTCGAACGAGGGGTATCGCACGACCTGCGGCAGTGGGAGCTCCTCCAGCGGCAGCCCGCGTGCGTCGCCGGTCGTCAGGCGTCGGGGCTCGGCTTCGCCCTCGGGAAGCTCCCAGAGGTCGGGGATGTGCCTCGGTGTCTCGGCGGCGCAGACGAGGCTGTTGCGTCCGGAGCGCCAGGTCACGCTTGTGACCACGGCGCCGGAGGGCAGCGCGGGGAGTGCGATCGCGTCGCCGAGCCGGCCGTCCGAGGTGAGCCGGTACGCCTCGATGCGGCTGACGCCGTCCTCGTTGAGTACGAGCGCGATCCTGCGCTCGTCCGGCGAGATCGCCCACCCCTCGATATCCCAATCCCGCTCCACGAGGTACTCGCGCGCGCCGCTCGTCGGGTCGATGCGCTGGAGGCCGGTGAAGTCACGTCCGTCGTTGGTGAGGGCGAGGACGGCGCCCGAGGCGAGTTCGTGCGCGACGAACCAGTCCGAGAGGTCACTGTGCGCCGTGAGCACCTCGACCGTGTGCTCGTCGCCGAGACCGACGCGGAGGAGCGTGGAGTCACCGGGGTAGTCGAGGTTCACCTGCCGTGCGAGGACGTGCGTGTCGTCCGCGCCGTTGGGGGCGAACCGGCCGGCCTCCAGCATCCCGTCCTGCTCAAGGACGAGCCGTTCGTCGTCCGCGTCGACGTCGAGCACGTAGAGGTCGAACGCCGAGGGCTCGCGGAGGTTCGAGGCGTAGGAGAGCAGGCGTCCGTCCGAGGACCACGCGCCGACGTTGTGGATCACCCTCGGGCGAGACGCGAGTGGACGGGACTGGAGCATGTCGAGGTCGAGGAGGTGGAGCTGGAACTGCTCGTCGCCGCCGTCGTCCGCGACGTAGAGCAGCTCACGGTGGCCGGGTCGCATCGCGAGCTGGTAGATGACGCCGCCAGTGTCCGTGAGCGGCGTGACCTCGGACGTATCGAGGTCGCAGAGCCACGCCTGCCAGACGCCGCTGCGATTGGAGCGGAACGCCATCCACCGGCCCGTGTCGTCGAACACGGGCGAGTCGGAACTCTCGACGCGGACGAACGCTTCGAGGTCATACGCGGGCACATCGTCGGGCATGGGCGTCCTCCGCGCGCATTATGCTCGTCATCACAACAGGCGCGTGCCGGGCGGGTGGACGCGCCCGCCTAGGATCGGGCGGCGACCGGAATCGAGGGCGGCATGACCACGACGAGCACGACCGGCGGGGACACTTCGAGCGCCTTCGTCGGCCACCCCGTCACCGCGCTCGACACGCCCGTGCTCTGGGTGGACCTCGACGCCCTCGACCACAACATCGCGACGATGGCGGGCCTCGCCCGTGAGCGCGGGGTAGCGTGGCGTCCGCACGTGAAGGCGAGCAAGTCGCCCGACCTCGCCCTCCGGCTAATCGAGGGCGGCGCGGTGGGCGTCACCTGCGCGAAGGTCAGCGAAGCTGAAGTCATGGTGGACGGCGGCGTCACCGACGTGCTCATCGCGAACGAGATCGTCGGGCCGACGAAGGTCGCCCGCCTCGTGGAGCTGGCCGCGCGAGCGACGTTGTGTGTCGCTGTGGACGACGAGCACAACCTCCGCGAGATCTCCTCGATGGCGCACGCCGACGGCGTGAACGTCGACGTGCTTGTGGACATCAACGTCGGCGCTGACCGCTGCGGCGTCACGCCGGACCGCGCGCCCGCCCTCGCGCGTCTCGTCCTCGACCTGCCGGGCGTGAGCCTCCGCGGCCTGATGGGGTACGAGGGCCATGTGATGGGGATGCAGATGGAGGACAAGGAGGCGGAGTCCGCGAGGGCCGCCGACATCCTCCAGCAGGCCATCGCCGCCCTCCGCGCCGAGGGCATCGAGCCGGGCGTGGTGAGCGGAGGCGGGACGGGGAACTACTGGATCGCCGCGGGTCTCGGATCGCTGACCGAGATCCAGGCAGGTGGCGGCGTCCTCCTCGATCAGTCCTACAGCGAGACGATGCGGGTGCCGGGGCACCGCCATGCGCTGTTCCTCACCGCCCAGGTCATCTCGACCGCCGTCGAGGGGCGCGCGATCGCGGACGCGGGGTGGAAAGCCTCCGGGATGCACACGGGCCTCCCCTCGGTCGTGTCGCCCGAGGGCCTTGCGGTCCTCAAGTTGAACGCGGAGCACACCATCCTCAGTCGCGCGCCCGGCACGGAGGTGAAGCTCGGCGACCGCGTCACGATGGTCCCGCACTACTCAGACTCCACCGTGCTCCTCCACCGTCGGCTCTACGCCGCACGCGGTGGCGTGGTGGAAGCGGTCTGGCCGATCGCGGCCGCCGGGATGCTCCAGTAGCGATCGGGTCCACTCCGCGTAGCGCACACCTGACCAGACAGCGAAGGCAAGGAGGAGGGAAGCCATGCCCGAGCAGTACGACGTGATCATCCGGGGCGGCACCGTCCACGAAGGGACCGGCGCGCCCGGCGCGGCCGCCGACCTCGGCGTGCGGGGCGACCGCATCGTCCGCGTCGGCGCCATCCCCGAGGACGCCATCGCCGCCGAGGTCGTCGATGCCTCGGGGCTGGAGGTGGCGCCCGGGTTCATCGATGTCCACGCGCACGACGACACGCTCGTCCTCGTCGAGCCGGACGTGACGGGCAAGGTGATGCAGGGCGTCACCACCGTGATCAACGGCAACTGCGGCGCGGGCGTCGTCCCGTTCCGGCAGAGCCGGCGTGCGCAGGAGGCAGGCCAGGCCCTGCCGCAGTGGGATTCGTACGGCGGCTACCTCGACGTCATCGCCTCGAACCCGCCCTCGCAGAACGTCGCCACGCTGGCCGGGTTCGGGACGATGCGCACAGGCGCCCTCGGCAGTGGGAAGGTGGAGCGCCCCGCGACGCCCGAGGAGATCAAGACGATGCAGTCATGGCTGCGGGAGGCGCTCGAGTCCGGCGCGGTCGGCATGTCCACGGGACTCATCTACGAGCCCGATCGCTACGCAACGACGGATGAGATCGCCGAGGTCGCGAAGCCGCTCGCCGAGTTCGGCGCCCTGTACGCCTCACACGTGCGGGGGGAGGGCCGCACGCTGCTCGATGCGCACGCCGAGGCGATGGAGATCGGGCGGCGCGTGGGCGTCCCCGTGCAGATCTCCCACCACAAGGCCAGCGGGCGCAACTTCTGGGGCCGCATCCACGACTCGATCGCACAGATCGAGGCCGCCCGCGCGCGTGGCGAGGACGTGACCGCTGACCAGTACCCGTACACGGCGGGCAGCACACGCCTGTTCGCGCTCATCCAGAACGGCCGTG
>JALOAM010000180.1 GCA_023228765.1 Dehalococcoidia bacterium
GATGGCGCGGCCCGCCTCGGGCACCTCGATGTCGAGGAAGAACTCGCGATGCCGGAGCTGGTCGTTCTCGAACAGGTCGTGGACGGTGGAGACCGGGCAGACCATCAGTCCTCGGCGCTGGCCCTGCTCGTACAGCGTCATCTTCGGATAGCGCTTGAAGAACGCAGCGATCTCGGCGTTCAGCGCGTCGACGCGCTCCTTCGGCGGCGCGTTGCGCCCGACGACCGGAAGGCGGCTCCACTCCTCGCCGTCCCACGAGGGCGCGGCGCCCTCCTCCGTCATCCACTGGTGGAGGAGGGGCATCTCCCCGGGACGCCGCCCCCAGGCGGCGTAGCCGTCGCTCGCCTCCCACACGAGGCGGGTGCCGCCGGCCTCGGTCGTCGCGCGTCCGCCCCCGGCACGCCGGAAGACGAGTCCGTCCATCACCCACGTCTGGTGCGCGTTGCCGAGTGTGTTCGCGACGGCCTCCTGCATCGACGTGTCGACGCGCTGACCTCCCGCGCCGAGCTGGGTCGCCCGGAGGGCGATCAACGTGCCCAACATCGCCTGGAGGGCGCCCTGCGCCGCACCCTGCTCCACGGCGACGCGGAGCGGCGCTCGGTCGGGGTCGCCGCAGAGACTCAGGAGCCCGCCCGCCGCCAGCGCGACGAGGTCCCCACCCAGCCAGTCCGCCCGCGGCCCGTCCAGCCCAAACGGGGTGATCGAGGTGTAGACGAGCGCCGGCCAGCGCTCGTGCATCGCCTCCCACGTCAGCCCCAGCCGCTCGAGGTCCTCGCGCGCTCCGGACTCGAACAGCACGTCCGCGCTGCCGAGCAGTCGCTCGAGGTCACGCCGCCCATCGGCCGTGTCGAGGTCGAGGACGACGCTGTGCTTGCCGGCGGCGAAGTGCGCCCAGTAGAGGCTGACGGCCTCGCCTGACTCCGTCCGCAGCACCGGCTCCACCCGCCGCAGCCGGTCGCCCTCGGACGGTTCGACTCGGACGACGTCCGCGCCGAGCCCCGCGAGGATGCGCGTCGCGAGGATCCCGTACTCGTCGGTCAGGTCGACGATCCGGAGGCCATCGAGGGGGAGCGGAGCAGGCTCGGGCACGTCAGTCCTCCGGGGTGGGAGATGGGAGCCAGCATCCTAGCGCCTGGAAGACGACGATCCGAGGGACTGCGGCGATCTTGCAGGACGAGGCCGCGGCGGACTGGCGATCCTCAGACGGCCCTCACCCCAGCCCTCTCCCGGAACCGGGGGAGGGGGTCGGAGTTGGGAAGGTCGGAGGTGGGAGAGAGTGTGGAGCCGTCCGCTACTGGAGGCGACGCACCGTTGGCACGAACGCGGCGTAGAGGCCTGCGGTGATGATGAGCAGCACGCCGAGGCTGCCGATGGCCACGCGGATGCCGACGAACTCCGCGGCGACGCCGACGAAGAACGTGGTGAACTGCATCATCGCCATCTGCGTCATGAAGACGGCCATCACGCGGCCTCGGTAAGCGTTCTCGACGTAGGAGTGCAGCAGGCCCTGGCTCAGTCCCATGCGGAACGAGGAGCCGAGGCCGAAGACCACCATTGCCGCACACGCGAGGATGAACGAGTCCATCAAGGCGAACAAGATGATCCCGACGCCGAGCACGGCACCGCCGCCGAGGAGCATCCAGCCACGGTTCTTGTCCTGGATCGACGCCAGCCAGAGGGCGCCCCCGAGGGCGCCGATGGCGCTCACGCTGAGGAAGAGGCCAGCGATGCCCACGCCCCCCTCGGCGCTGTCGGCGAAGTATTCGGCGGCGTAGCCGGGGAGGAGGAACTGGAGCGGCATGCCGAAGGCGGAACTGATGAAGGCGAACGACAGGATGATGAACATCTTGTGGTCGCGCCAGATGTAGGTGATGCCGCCCGCGATGTCCGCAAACGCGCTCTTGCCCACTTCGCGGAGAGACTGGCCCTCCTCGCCGGGCGCGCTGGCCGGGCGCCAGGTGAGCTGGCTCATGCAGATGATGGCGATGACGTACAGGACGCTCATCGCCGTGAAGCCCCAGCCGAAGCCCCAGACCGCGACGATCGCGCCGCCGAGGGCAGGCGCGAACAGGCGCATGGTGTTCATCCCGGCCATGTTCAGCGCGACCGCGTTCATCAGGCGGTCGTGCCCCACTACGTCCGGAAGCATCGCCTGCCGTGAGGGCATCATCAGGGCCATGGTGATGCCCTGTGCCGCCGCGCTGATCAGCAGGATCTCCATGGTCATGACGCCGAGGAACTCGCACGCGGCGAGGATCATCGCGTTCACCAGGCTCGCCGCCTGGCCGAGCTGCATCACGGTCTTCTTCGGCTTCCGGTCCGCGATCACGCCGCCGAACACGGAGATGAAGAGCTGGGGCAGTGCGCCAGCGAGCCCGACGAGGCCTAGCGCCGCGTAGGAGTTCGTGAGGGCGTACGCCAGCGCCCCGCGGATCACGAGCTGCATGTTCATGGAGGCCATGTGGCCCAGCATCGATGCGTAGAACCAGCGGAACTCGCGGTCGTAGAAGGAGTCGAAGGTGCGCGGGAGCTTGATCCGGTGGCGGACGGTCGGTGCGGCTTCGGCGGTGGGGGCGTCAAGCGTGTCCAGCTCGGCGGCGGGCGCGCTCTCGAGTGCGGCGTCGCGGGGCGCGTCGCCGCGTTCGGTGGGGGTGGCAACGGCCGAGTCGCCTCGGCGGAACTGTAGACGTGCCAAGCGCGATGCCCCTCTGCTGCGCTCAGGGAAGGCGTCGATGGGCCATCTCTGCCCTTAACGTGCAGGGCAGGGTGTCATCTCACCCGCAGGAACGCAAGGCGCGAGTCCGGATGCGCGGTGGAGGTGAGCGCAAGGACCGGTGCGCCGCCCGGTTAGTCCCCGGCGGTCTCCGCGGTGATCGCCTGCTCCGTGCTGCCCGAGGCCGGGAGGTCCTCCGGCCCGCCGAAGCCGACCCACTTTGCGACGAGCACGTCCCGCGCGAGGTAGTCACCGTAGCCGCGCTCGTCGTAGATGATGTCGCCGCCACAGGTGTAGAGCGTCATCCACTGCTCGGCCTCGGGCCGGTCGCTCGGCCACAGGACCTCGCCCATCGGCATCTCCTGGAGGGGATACCGGGTCATGCGCGCGACCTGGTAGTGGCGGATCTCACCGTCCGCCATCTCCAGGTAGATGTCGTCGCCGATGTGGGCCTTGTGCACGTTGTAGAAGGGGCCCTGCATGTGGTTCCACGTCTCGTGCGCGGAGAACACCAGGTTGCCCTCCTTGTCCGGGACGCCGAACTTGTGCGATCGGTCGGGCGGGTACCAGCCGACGGCGTAGGAGCCGTCCAGCGGCGTGTCCATGACGCCGTCCGTCACCCCCACCGTCTCGATCACGTGGTTGAGCCCCAGGGCGGGCGAGAACATCCGCACGATGCCCCCGTCGTTCGGCTCCGGGTTCCGGACCAGCTGCGGCGGCGGCGGGAGGTTCACCGAGGTCGCGTTCACGAGGCCGGGCGACGCCACGTCCCCGGGCGCGATCTCCTCCGCGGGGATCGGCCACTCGGGCTCGGGGGTGGGCGTCGGCGAGGGCGTGGAGGTGGCGCTGGGGGTCGGCGTGCCGGTCTCGACCACGATCTCCGGGTCGCCGCCACCGCAGGCGACCAGCGCCCCGCCGAGGACCGCGAGCGCCGTCAGCGAGAGCAGGCGAGCGCGCACGCTCCGCATGCCGGTGAAGCCGCGCTGGTACATCACGTGCATATCCCGAGCACCCCGCCCTGACGTGGCCGACAACCACAGACGCGAATCGTCCCTGATGAGCCGTTCACACGCTACCCCTCGCCGGGAGCCACTCTGACAATTTCTCGCCCGAATCCACCCGTTCGAATCCAGCAGATTTCGATTTGAGATAGGCCGCCGCGCGTCGCCCCGATCGCCCTACTCCATGGGGCCGGTCCCGCTGTTCGACCCTCGATAGGTGCGGAGTACCGGCTGGTTCACGCCGTCGCTGACCTCGACGCGCACGGTGAATGAATGGTCGCCCGCGTCATGGTGGCAGCTGTCCGGTGGTTCGTTCGCATGGCTCCACGTGGCGACCGAGGAGTCCCCCGGTTCGCTGGAGGATGGCGACTTCGTCCCGCACTCCTCGCCCGGGTCAGCTTCGAGGAACCACCGGTACGTGAGCGTCAGCCCGTCCGGACTGCTTGCCTCGACGCGGTAGGTCGTCACGGGCACCACGAGCTCCGCGACGATCGGCCCGACTACGGGCGGCGCAACGGAGACGGCCGATGTCGGCGTCTCCGTGAGGACGACCGTTGGCGTCGAGGTCACATCGACCGCAGTCGTCGGTGTCGGCGTCGCGGTGGGTTCGGGGTCGCCTCCGCCGCCGATGAACAAGAAGCCACCTCCGCCCAGCGCGAGCGCGACGACGGGGACGAGCAGCCACGTCCACGGGAACCCTCGACGGGCCGGCAGGGCCGGCAGGGCCGATGGCGGCGGAGGCGGAGGGGGCTGGACGCGCGGAGGCGGTGGGAGTGGCGCCTCGATCTTCCCGGGCCGCGTGGTCGAGACGACCCCCGGGCCGACGCCCATGCGATCGCGAGGCAGGAGGGCATCCCCGACGCTGATGCTGCCGAAGACGCCGATCTCGCCGGTCTGCGCGTAGGTCTCCAGCACCCGCGTGGGTGATGCCTCGTGCGTCGCGTCGGCGAGCACGTCGTCCAGCTCGCCTGCCTCGAACCGTTCGAGGAACGCCGCCAGGTGGGGGTAGGGGACATTGAGGATTGCTGCGTGGTCGCCGTGGGTGATCGCGAATGCGACATAATCCCAGGTGCTGCTCGCGGGCTCGATCCGCAGATCGGCGCGTCGTTGCTCCAGCCGCCCGAAGAGGTTCGAGGGGGGCGTTACAACCGGTCCGCCTCGATGCCAGTCCGCGTCTTCGCAGGGGAGGGGCGTCTCGCCTCGCACGAGGCGGTCGACCGCCGCGATCTCCTCGATGCTGGCGAGGGCGCCGAGGGCATCCCGGGCGACGGCCCAGCAGGATTCGAGCTGAGCCTGCGCGGTCGTCGTGCCACCGGAGCGGACGTTGAGGACTGCCGCGCGGCCATCGGCGTACAGGTCTGGCCCGAAGGCGGTGCGGTCCACGTACCAGCCGAAGCGGCGTCGCGCCGGCTCCACCGCCACCTCGATGGCGGGCGGGAGAGCGCGCGCCTCCTCCAGCGCGATGACCGCACCGGCGAGGAAGGTCGCGGCGGCCTGCAGTCGCTCGCCGGCGATGAACTCGCCCCCGAGCTCGAACCGGTACGGCCGAGGGCGCACGAGGACGCCCGGCGAGTCGGCACGGTCCATCATCAGCATGAGCGCCGGGGCAAAGGTCTGCGCGAACCAGAGGCAGAGCTGATCCGCCCGCGACGTATGCGTCTCCACGCTCACGTGGGTCGAGCCCGGGAAGAGATGGAGCCCCGCGGGGAGGTGAGCGTCGAGCACTTGCCGACCCCACGCGCCCCACGTAGCGAGGGCGCTCGACGCGCCGGGGGCGAGCACCTCGGGCGGGCACGCCGTCTCCGCGACGAGCCCGTCCGCCATTACGGCGAGGCCGGACGGGGTGAGGATGGCGTCCACGTTCGTCGGATGGAGGACGCGCCCCGCGAAGCCGAGACGGTGGACGAGCGTCCGGAAGTCGACCTGCCGGCCTGCCCGGACGCTGTCGCCCTGGAACACCGCGTACTCGTGCTCGACGCCAAGGCGGCGCGGACGCGTCGTGGGTGGCCCGCTCGCGGGCGCACCGGCACCCATCAGCGCCAGAAGGCGCTGCTCTGCGGTGGGTGAGGCGTCAGCCCGGAGGACCACGGCGAGGCTTGGTGTCAGCTCAGAGGTGGGCTATCCGACCTGGAGCGCGTTGCCCTTCTCGAGCCCCTGCGGGGAGGCACCGCCTCCCGCCGAAGACCCAG
>JALOAM010000181.1 GCA_023228765.1 Dehalococcoidia bacterium
GAGGGCCTCGACTGGGTGGCGAACAACACCATGGTCGATGTCCTGCTCCGCCACTACCCGGGCCTCGAGCGCTCCCTCCGCGGGGTGCCGAACGCCTTCGGGCCGTGGGCGCGCGTGTAGGGGAGGCCCACCATGACCACCGAGGACGAAGCCGACCCGATCTTCCGGCCGCTGCGCTTCCGCAACGTGGAGGTGAAGAACCGCGTCTTCCGCTCCAACGTCTCCGGACGCTTCGACAACTACGACGGCTCCGGCTCCCAGACGCGCATCAACTGGGAGACGAAGTTCGCTCGGGGTGGCGTGGGCGCGATCATCTCCTCGTTCGTGCCGGTCACGATCCGCGGGCGCATCGTGCCGAACTACGCCACGATCCACCGGGACGAGCACATCCCGTTCTGGCGTGCGGTGGGCGACGCGGTCCACGAGTACGACTGCAAGTTCTTCATGCAGCTCAGCCACTCCGGCCGCCAGCGGGACATCCCGGGCGTCGAGTATGCCCACGGCCTGAGCTCCACCGACGATCCGGAACCCCTCCACGGGTTCATCCCGGACCGCATGACGCGCGCCGACATCAACGACACGGTTCGAGCCTTTGCGGAGGGCGCCCGGCGCGCCCGCGAGGCGGGCCTCGACGGGGTGGAGCTGCACGGGGCGAACGGGTACCTGATCACGCAGTTCCTCTCGTCCGGCATCAATGACCGCACGGACGAGTACGGCGGGTCGCTGGAGAACCGCGCGAGGTTCGTGATCGAGATCGTGCGCGCCATCCGGCAGGAGGCCGGCGACGACTTCCACCTGCAGATGAAGATCTCCGCGCAGGACTTCGGCAACGCGATCTTCCCATGGGAGGCGAAGGGCAACACGCTCGAGGAGTCCATCCAGGTGTGCCGCTGGCTGGAGGAGGCGGGCGTGGACGCCTTCCATGTCTCCACCGGCAACATGTTCCCGCATCCCCGGAACCCCGCCGGTGGCCTGCCGATGGAGGTGGTCCGCCACACCTACGGCGCGATGGCCGCGTCCGGGAAGCACACGACGAGGAACTACCTGCTCTTCCGCTCGCCCCTCGGGCGTGCGTTCGGCTGGTGGTGGCGGCACAACGGCGGCCCGAAGAATCCCGAGGGCCTGACGCTGCAGGACGCGAGCGCAGTGAAGGCCGCTGTCTCCGTGCCGGTGATCTGCACCGGCGGCTTCCAGAGCGCCTCGGCGGTGCGGGTCGCCCTCGACTCGCAGGCGTGTGACGCCGTGTCCATCGCGCGCTCGCTGATCGCGAACAACGACCTGACCGAGTGGTGGCGGAAGGGACACGACCGCCCGCCTCGGCCGTGCACGTACTGCAACAAGTGCCTCGTGAATGGCACGGAGAATCCGCTGGGATGTTACGAGGAGGCGCGCTTCGACTCGCGCGAGGACATGATCCGCGAGGTCATGTCCGTCTTCTCGCCGACCTCGTTCCCGGCGGAGCAGCCAGGACGGACCCCGGAGCACGCGTGATGATCGAGTGGTTCCACGGCCTCGGACGGGGCGCGCGCACCGGCATCGTCGCCGGGGGCGCGTTGCTCCTGGTGGTGGCCGCGTTCGGGATCTGGCTCTTTGCGTTCTTCCAGCATGATGATCCGGAGGAGTACGCGGACGACGTCCAGCACTTCCTCTACGGCTCGATCGGCTCGGAGGCCGCGGGCGGCATCCCGTACTGGATCTGGCGCGTCCTGCCCACGGTGTTCGCGGACCACCTGCCCGAAGGCCCCGGCGAGGGGTACGAGCGCTTCGGCCTGATCTACGAGGAGGGGAAGGACCGCCCGATCGGCACCTCCCTCCGCGACCGGCCGTTCCCGATGATCGCGTTCAACTGCGCCGCCTGCCACGTCGGCACGGTCCGCGACTCGGAGGGCGCGACGCCTCGGCTCGTGCTCGGGATGCCCGCGCAGCAGCTCGACTTCCTCGCGTACCAGCGGTTCCTGATCGCGGCCGCGGAGGACGAGGACTTCGGCGGCGAGCACATCATCGACGCGATCAAGGACATCAACCCGGACCTCGGGCTCTTCGAGGAGATGGCGTACCGCTTCATCGTCATCCCCCGCATGAAGGACGAGATCCTCGGGCGGGCGGAGGAGTTCGACTTCCTCAACGACCGCCCGGAGTGGGGGCCAGGCCGCGTCGACACGTTCAGCCCGTACAAGGTCCACTTCGGCGTGGACATGCTGGCGGACGACACCATCGGCACGGCGGATCTGCCGTCGCTGTGGAACCAGGCCGTCCGTGATGGGATGTACCTGCACTGGGATGCGAACAACAACTCGCTCTCGGAGCGCAACATCAGCGCCGCCCTCGGCGCCGGCGCGACCGAGGATTCCCTGGACTTCCCCTCGATCGAGCGCGTCGCGACGTGGATCCGCTCGCTGCCGGCGCCGGAGTTCCCCCCGGACCGCATCGACGCCGAGCTCGCGGAGGCGGGACGCGCGCTCTACACGCAGCATTGCGCGGCGTGTCACGCCCTCGGCGGGGAGCGTGTCGGCCAGCTGGAGCCGATCGAGAACGTGCGGACGGACCCGGAGCGGACGGACGCGTTCAATGACCAGATCGCGGAGCTGATGAACACCTATGGTGGTGACCGCGACTGGGGCTTCGAGAACTTCCGTGCCACGGACGGCTATGCGAACAGCCCGCTGGATGGGATCTGGTTGCGTGCGCCGTACCTGCACAATGGTTCCGTGCCGACGCTCTACGACCTGCTCCTGCCTGCCGACGAACGCCCGACGCAGTTCTATCGTGGCTCGGACATCTACGACTACCAGGACCTGGGCTTCGTCTCCAGCGGTGCGCAGGCAGAAGCGGACGGGTTCCTCTACGACACTACTCTCCGGGGGAACGGCAACGGCGGGCACGAGTACGGCACCAGCCTGACTGAGCAGGAACGGCGCGCCCTCCTGGAGTACCTGAAGACCCAGTAGGGATTCAGCAGCGCGGCCCCGCGAGGGCGCGCGGGAACGAGGACAGGGACGTGTCGACGGAATCGGCCAGCCTCGCTGTCGTCGTGCGCGCTCGCCACGTCTACCGCTCACCCGGCGAGCCCACCTCCATGTTCGCGTCCCGCGCGCAGGTGCTGCCCGGCGACGCGCCCTCGCCGTTCGCGCAGGCGATCGCGGAGGCGGTGCCGCACGCCGTGCTTCAGGACACCGGCACGTGGCAGCTCCGCATCGAGCCGCGCGGGGCGCTGGAGGCCCTCTCGGACGCGGTGAGCGCGCAGCTCGCGGGCCGGGCGAAGCCGCAGATCGAGCTGGACGACGTGAGTGCCTCGCTGCAGGCCGTGATCCTCGTGGGCACCGTCACGGAGTTGCAGCTCGCGGAGAACTGGTGGGCGCGGGCGCTGGAGGTCACCGGCGCCACGGGCGGTCAGATCCTTGTCACGGAGGCGGCGGCTCGAGAGATCGAGCATGTCTCCATCGCCCGGTTCTACAAGTGGGAGCCGCGCGGCAAGGGGCCCGAGTTCTACGAGTGCATCTACGACGACCGCCTCACGCTCCTCGACCCGCCGTTCGAGCGCATGTTCGCGACCGAGGTGGAGGAGTGGGTGGAGCCGCGGCGCGCGCAGCAGCTCGCACGCGGGTACGGCCGTGGCCCGATCGCTTCGCCGACGCGTCCGTCCGTGACGAACGACCTCTACGGCATCGCGCTCTCGGGCGGCGGGATGCGCTCCGCCACGTTCAGCCTCGGCGTCCTGCAGGCGCTCTCGCGGTACGACCTCCTCCAGCCGGCGGACTACCTCTCCACGGTGTCGGGCGGCGGGTACGTCGGCATCTCGCTCGCGGGACTGTGCGCGGAGGACCTCCCGTACCAGGGCCTCGGGCGTCTCGGTTCGGACTACGACCGCTTCCCCTTCGCGTTCCCTCGAGGCCGGCTGGACGACCCGCTGTTCGGGGCGGAGGACCCGTCCTCCATCCCCGTCCACGGCAACGAGACGCCGGCGCTGTGGCACGTGCGGAAGTACGCCAACCTGCTCGGCGGGGGGATCGGGCTGTTCAACCTCCAGACGTGGCAGGCTGTCGGCCGTTACCTCGTGTCGACGGTGGCGCTCTGGCTCCTCTTCCTCGTCCCGGTCCTGGGGATCGGCGTCATCGTCGGCACGGGCGTGACGTACTGGACGTGGAACAACGTTCCGCAGATCGCCTCGGCGGCAGCGCGGCCGTGGCTTGCGCCCACGCTCGCCCTCGTGCCCCTGTTCCTCATCGTCTGGATCGGTATCGTCCGAGCCCTCCTGGGCCGCGGTCGTCTCGCGGTCGCGAGCGAGGTGCCGTTCCCGCAGCACACGTCAAGGGCCCGCGTGGCCGCGATCATGGCGGTGCTGCTGCTGGCGACCGTGATCGTGCTGCTGGCCGGGCTGCTCGTCTCGTTCTTCATGCAGGCGCTGGCGAACCAGACCTACCCGGAGCTGCCGGCGGACGCCGGCTCCCGGGACGGCCTCTGGCTCCACGCCATCCTCGCGCTGACGGTGCCCTCGATCGTCTTCGGGATCTTCGTCGCCCTGGGCTTCTCGACGATCGCGCTGGACCCGCGTCAGATCTTCTCGGCGCTCATCTTCATCGTCTTCCCGATCCCGTTCATGTTGATCACATTCCTGAACGGCGGTTCGGGTCGGTGGCTGACCGGTGCGTTCGTCCTCGGGCTGGTTGCCGCCGGGCTCTGCTCCGCGCAGGTGATCCGCACCTCCGGCCCCGTGTGGGCCCCGAGGATGCTGCGCTTCCTCGCCGGTCTCGCGGCGACGCTGCTCATCGCGATGATCATCGGCGGTGCGGTCTGGCTGTACGTCACCAACCGCTCGGTCCTCGGGCTGGACGACTCGCAGGAGTGGCAGCGGCGCGCGCTGTTCTTCTCCTCCGGCCTGAGCTCACTGATGGTCGCCTTCGGCCTGCCGAAGGTCTCCTCGACGGAGGGAGGCGGGATCGTCTCGCGCGTGCTGTTCGGCATCGGCGGGTACATCATCCTGTTCAGCATCGGGATCCTCGCGACGTGGGCGTTCTGGTTCCTCTTTGCCCGGACGGACAACGACTGGGTCGGCCCGGCCCTCGTCGGGTTCTTCCTCTTCACCCTTGCGTTCCCGCTCTGGCTGGGCTCGGACCGCGGGACGCTGCTGAACACGCTCTCGCTGAGCGGGGTGTACGAGGACCGCCTCCAGCAGACGTGGATCATCGGCGCGCGACCGCGCGTCACCGACCCGGCGGAGGCGGCGAGCCGTGTGCCGGACTCGGTCGCGCGGTGGCACTCGGTGTGGACGCGTCCCGACCTCACCGTAGGGCAGCTCCGAGGCAACGGCGCGCCCACGGTGCCGTACCCGCTTATCTGCGCCACGCTGAACATCCCCGGCAGCCGCGGCGACAAGCTCCCGGAGCGGAAGGCGGACTCGTTCGTCATCGCGCCGCTCTACACCGGCTCGGCCATGTCGCGCTGGTCGCCCACGGGTTCGCTGAAGGCGTTCTCGCACATGACGCTCGCGCGGGCCGCCTCGATCTCCGGCGCGGCCGTCTCGCCGAACATGGGTGAGAAGACCTCGCGGACGCTCAGCGTCCTCACCACGCTGTTCAACGTGCGCATCGGCCGGTGGGTGCAGAACCCCCGGAACGCGCTGGGCCGAGGGCGGGCGCTCCGCTACGTGAACGCGCTCCCCGCCATGCTGTACGTCCGCGAGCTCCTCGGCATCGCGAACCGGGAGGACGAGTTCGTCTACCTCTCGGACGGCGGGCACTTCGAGAACCTCGGGGTGTACGAGCTGTTCCGGCGGCGTTGTCGCTACATCGTCGCGGTGTCCGCGGACACGCTCGTCGATGGTGGCGTGGACGCCATGGGGAACCTCGGCACGGCGCTGCGCATGGCGCGCGTGGACTTCGGCGTGGAGGT
>JALOAM010000182.1 GCA_023228765.1 Dehalococcoidia bacterium
AGGCGGAGTCGGAGGGAGAGGCTGAGAGCAAAGGGCGAGGGGGTAGCCCTCGGGGGGTCAGGCCTCGACGGGCTCGGCGGTGGGGACGTCGCTGATGGCGGCGAGCTGCACGTCCGGGGAGCGCTCCATGAGGAAGGACACGTCGCGGGGGGAGCGGAAGAGGATCGCCTCGCCGCCCGTGCGGTCCACCAGCAGCAGCGCGTCCGAGGGCCAACGGGTGCCCGAGGGCGCGCGCTTCACGAGCCGCAGGGTGGTGTGGACGAGGTGGTCCAGCACCGTCTCCACGCCGTACTCGTCCGCCAACCGCCGCACGGCTACCTCGAACTGGAGGTCGCCGACGGCGCCGAGGACGGGCGCGCTGCGGGAGGCGTCGCGGTCCCAGAGGACCTGCACGGCGCCTTCGCGCTCGATCTGCTCGAGGCCCTTGTTGAACTGCTTGGTGCGGAGCACGTCCGTGCAGCGCAGGCGGGCGAAGCGCTCCGGCTCGAACCGCGGGATCGCGTCGAACTCGATCGCCGGGTCGGAGGTCAGCGTGTCGCCGATCCCGAGGAGGCCCGTGTTCGCGACGCCGATGATGTCGCCGGGATAGGCCTCGTCCACGGTCTCGCGCTCCTGGCCGAACACGCGCTGTGAGCGCGCCAGGCGGATGCGCTTCCCCGAGGCGGAGTGGTGCGCGGCCATGTCCCGTTCGAAGCGTCCCGAGACCACGCGGATGAACGCCATGCAGTCGCGGTGCTTCGGGTCCATGTTCGCCTGCATCTTGAACACGAACCCCGAGAACGCCTCGCGCTCGATCGCCACCGTCCCCGCGCGCGCCTCGCGGGGCTGGGGCGCCGGCGCGAACTCGGCGACCGCGCGCAGCAGCGACTCGATGCCGAAGTTGTTGATCGCGCTGCCGAAGAATACCGGCGTCAGCGCCCCGTCGAGGAACGCCGCCAGCTCGAACGGGTGTCCTGCCTCGACGGCGATCGCGGTCGCCTCCCGCAGCTGGTCGAGTGCGTCCCGCCCGATCGCCGCCTCGATCGCCCCGTCCGGATCGTCCAGCGTCCCGGCCACCTCGGGCGCTCGCGTGCGCCCTCCCGAGGTGCGCTCGAAGCGCCGGACGAGCTGGGCGCGGAGGTCGTAGACACCCTGGAACTGCGGCCCGTCGCCGATGGGCCAGGTCAGCGGCGCCGGCGCGATGCCGAGCGTGGACTCCACGTGGTCCAGCAGCTCCAGCGGATCGAGGGCGTCGTGGTCCATCTTGTTGACGAAGGTGATGATCGGGATGCGGCGGGCGCGGCAGACCTCGTACAGCTTCCGCGTCTGCGGCTCGATGCCCTTCGCCGCGTCCAGCACCATGATCGCGCTGTCGGCGGCGATCAGCGTGCGGTACGTGTCCTCCGAGAAGTCCTGGTGCCCGGGGGTGTCCAGGAGGTTGAAGCGGTACCCCTCGTACTCGAACTCGAGCACCGTCGAGGTGATCGAGATGCCGCGCTCGCGCTCCATCGCCATCCAGTCGGACGTGGCGTGTCGCGCGTCCTTCTTCGCGCGGACGGACCCGGCTTCCTCGACGGCCCCGGCGTACAGCAGGAACTTCTCGGTGAGCGTGGTCTTCCCGGCGTCGGGGTGGGAGATGATGGCGAAGGTACGCCGCCGCGCGACTTCCTCGGCGAATGAGCCCATGCGGAACCTCGTGACTGCGACGTCTATGACGGACGGAGCGAGGCTCAGCGAGACGGGCGTCCTCCGGCGCGTGTCCTTCGAGGCTAACACGCAGGCCCGTTATGCCCTCGGGATGGAGCTACAGAAGCCGCCACCGCACGAGGTCGCCCGCGCCTCCGAGGCGCACCGCCGCCCCGCGCTCCTCGAGCAGGTCGAGGTGGCCGAGGACCTCCGTCATCGCCTGGCCGAGGCGCTCGTCCGGCAGGCGACGGAACATCGCGCGCACGAGCTCGAACGCCGTCGCCTCGCCTGCCTCGATGAGCGCGGCCTGCACCTTCGCTCCCCGGCGCGCGTGGTGCGTCTCGAACCGGTCGAGGTAGACCTCGGGCGCCTCGATCACGTCGCCGTGGCCGGGGTAGATGCGCGACACCCCGAGCGCGCGGATGGCCGCGACGGAGCGCAGGAACGAGGGCAGCGAGGGCCATCGAGCGGGCTCGTTGCCCTCGATCAGCCCGGGGAAGTGCAGGCCGGCGGTGGGGATGGTGGTCGGGATCACGGTGTCGCCGGAGAAGAGCTCGCGCGTCTCCTCGATGAGCGCGACGAGGTTCCCCGGCGTGTGGCCGGGAGCGGGGATGAGGCGGAGCGTGCGCCCGTCCGCGAGCCGGAACGGCTCCTGTTCCTCCGCCGCGTCGAGGGAGTCCTCGGGGCAGGGTGACCAGCGGAGCGCGCGCGTCGGGTGGACGCCCCGCAGCGCGTCGAGGACCTCGGACGGCGCGCCATGGCGTCGGTACTCCTCGATGCGCGCGTCGCGCACCCGCTCGTTCGCCTCGCGCCCGAGGGCGAGCGTCGCCATCCCCGCCCGCCCGACGACCACGCGCGCGCCGAGGTCCGCCCACCGGGCGGTGAGCCCGGCATGGTCGATGTGCTCGTGCGTCACCACCACGGCGCGGACGTCCTCGGGCGTCACGCCGGCCGCCCGCGCCTGCGCGACGAGCACCTCCCACGACGCGACGCCCTCGATGTCCGCGTCCCACCCCGCGTCGACGAGCAGCCACCCGCCGCCCTTGGACGCATCGAGGCGCAGCGCCCACACGTTGTTGTCGCCGAGGACGAAGCGGTGCGGGGTGGTCACATCCCACCACCGATGCGCAGCATGATCCTCGTGCTGTCGGCGTTCCATTCGAAGCCGAAGTCCCGACTGACATCGACAACGAGCGTCTCGCCAGTCTGCGTGTCTAGCACGAGTAGCGCCGAGCGCGTGCGGAGCATCGCCTGCATCGCGAGGAAGCGGCCGTCCGGCGACCATGCCTGCTCGGTGCCGATGCAGTCCAGGTCGCCCTCGAAGTGCGGGTGCTCGACGCGCCCGCTCGGGCAGTCGGACTGGGACGTTGCGTCCACGAAGTGGGCTGCGGCGCCGGCGGGTGTCATGGCGCCGTGCCAGAACTGGCCATCCCAGCGTCCGAGTTCGTTCCCGGTCAGGTCGAAGACGACTGCTCCAGTCGTCGTCACGCTTCCGCCGGTCCGGACGCCGACACGGGCGAGGAACGCACCACCGAGGTCCTCGGCGCTCGCGAGGAGGGGGCCTGCGTCGCTCGTGATGCGGAGGGCTTCCTCGCCGGTCGCCGCATCGATCAGGATCAGTGCGCCCTCATCGCCGCTTGCGTACCAGTCCTCGCCCTGCGGGCCTTCGACCCACGTGAACCACTCGGAGCGTTCCGTTGCCTCGCCGGTGAGGGTGTCCACGAGGACGGCGTGGCCGCGTTCCGTCGGGATTTCGGAGTAGGACCAGTCCGAGATGAAGCGGCCCGACGGTGACCACACCGGGTAGATGGTGCCTTCCTTGCCCGGTCGCCCGACGTGCTCGACGAGCGTGGTCGTGGTGTCGGCCTCCGGGTCGTACACCGAGAGGGAGAGGTTCTCTCCGCGGACACCTGTAGGGATGAGGAGTGCGACACGGCCGTCATCGTGCGGGCTGTAGCAGCAGCCGTTCGTCCCGAGATCGACGGAGCGATCGGCGTACCGGATGACGACGCGCGCCGGGTCAGACTGCCGGTATACGACGACCTCGCCGTTGGGTGACTCGCGGGGCCACCATCCGGGCACGCGGTCGACCTCGTTGCCGTCGAGGTCGTACCGGACGGACTCGTCAGTGGAGCGCCACGAGAGCCAGACGCCATCGCGGCGGTCTGCCATCTGCGCGTACACGTTGGGCGCCCAGATGAGTTCCGGACCGGCCCAGACCTCGGTCACCTCGCCCGTCACGGGGTCCAGGGAGAGGACGCCGTTCTCCGCCGGGAGGTGCGCGTGTACATCGGCTTCCGGGAGCGAAGTCGAGGTGGGAGTTGCGGTGTCCGTAGCCGGGAGGGCCACCACCGTGGTCGCCTCGACGGTGGGTGTCGCGGTGACGCTCGGCGTTGCGGGCGCCTCGGGGCTGTCGCAGGCGACGAGGAGGGCGGTGGTGGCCGCGAGGGTGGCGAGGACCATGAGCACGGGCGAGCGGCTCATGCAGGGCCGCCGATGCGCACGACGAGACGGGAACTGTCGGCGCTCCAGGTGATGCTGAGGTCGTCGCGTCCGGTCTCGTAGATGCGGCCCTCGCCGGCGGCGGCGTCGAAGATGTAGATGCTGCCACCACTCGTGGCCGGGGGAAGGCTGGCGAAGAAGCGACCGTCGGGGGACCACCGGCCGCCGGTGCCGACACATCCGACTTCGCCCTCGAAGTTGGGATGATCGATGACGCTGGAGGCGCAGACACCTCGGGCCGGTTGGTACGCCACTTCGATGGCGGCGAGTCCGTCGGCGGTCTGAGTGACGTACCAGAACTCGCCCACCCAGCGCCCCAGCTCGTTCCCGTCGAGGTCGTAGACGATCGCCGCCATGCCCTCGGGCGTCTCGGCGTAGGCGGCGATCGCTCCGCCGAGGTCGGCCATCCCCGTGTATTGCGTGTCGGGCTGGGAGAGCCGGAGAGCCTCAGTTCCGTCCGAGGCGAGCGTGAACTGCAGGTCCCCACCGTCCAACCGGCCGATCCAGTCGGCGCCCTCCCGACCGGCAATCCACCACTCAACTGCTGTGCGATCCCTCAGGGTCACGGTGCCGGTCGAGGTGTCGGCGAGGATGGTCTGACTCGCCGGTGGGTCCTTCTGGTCGAACGTGAAGTCCATGACGTACCGCTCGGACGGAGACCAGGAGGGGTAGATCACGCCATCCTTTGCCGGCCGTCCGATCCCGTCGGCCAGCACGGAGATCTCACGTGTAGCGGGGTCGTATAGGAGCAACGACTGCCCATCGCCCTCGAACGGTCCGAGGAAGGCGATGCGTCCGTCGGCCGCAATCACGCCACAGCACGTTCCACTGCCGAGGTCCGCCGTGTGGTTGGGGTATCGCGCGACGTAGTGCCGTTCCTCGCCGCTCGGCGCGGTGTAGTACGTGACGACTTCCCCGTCTTCGGACTCCTGCGCCCACAGGCCGGGTACCCGGTCGACCTCGTTCCCGTCGAGGTCATACCGGATGGACTCGATGGTCCCGTTGTCCCACGAGAGCCAGACGCCATCGCCTCCCCCGGCGAGCGAGGGGTAGACATCAATGTCCCAGGGGCGCTCGTTCTCGGCCCAGATCGTGTTGACGGTCGCTGTCACCGGATCGATAGCGATCAAGCCGTGCGCATTCCCCGTGATGCGAGCATCGATCGTCTCGACGTGGCTGGGAAGTTCCAGCGGGGGAGGGATCACGTACTCGAAGGCTGCGCCCTCCGGCGTCCGAGCGGGCGTGGCCGCCGTCACGACCGTCGAGGTCGTCACGCTCGGCGTTGCGGGCGCCTCGCCGCTGTCGCACGCGACGAGGAGGACGGTGGCCGTGAGGGCAGCGAGGAGCGTGAGGGCGTGCGCTAGAGCTGCGCGCCCCAGATCCAGACGAGGTAGCGGCTGTCCTCGCTCCACTCTGGAATAGTACCGCGAGGGCCGGCGTGCGGGAGGTCCGTCGTCTCGCCGGTGGTGACGTCGAGGATCTGCACGGGCGCGCTTTCCGCCTGCGGGATGAGGGCGAGGTAGCGGCCGTCCGGCGACCAGCGGAGGTACTCCGCGTCGCAGTCGAGCGTTTCGCGCATCGCGGGGTGGTCGACGGCGACGCCCGTGCAGGCGAGGTCGTTCCGG
>JALOAM010000183.1 GCA_023228765.1 Dehalococcoidia bacterium
ACCGAGGGCGCACTCGACCGAGGGCGTCAGCCCTTGATGGGGCCGGTCGGCGTGAGGCGCTTCGCCGTGAAGATGTCCGGCTTCCCCGGCCCGTTCGCATCGGGCAGCATCCCCACGAGGACGAACCCGCAGCGCTGGTAGAACTCGTACGGGTGCCCGCCCCGGTTGGGAATTGCCGCGAGCGCCGCGAGGGGATCCGGGTACGGGTCGACGCCCCCGAGGGAGGTGCGCCCGTCCTCGTCGTCCGTGCCGAGCCAGAGGGTGTTCGCACCGCCCGCGGCGGCGAGCGTCTCGATGTCCGCGACGAGGCGACGGCCGATGCCACGGCGCTGCGCGTCGGGCGCGACCGCGAGGGGGTGGACCTCCCACGCGTGGCCGTCGTAGTCGCTCAGCGCGCCGACCCACCCGACCACGCGCCCGTCCGCGTCACGCGCGATGCGGCTCGCCGCGCCCTCGAACGACTCGCGCACCGTTTCGAGGGCGCTCGGGAGGTCGGGCCAGGCGTCCGTGTGGCCTCGGAACGCCTCAACGAGGATCGCCGCGCACTGCTGCACGGCGTCCTCGTCCGAGGGCTGGAGGTCCTCGATCGTCAGGTCGCTCACGTGAGCGCTCCCGGGGTTACCCCTCGTAGCGGCTGAAGATCAGCGAGGAGTTGTGGCCACCGAAGCCGAGGGAGTTCGACATCGCGTACTTGATGCCGAGGTCGCGGGCGCCCTCGGGGATGTAGTCCAGGTCGCAGTTGGGGTCTGGTTCCAGCAGGTGGATCGTCGGGTGCACCTTCTGGTCGCGGATCGAGAGGATCGTGATCGCGGACTCGATGCCGCCGGCAGCGCCGAGGGTGTGGCCGATCATCGACTTCGAGGAGGACACCGGGACGGCGTAGGCGCCCTCGCCGAAGACGGTCTTGATCGACATCGTCTCGAACTTGTCGTTCAGCGGGGTGCTGGTGCCGTGGGCGTTCACGTAGTCGATGTCGCTGGCGGCGATGCCGGCCTTCGAGATCGCGAGGTTCATCGCACGCGCCGCGCCCTCGCCATTCTCGGACGGGGCGGTGACGTGGAAGGCGTCCGCGGACTGGCCGTAGGAGACGATCTCCGCGTAGATCTGCGCGCCGCGCGCCTCGGCGTGCTCGCGGTCCTCGAGGACGAGGATGCCTGCGCCCTCGCCGATGACGAAGCCGTCACGACCGATGTCGAACGGGCGGCTCGCGGTGTTCGGGTCGTTGTTGGTGGAGAGGGCCTGGCTGTTCGCGAACGCCGCGATCGACATGCGCGTCACGCATGCCTCGGAGCCGCCGGCGACCATGGCCACCGCGTCACCCCTCCGCACCACCTCGAACGCAGTGCCGATGGCGTCCGCGCCGGAGGCGCAGGCGGAGACGGTGTTGTAGTTCGGGCCACGCAGCCCGAAGCGGATCGAGGTCTGACCGGCCGCCATGTCCGGGATGAACATCGGGACGAGGAGCGGCGAGACGCGGTTCGGGCCCTTGTGGAAGAAGACGTCGAACTCCGCCTCCAGCGTCCCGATGCCGCCGATGCCCGACCCGATCATGCAGCCGATGTGGTCGCCCTCGGCGGCGGTGTCGAGCCCGGCCTGGTCGAGCGCCTCGCCGGCCGCGCACACCGCGAGCTGGGTGAAGCGGTCCATGCGCCGCGCGCCCTTGCGGTCGATGTACGTGGAGTAGTCGAAGTCCGGCACCTCGCCCGAGACCTGCGAGGGCAGGTCGTCGACCTCGACGAGCGTCGTCCGGGCGATGCCGTTCGTGCCCGCGAGCAGGTTCTTCCACGTCTCGTCACGGCCGACACCGACCGCGGAGAGGATGCCGATCCCCGTCACGACGACCCGTCGTTCCTCTGGCATCAGGCGTCCTCCCACTTGCTGAAGATGATCGCGGAGTTGTGGCCACCGAGGCCGACCGAGGTGCTCATTGCCACGCGGACCTCGGCCTGTCGAGCCTCGTTCGGCACGTAGTCGAGGTCACAGTCGGGGTCGGGGTGCTCGTAGTTGATGGTGGGCGGCACGATGCCGTGGTGGCAGGTGAGGGCGCAGATGGCGGCCTCCACAGCCCCTGCAGCGCCCATCATGTGCGCGTGCATCGACTTCGTGGACGAGACCATGAGGTCGTCCGCCGCCTCGCGGAACACCTCGCGGATCGCGCGTGTCTCCACGCGGTCGTTGAGCGGGGTGCTGGTGCCGTGGGCGTTGATGTACTGCACCGCGTCCGGTTCGAGGTCCGCGCGCCGCAGGGCGAGGCGCATCGCCTGGGCGATGCCGTGGCCATCCTCGGCGGCGGCGACCATGTCGTAGGCGTCGTTGCTGGTGCCGGCGGCGCGCCACTCGGCGTAGATCCGCGCGCCGCGCGCCTTCGCGTGCTCCAGCTCCTCGAGGATGAGGACGCCCGCGCCCTCGCCGAGGATGAAGCCGTTGCGGGTGGCATCGAACGGGCGGACCGCTTTCGCGGGGTCTTCGTGGTCCGCGAGCGCCTTCATCGCGTTGAAGCCGGCGTAGTAGATCGGCTGGAGCGGCGCCTCGTACCCGCCGGCGATCATTACGTCGGCGTCGCCGCGGACGACCATCTCGGCCGCCTCGCCGGTGGCCGCGCCACCCGTCGCGCAGGCGGCGGTGACGGCGAAGTTGGGCCCTCGGGCGCCGGTCGCGATCGCGACCAGGCCGGTCGCGGTGTCAGGCAGCATGTGGCTCACGAGGAACGGCGAGACACGGCGGGGGCCCTTCTCGTCCAGGATGCGCTGTTGCTCCACGATCTGGTGCGCGGAGCCCATCCCCGTGCCGAGGAGCACCCCGACGCGCGAGGCATCCTCCTGCGTCATGTCCAGCCGGGCGTCTGCGAGCGCCTGGTGCGAGGCGGCCAGCGCGAACGCGGAGGACAGGTCGATCCGCCTCGCGAGCTTCGGGTCCACCACCTCGGCGGCGTTGAAGTCCTTCACCTCCGCGGCGATCGGGTGGTCGTAGGCGGAGGCGTCGAAGCGACTCACGAGGCCGAGGCCGGAGCGCCCGGCGATCAGCGACTCCCAGGTGGAAGCCACATCGTTCCCCAGGGGCGTGATCAGCCCCAGTCCGGTGACGACGACACGGCGCATGAGTGTCCTAACTCGTGCCCTCGAGGGCTAACTCGACGGGCGTCGGACGGGGAGGATGGAGACCGGGATCGGCGCCTCGCGCGCGTCGTCCAGGGAGACGGCGGTGCTGTCGTCCTGGATGCGCTTGATCATGCGGGCCAGTGCGTGGCCCGGCCCGACCTCGACGAAGGTGTCGACCCCTTCGCGGGTCATGCGGCGGACGTTCTCCGCCCACAGCACCGGCGACTTCAGCTGCGCCTCGAACTCGGCGCGTACCTCGGCGGCGGTCTGGATCAGCTCGGAGGTGATGTTCGAGACGATCGGCAGCTCCGGGTCCGCGAACGGGATCTCCCGGATCACCTGCGCGAACTCCTCCGCCTGCCCCACGTGCAGCGGCGTGTGGGAGGAGACCTTCAGCTTCAGGCGGATCGCCTTCCCCTGCAGCTCCTTGGCGCGCACCATGGCCCGCTCGAGGGCGCTCACGTCGCCCGAGATCACGGTCTGCACGTCCTCGTTGTGGTTCGCGACGTCGACGCGGCTCAGTTCGCTCTCAGTCGCGTCCTCGCAGATGCCGCGCACCGTCTCGACGTCGAGGCCGACGATGGCGGCCATGCCGACGGGGCGCTCGTCGTTGAACGACCCCATGAGGCGGGACCGCTCCATGATGATGAGCAGCGAGTCGCGGAATGAGAGCGAGCGCGCCGCCACGGCTGCGCTGAACAGCCCGAGGGAGTGCCCGCCGAGGAGGCGCGGCGCCAGGTGGTCGCGGACCTCCGTCACCTTCTCGCGCATCGCGCGGAGCATGGCGATCGAGGTGGTGAGCACCGCCGGCTGCGTGTTCTCGGTGGAAGCGAGGTCATCGGCCTCGGACTCGAAGCACACCTGCGCCAGGTCGATGCCGGTGATATCGCTGGCTTCCTCGAAGGTCAGCCGCGCGGCCTCGGAGTGGTCGTGGATCAGGCGGCCCATGCCGGGCGCCTGCGAGCCTTGCCCCGGGAACACGAGGGCGATCGACTCCGTGTCGGAGCCGGGCGCGCTGCTCTCACCGAGGTTGCCACGCTCACCGAGGTTGATGGCCTCAGGCTTCTCGCTCACGAGGGAACCCTCCCGACCCGGAGGTCAAGCCGAGCCCGTTTTCGGTGAAATTGTATCAGCGAGAGGGGCTAGATCGGTGACTGTCCACCCTCGAACCTCGACATAATCGCACTGTCGAGCGAGGTGCGAGCCGATGGCGGCTCGAGGAGCTTACGAGCTTCCGGCAGAGCTTTCACGAGGTCGCTCGCCAGGGTGGAGGGCGCCCCGTAGACCTCGGACACCTGTCGCGCCGCCTCCGTGTGTACCCACACCGCCGCCGAGGCCGCATCGAACGGCGTCATGCCCTGTGCGAGCAATCCCACGAGGAGTCCGGCGAGTACATCGCCCGTCCCCCCGTGCGCCAGCGCCGAGTTCGCCACGTCCGAGATCCGCGCACGCCCGTCCGGCGCGGCGACCACGGTGCCGGCGCCCTTGAGCACCACGACCGACTGCGTCCGCTCCGCGTACTCGAGGGCGACATCGAGGCGACGCGCCTGCACCTCGGCGACGGACTGACCGAGGAGGCGGGCCATCTCGCCCGGGTGCGGGGTCAGCACGCGCGGCATCGGGGTGCGCGTCCACCACTCCGCCTCGCCCGCCAGCACGTTCAGCGCGTCCGCGTCAAAGACCAGCGCGTCGAGGCCCTCGACAGCGTCGACGCCCGCCAGCAGGTGCTGCACGAACGCCCTCGTCCCGTCCGTGAGCCCGAGGCCCGGCCCCACGAGCAGCGCCCGTGCCGTCGACGTGTGGAGCGCTCGCAGAAGCGTGCGAGCGCCCTCGGCGGCGAGGTGGCCATCACTGTCGGGAAGCGGCTCGTGCGTGGGGTCAGGCAGTCCCATGAGCAGCGGTTGGACCGACTCGGGCGCGGCGAGCGTGACGATGCCGCAGCCGCTGCGTGCCGCCGCCTCCGCCGCGAGGCGCACCGCGCCCGGGTATCGCCTCGACCCGCCCGCGATCACCGCGCGGCCGAACGTGCCCTTGTTGGAGTCGTCGGGTCGCTGAGGGAGGCCGGGACGTAGGTCGCGTAGCCGCAGTTCCTCGACCGGCAGGTCGCGGACGGCGTCCGCCGGGATGCCGATGTCGATGACCTCCACGCGCCCGGCGAGGGCACGCCCCGCGCCGAGGAACAGCCCGAGCTTCGCGCACTGGAACGTGACGGTCTGGTCCGCGCGCACGGCCACCTCGTCCGCCGCGCCGGTGTCCGCGTCCACGCCGGAGGGCACGTCCACCGCCATCACCCGTGGCGGCGCGATCCGCTCACGTGCCGTCTCCATCCGGAGCAGGACCTCGCGCGGCACGCCCTCGACGGAGCGCTCCCCGGGGCGGAGGCCGATGCCGAACACGGCATCGACGATGAGCGCCGCCTGCGCCAGCCATCGTTCGAGCTCCTCGAACGCCGGATCGTCCTCGGCGGTAGCCACGGGGATCTCCGCTTCGCGCACCGCGGCCAGTTCGGCGTCGTCCTCGCCTCGAGAGCGGGTGAGGTAGACCGCCACGGAGGCGCCCCACGTCACCAGTTCGCGGGCGGCGACGAGGCCGTCCCCGCCGTTGTTGCCCGGCCCGCAGACGACGAGGATCGGCGCGCCCTCGTTCAT
>JALOAM010000184.1 GCA_023228765.1 Dehalococcoidia bacterium
CCGAGGGCCGTCTTCCCGCACGCGGCGTTGCTCCGTCCGACTTGCGTCGATTGCGGAAAATTCCTTGCTGCTGCCTCCCGTAGGAGTCTGGGCCGTGTCTCAGTCCCAGTGTGACTGGCCGTCCTCTCAGACCAGTTATGGATCGTCGCCTTGGTAGGCCTTTACCCCACCAACTAGCTAATCCACCGCAGGCCCCTCCAGAAGCGCATTGCTGCTTTGGTCCGTAGACCACATGCGGTATTAGCTCCTCTTTCGAGGAGTTATCCCCCACTTCTGGGCAGGTTCCTACGTGTTACTCACCCGTCCGCCACTGAGCCGAAGCTCCGTGCGACTTGCATGCATTAGGCACGCCGCCAACGTTTATCCTGAGCCAGGATCAAACTCTCCACACATTGAATCCCAGGCACCACGAATGGTGTCCGGGGTTAGTTCCGCTGTGCGGTATTTACCAACGGTCGAGCACGAAGCACCCAGACATCGCCCATCCGCCCCGAAGGACGCACGCGCCACGCCTGAATCCACCGTGTGGGTCCCGACCGACGGGGATCCCTTACTTATGGATTCTGTCTGCTATCCAGATGTTAATGTGCGGTGCCGCTCAACGAGCGACGCGAAAAAGAATGCTACGACTTCTGTCTAACCCTGTCAACCACCGGGCCGAAGGAATCCGAGGCCGCCGAGGCGGCGATTCGATCTTCCCGTGATCCTTGGGGTCAGTCCCGCCCCCGATGGGTGGCGGCTGAAGTCCGCAGTTCGAGCAGGCTACCCGATGTACGACTACGCGCTAGGGGTAGATCGACGTTTGCTCCGGATTTCCTCGTACTCGCGTGGATCGCCCGCAGGTGCGGGGCCTCCAGCGGTACTCCGAGCGCCCGCGCCGCCTCCCGGATCACGCGGATCCCGAGGGCTACCGGCAGGCCTCGGAGCTCGCGGCGGGGCAGGCTCAACCGCTCCCCGTCTCGCTCCGCGTGCGCATCGAGCCACTCGAGGGCGATCGCCGTGAGCGCGTCGTCGTCCTCCCGCTGCGTCGAGGCGAACTCAGCGAGGTGCTCGGAGACCCGCGCGTTCACGCCCCGCAGGGCCGGGAGGACCTCGTGGCGGACGCGGTTGCGCGTGTAGTCGAGGGTGTCGTTCGTGACGTCACTGCTGGCGTCCAGCCCGAGGGCACCGAGGTAGCCCTCGACCTCGGCACGGGTGACGCCCAGGAGCGGACGCAGGACGCGCAGGGAGCGCGCTCCTCGGGCCTCGACGGGCCACGGGGCAGCAGCGCGCATCCCGGCGACACCGAGGGCGCCAGCGCCGCGTGCGAGCCGCAGGAGCACGGTCTCCGCCTGGTCGTCGAGGGTGTGCCCGGTGATGCAGTCCGTCACGCCGGCCTCGCGGCTGGCGCGCGCCAGCCAGCGGTAGCGCCCCTCGCGGGCGGCGGCCTCGGAGTGGTCGACCGGGCGGCGCGCCGCCCTCCCCGTCAGGAGCGCGACGCCGAGGCGTCCCGCGACGCCGGCGACGGCCTCAGCATCGCGGGCGGCCTCGGCGGAGGAGCGCAGGCGATGGTCGAAGTGGGCGGCCGTGACGCGCTCGGCGCCGAGTGCGCGCGCGACCGCGACGAGCATCGCCGTCGAGTCCGCCCCGCCCGAAGCGGCGACGAGCACCCCCTTCCCGTCCTCCGTCGCGCATCCCAGCTCGGCGAGGGCGCGAGCGACGCGGCGCTCGAAGGCACCGGTACGGCGGTTGGACGGGAGTGGAGACGGAGGGGCGGCCACGGGGCGCAGCGTAGTCGCGCTAGGAGTCGCCTGCCTCGGGCGGTGCCGTCGGATCCTCGGCGGCGGAATCGGCGCTCGCGGTGCTGTCCTCGGCGCTGGCGTTCGCTCCCAGGGTGGCGGAGGACGGCGTCGCGGCAGCCTCGGTGTCGAAGAGGGCCTCCCACCAGCGCTCCCCGGGCTGGCGCGCCGGACCGGAGGACTCCGGCGCATCCACCACCACCAGCGTCTCGCCCGGCTTCACGAGGCCGAACTGCTGGCGTGCGAACGCCTCGACGTACTCGTCCGATTCGAGGTAGGCCGCGAGTCCTTCGAGTTCGGCGCGCTGCTGGCGGAGCTCCTGGACCTCCCCGAACAGCGTGCGCTCGTCCGCTCGGAGGCGGTAGGACTGTGCCGCGGTCTGCAGGAAGGCGTAGGCAAACAGCCCCAGCAGCAGGATCGCCAGGGTCAGCACCATCTGTGCCGGGCCGAAGGTAGGCAAGCGAAAGCGCACGACTGGGGATCGTCCGTCTCAGGGTCCCTCGGGTGGGACCGGCCCGCCTTCGGGGCACTCTAGCAGTGCGGTTATGTCAGCACAAACGAGCAAGCTGGCCTGGGCGGTCAGCGCTCGTCCAGTGGGCGCAGATGGCACCCGTCGTTGATGCGGTTCACCGTCCACGGCGCGTCCAGGCGCACCTCGACCTCCGCGATCGTGCCCGGATCGAGCGGCAGCCGGTCCTCCGCGACCGGTGCATCGAGGGCGTACACCAGCACCTCCCGCACGACGCGGGCGTCCGCGACGAGGGCGATCGTACCCTCGTTCCCCTCCGCGACGCTCTGCACCAGCTCGATCGCGGACGCGCCGGCCTCCAGACGCCCGTCCGAGGTAGGCACGAGGGTGTGCGGCGCTGCCAGCACGGTCGCCGCATCAGTCATCGCGGGGTGCGCGTACACCTCGGACAGCGGGGTGGCTGCCAGCGCGGCCGCAAGGGCGTCGGACTGCTCATGCTGCGGTTGCACCACCAGGAGGACCCGCAGCACGCCCCTACCGCCCGGCCCACTCGCGTCGGACGGCCGCCAGCAGCTCCTCGGCGGCGCTCCTCGGGTCGCGCGAGCGGTCCGCCACCACGGAGACCAGGTCGGCCAGCGCACCCGACTGACGGGCCGCACTGAGCGCCTCCCGGTGGAGGATGGCGCGGGCGATCGCGACGAGCTGCCGCTCCGCGTGGTGCCGGCGCTCTTCCTCGGCGTACTCGGAGCTCTTGATGAACGCCTGGTGCTTGTCGATGGCATCGATCAGCTCCGGGACGCCCTCGGCGGTGCGCGCCACGGCCTTGAGGATGGGCGGCTTCCACGCGCCGAGGTCGGCGATGGCGAGGAGGCCGCGGAGTTGCGTGACGGCGGTGTCGGCGCCCGCGAGGTCGGCCTTGTTCACGACCATGATCTGGGCGACCTCCATGAGGCCGGCCTTCATCGACTGGACATCGTCGCCGCCGCCGGGGTTCGCGACGAGCACGGTGGTCCCGGCCGCGTTCGCGACCTCCACCTCGTCCTGCCCGGCGCCCACCGTCTCGATGAGGACGACGTCAAACCCGGCCGCATCGAGGAGGTCAGCGACCCCCGTCGCGGACTCGGAGAGCCCGCCCAGGTTGCCCCGGGACGCCATCGAACGGAGGAAGACGCCCCCGTCCGCCGTCAGGTCCTGCATGCGGATGCGGTCGCCGAGGATGGCACCGTGCGAGAACGGCGAGGACGGGTCGACGGCGACGATGCCGACGGTGCGCCCTCGCTTCCGCTGTTCGCGCGCAATCGCGCCGACCAGCGTGGACTTCCCGGCCCCGGCGGAGCCGGTGATACCGACGACCTGGGCGTGCCCGGTCCGCGGATACAGCTGCGCGAGGAGCTCCCGCCCGGTGGGCGTGTCCGCCTCGACGTGCGAGATGCCTCGGGAGAGCGCGCGGCGGTTCCCCTGCAGGATGCCTTCGACGAGTGAATCAGCGCCGACGAACGAAGATGGAGTCACACGCGCTCAGGTTCGTGCAGGCGCGTTACCGCGCACGAACTCGATGATGTCGTTGGTGTCGGTGCCGGGACCGAAGACGCCCTTGAACCCGATGGCGTTGATCGCCGGGATGTCGTCGTTCGGGATGATGCCGCCGGCGAAGAGCAGGACGTCGTCGATGCCACGGCTCTTGAGCTCCTCGACCACGCGAGGGAAGAGCTCCAGGTGCGCGCCCGACAGGATCGAGAGCCCGACGACCTGCACGTCTTCCTGCAGCGCCGCCTCCGCGATCATCTGCGGCGTCTGCCGGATGCCGGTGTAGATGACCTCCATGCCGGCGTCGCGCAACGCGCGAGCGACCACCTTCGCACCGCGATCGTGGCCATCCAGGCCCGGCTTCGCGATCAGGACACGGATGGGGGCTTCCGTTGTGGTCACCATGACTCTCCCATTCTGCGCTGGCGTTCTGCGCTGGCCCTCTCGGGCCGGGGTAGCCGCCTTCAGGTCGGCCCGCACAGTCTGCCGGAGCAGAGCGACTACGCCAAGTCCTCAGGGCACCTCCACGATGCCGAACACGGCCAGCGAGGCAGCCTGCGCCACGGGCGTACCCCCAACCCGTAGCTCCACGCGTCCGGCTGTCCCCGCGCATTCCGGGCCACTGAATCCGAACGGGGGCCCGTACGGCGCGGCATTCCGAGGCGTACCCCAACGGCCTCCCCCGTAGCTGTCACCCGGGAGTTCCTCGTCGCCGCACACGAACGTGACCGCCCGCGAGCCGTGCCACTGCGACCAGACTGGCAGTTGGTCCACCACACGATCCTCGCCACTCTGGACATCGAGGAGATGCCATTCGAACGACGCGCTGAGTGCTTCATGCTC
This sequence comes from Dehalococcoidia bacterium, assembly GCA_023228765.1. Classification (GTDB taxonomy): domain Bacteria; phylum Chloroflexota; class Dehalococcoidia; order UBA2979; family UBA2979; genus W-Chloroflexi-9. The sequence goes on from JALOAM010000184.1 coordinate 4,618, forward strand.
GAGCGAGTCACCACCGACCGCTGGCACGCAGCCAGCGCCACGCTCTACCTCGATGAGCGCCGCTCGCACCTCGGGTGATGGAGCGAACTCCCCGTACAGCAGCTCGGTACCGTCCGGCGCGACCTCGGGGAACCCCAGGAGCGGAGCTCCAGCATCAACCGCAGCCACGACTCGACCATCCCGGTCGACCAACTCATAGCCGGTTGCTCCCGCGTACCCCGCGAGGCCGCACTCTCGCGACAGACGACCGATGTGCCGCACACGCAGCGCACTCGTCCGTACGGGAGCCGCGCGGTCCTCCGGGCTGATGCTGACCTCCCCATCGAGTGAAACGGTGCCCGTCCCGCCTAACGACTCCGGGGAATCCGCCAGCGCAAAGCCCAGCGTCTCGGCATCGAGCCAGGCCGTGGGTTGGGGAGTCACCTCGCCAACGTCGGTCAGGCGCGGATCGTCGCTCGGTAGCTCGAACTCGACTGAGCCCTCCGTCGAGTCGAGGATCACGAGCCGGCTCCGATCATCGTCGAACACCGTGAGCGCGATGTGCCGGCCGTCAGGCGACGATGTCACCGTCCAGGTGGCCAGGCGCGGTCCCGTGAGTAACTCTCGGCCATGGCTTCCATCGAGCGCGTACGACCACAGGGAGCGGCCGAACGACACCACGAGCCGATCACCGACGACGAATGGCGCCACCGAAGATGAGGAGGCGAAGGTCGTCTTCGCCAACTCGATCCCCGCACCAGCATCGAACAGCGTGACCGTCACCTCAGGATCCGACGCGCCGATGTTCACGGGTGCGTACACCACTAGCGGCCCGACAGCGTCGGGCGGCAGCCCGTCGACGAGGCCGATGCCCGCGTAGTCCGGCGCTGGCGCCTCGACCGGGAAGCCCTCAGCTACGCGGGGCGTGGTGCTCGGAGTCGGGGGCGCGGGTTCCTCAACCGGGAGCGTCGAGGTCGGCGAGACGGCGGCCGTAGGAGAGTCCTCGGGCGCCGGCGGGGCGTCCGAGGTGCAGCCAGCCAGCAGCGCGCCCAGCCCGAGGGCGAACGCAGCGAGGAGGATGGTCGAGCGCCCCATGATGGGGCGCATCGTACTCGTCGAAGCTGAGTACT
>JALOAM010000013.1 GCA_023228765.1 Dehalococcoidia bacterium
GGGCACCTCGATGGGGCGCGCCTCCGGCTGCGACCGTTCGAGGTGGTAGCGGTCGAACGGCACCACGATCACGGTGAGCAGCAGGATGAAGAACACCAGCAGCCAGAGGTCGATCTCGCCGCCCTGGCGCTGCAGGAGGTAGATGTAGACGATCGCGGTGCCGAGGTTGATCGCGGCCATCGTCGCGAACTCGATGCGCCACCTGAACCACGGTGTGCCTCGCCTCGCGAGGGAGTCCGCGATCAGCGCGTTCGTCAGCACCACGAAGCCGACCGCGCCCGCGACCTGGCCCGGGGTCGCATCGAGTACCGGCAGCATCTGCGCGAAGATCACGCTGACCACCGAGACCAGCAGGATCTTCTCGACGAGCGCGCTCCTCACGATGTGCTCGGCGCGGCTCCGGCCGGCCGGGAGCACGGCCGCACCGTAGCCCGGTCCCGCCTCCAGGTAGAGGTCGACGCCATGGTCCCTCGGCGGGAGCCGCCTCGCGACGGCCGGCGCGGCCAGCCACCCACCGAGCGCAACGAGGCCGATCGGGACGAGGAGCCACGGGTACGCCCTCAGCGTGTCGGTCACATCGAGCTGCGCGACGTGGATCCAGTACTCCTGTGGGAGCTTGATGCCCACCCAGATCCCCGCCGCCGCGCCGATCGCCGGCCCCCACGTGAGCCGTGAGAGGTTCCAGCGCTGGCGGACCAGCTCCACGAAGATGAAGTAGTACTCGAACGTGTTCGGGAAGATCAGGAGGATCGCCCGCAGCCCCGTCAGCTCGAACAGGAGCACGCCCACCAGGCGGTAGTACCAGAGCATGCGCGACACCTCGAACGCTGGGCCGGCCGGCCAGTTCCGCAGCGTGGAGATGTAGGCGATAGTCAGGTAGTAGACGTCCAGCGCCTTGTCGTAGCTCTGGTAGTTCTCCAGCTCCCGCGTGGTGAACGTGTCGAAGATCGTCTGGTCCACCGCGTCGAGGACCAGCGACGCGATGATCGCCGGCAGCGGGAACCGCGGGATGAGCAGCGGCACGAAGAACCTCGCGCCGATCACCGTGGCGAAGACGAGCGGATCGAGCACGTCGCTCATCGAGGCCGCTCCACCCGCCGAGGTGCCTCCAGCCCCGCGAACGTCCGACGCTCCCCGAGACGCAGGAGCGCGACGGGCGCATCAGGGACCTCGGCTCCGGCGAGACGCGCGAAGTCCTCGCCGACACGGGCGAAGCGCTCCGGCCTCACGCGCCGCAGTCCCCGGGGCCAGTACGTGCCCCAGTGCACCGGCACCACCGCGCGGGGGCGGATCAGCCGCAGCGCCTCGACGGCGCTCACCACGTCGAGGTGCCCCCCTCGCAGGGTCGGCCCCCAGCCACCCACGGGTAGCAACGCGAGGTCGAGATCCTCGGCAGCCAGGTGCGCCATCTCCGGGAACAGGCCGGTGTCGCCCGCGAAGTAGATCGTGTGCCGGCCTCGGAGGACATAGCCGAGCGCGTGCGCGCGTGGCCCGAACGGAGGCCGGTAGCCGCTGTGCCGTGCGCTCGTCGCGCGGACCTCGAGCGGCCCGAACATCGCCACCTCGCCCGGCGCGAGTTCGACGACGGCGCGGCAGCCGGCGGCGCGCAACAGTGCTCCGCTCCCCTGCGGCGCGATGACCGGCACGTCGAGGCCCACGGCGCGCAGCGACGGGACGTCGAGGTGGTCGCGATGCAGGTGCGAGATCAGGACGAGGTCCACCCCGGCCCACGTCGACGCCTCGGGCAACGGTACGTAGCGGTGCAGGGGGCCGAGGTTGCTCCGCAGCAGCGGATCCGTGAGCACGGACACCCCGTCGAGGTCGACCCGGGCCGTCGCGTGCCCCAGCCAGGTCACCCCGAGCTCGCTCGAATCGCGCGTCGGTTCCATTCCCCCATGATCGGTGCGCGACGCAACCCGATCAGTAGGGGGCACGAGCGAGCCCGCCTATGATGGTCAGCGTCCGGGCCGGACTACCGGCCACGCGGAGCGCGATTGAAGGGTCCCCCCATGACCGATGTCGTCCGAGTCGAGGACAACCCCGAAGCGCACCGCTACGAGGTCTTCGTGGACGACGAGCTAGCGGGCTTCGCGGAGTACCACGACACTCCCGGCGTGCGCACGATGTACCACACGGTGGTCGACCCCTCGTTCGGCGGACGCGGCATCGGCGGGAAGCTCGCCGCCGCCGCCCTCGACGACGTGCGGGCGAAAGGCCTCGCGGTCGTCCCCACCTGCCCGTTCATCGCCGCGTTCATCCAGCGCAACCCCGACTACGCCGACCTCCTCCGCACCGTCTGAGGTGAACCGCGCCCCACGAGGGGCTGCCGCCGGCTAGCGGTGCTCCATCGCGAGGTGCAGGTCCGCGCCGTGACGCAGCGTACGCACCGCGATCACCCGGGGCCACGTGAACCGCTGCAGGAACCCCGTCTCCCTCGGCTGCGGCCCATCGAGCGAGGTGAGCATGGCCCGCAGGCCGGCGTCGCCGTCCTCCACGGGCGCGATGGCGCGCGCGAGCGACCGCAACGGCCCTCGATCGCAGGCGGCGAAGTCGACGCCGGGCGCGGCGGCGAGTCCGAGGAACACGGCGGCATCGCCATCCTCGAAGCGGAGTGTCGCCCTCGGCACTCCGGCAGCGTGGAGGGCGTCGACGGCATCCGCGAGGGCGGGCGAGTCGACCACGACGACGCCGTTCCCGCCGAGGAGCGCGGCCGCGAGCCACCAGCCAGCGTCCTCGCCGCCCGCTCGCAGCACGCCCACCCCTCGCGGGTAGTCGTGGGTGATGTAGGTGTCCTGTCCGGCCACCTGCACCGTTGGCTCCGGCTCGTCGAGTTCGACCTGCGCCGCCGAGGCAGCCGCGCGGAGCGCATCTCGGAGGGCGGGTGACAGCACACGGGCGGCGGCCATCTCGACCACCTCGATGCGATCGGCAAGCGGGGCGGCCCACCGCTTCGGGAGGTCGGACGGACGGGCCTCCGCCGTCGAGGAACTCGGCGTGACGTCGTCCTCGATCGGTGGGGCGTCGGAGCGCTGGACGAACGCCCAGAGGTAGCCGGGCTGGCCGACCTTTGGGCCGGTGCCGGAGAAGTGCATCCCGCCGAACGGCTCGACGCCCGGCCGCGCCGCGGTCGTCGAGCGGTTCACGTAGAGGTGCCCGGCGGCGATCTCCTCGGCGATGCGCGCTATCCGGCTGGGGCTCCGCGAGAACAGGCCGGAGGTCAGCCCATAGCCGGTGCCGTTCGCGACGCGGATCGCGTCGTCGATGTCGTCGAACGGGACCACCGCGAGGATCGGGCCGAAGAGCTCCTCGGTCGTGGTCGCCGCCGTGAGCGCCTCGTCGAGTGCGATCTCCACGATCAGCGGGCCGTGGAGGCGAGTGCCCGGTCGCGGCCCGAACTCGTCGAGGAGCACCCGGCCCTCTCGGCGTGCACGGTCGGCGGCCCCGGCCAGCCGCTCGGAGGCCTCGTCGCTGATGATCGGGTTGATCGCGGTGCGGGAGTCCTCCGCGGGCCCGACCTGCCACGAGCTCGCCGCGGCGATGAGACGGTCGCGAAACGTCGGGTAGATCGAGCGCTCGACGAGGACGCGCGAGACGGCGGAGCACTTCTGGTTCGCGTGCCCGAACGCCGAGGTGAGGACACCCGCCACCGCCTCGTCCACATCGGCGTCGCCGAACACGAGCGCGGGGTTCTTCCCGCCCATCTCCGCGACGAGGTGGCGAGGGCGCCCTTCGTGCGTGGGTGCCTCGGCGATCGCCTCGTGCATCCACGTGCCGACGGCGCGCGAACCGGTGAACGCGACCATCGCGACGCGCGGATCCTCGACGAGGACGCGGCCGGCCGTGGAGCCCTCCCCCGGCACGCACTGCAGCACGCCCTCCGGGACGCCGGCCTCGTGGAGCAGCGCCACGAGGCGATGCGCGATCGCCGGGGTCTGCTCCGCCGGCTTGAGGATCACCGGGTTCCCGCAGACCAGGGCCGCCGCCACCATCCCGCACGGGATCGCAAGCGAGAAGTTCCACGGCGGGATCACCGCCACCACACCCCGCGGCGCGATCACGGAGCCGTGCTGTTGCCAGAGCTCCTCCGCCGCTGCGGCGTAGAGCCGGAGGAAGTCCGCCGCCTCCTCGACCTCCGCCCAGGCGCCCGCGCGGTCACGGCCGCCCTCTCGCACCACGGCGGCGGCGAACTCGTGCCCGCGCCCCAGGAGGAGGTCCGCAGCCGCGCAGAGGATGCGCGCGCGCTCCGCGACAGGCACCGCTGCCCACGCGGCTGCCGCCTCACCGGCACGGCCGATCACGGTGCGCATGCCCTCGGGCGTGGCGTGCTCGACCTCCGCGAGTGGTGCGCCTGCCGGCTCCGAGGGGCTGACGACCGCCTGCCAGCCGGCGCTCGCGACGCCCTCCGGGAGGGCGAACCGCCGCGCCGCGGCGGAGATCGCCGCGTCGAGAGCGGCCTGGAACGCAGCGCGGAAGCCGCGCTCGTGCCACTCGGCGGCGGGGGCGCGCTCGAAGGGCGCGCCGTCCGGTGCGACGACGGCGGGGTCCTCGACGTCGGGGGGCGGGCCGAGCACGTCGCCGGACGCGAGCCCCGTCCGCGCCATGGTGAGGAACCCCACCTGTGACGAGTTCTCCAGGATCCGCCGTACGAGGTAGGCCATCCCGGGGATCAGGTCGCCGACGGGGACATACTCACGCGACGGCCAGCCGGCGTCAGCGAGCGCCGTGCTGAGTGCCTCCAGCGTCCGGTGGAGCGTCTGGTGCTCGACCGCGTGCGAGGGCAGCCCGCGCGCCTCGACGAGTGCCTGCGCCAGGGCGTGGGCGCGCGGGTTGTGGCTCGCCACGGCGGGGTGGACGACGCCGGCTGCATCCACGAGCCGCTCGAGGAGCACCTCGTACATGCGGTCGGTCGCGGCCTTCTGCTGGAAGACGGGCGGCGCCCAGCGGTTCGCCGCCGCGACGATCGTCTCGTAGTCCCAGTACGCGCCCTTCACCAGCCGCACCTGGAACGGCGTCCCGCGACCTCGGGCGGCGGCGAGCACCTCGTCGAGGTGGGCGTCCGCATCGCGGAGGTAGCCCTGCACCACCATCCCCGCGCCATCCCAGTCTGAGAGCGGCCCGCCGTCCACGAAGACCTGGCGGAACGCGCCCCACACGACGTCCCGCAGCTCGTACTGCTCCGCGTCCACGCAGAGGCCCACGCCCGCCGCGCGGGCGGCCAGCGCGATGCGCTCCAGCCTCGGCGCGACTCGCTCGATCGAGCCGTCGAGGTCGACCGGCGTGAAGCGGTAGGTGAGCGAGGAGAGCTTCGCCGAGACCTGTAGCGCCGGGAGCCCTCCCGCGGTCGTCTCGCCGGCGCTCGGGTGGTGGGCCAGCTCCTCGATCAGCTGGAGGTAGCGCGCCTCGTACGCGTCTGCTTCCGCCTCGCTCAAGACCGCTTCGCCGAGGAGGTCGAATGAGGGGTACCGGCCGCGGCGCGCGAAGTCGTCGAGGAGGTCGCGGGTGCTGTCCGCGTCCGGCTCCGCGATGAACCGCCGCGCGAACAGCGCGATCGACCGTCGCGCCGTCGCCTGCACCACCGTCGAGGGCGTCAGCGGGTTCCTCGCGATGCGGAGCAGCGCCCGCAGAAGCCGCGGCAGCCCCGGAAAGTCCCCTTCGAGGTACTCACGAAGCAGGCGGTGGAGTTCCTTGGCATCGCCGGTGGCCTCGACGGCGGCGAAGACATCGACGAACCGCAGCATCCGCGTGCGAAAGCGCTCGTCATCCAGTGCGTCCGTCAGGAGCCAGTCCTGCATCCGCTCGGCCGCATCCGGCCGGTGCCCCTCGATCGCGTCGAGGAGCCCTTCCCCGATCGCTCGCGCCCGCCGCTCCACCGCCTCGGATGCCATCAATACCTTCTCATCACGATCGTGTGTGCCTGGTCATGCGTGGCCGCCAGCCTCGGCGCTCCTTGTCTGACGGACGCCCCGCGCTACTCATCTTAGGAGCGCGCGGGGAGGCGACCGCCAAAATCGGGCGTCATTGCTGGGCGAGACGCCTGCGGCACGAGCAGACGTGCACTGCACGCGCCATCAGCGCCCAAACACTGGATCTCAACTTCCTGACATTGACCTGACGTTGAGAGCAACCACTTCATCTCAACACTTCCTGTGCGGAACGAGTAGAGAGTTCGTCCTGGGTCGAGCTCGGTAAACGAACTGGCATTGGGCGGCATTCCTCTCGTCAGTTCCAACCAGCCCAACTTCTCCTAAACAACAGGTCCGTCACGTCGCGTGAGGGGGGTCCAGGGCGTCCACATTTACACAACTGCTGGCGAGCGATCTCGCTACTCCCACCATCCACCCAGCATCGAGCAAGTAACCACACCCGAAGGCGCACGTCGCGACCTTCATCGCAAGGAGCATCACATGACCCGCATCAACAACTTCTTCCTGAACGTCATGGCTCGCGCGCAGGTCGCGAAGCGCGAGGAAGGACAGGGCACCGTCGAGTACGTCCTGGTCACCGGCCTCATCGCCGTGGTCCTGGTCGTGGGCGCGGTGGACCCGCTGAAGACCGCCGTCGGCTCCGCCATCGGCAAGGTCACCACGGCCCTCGCGTAGCAAACGATCCGCACGAGGCCTGAGGGCGAACCCATGCGTCACGTGTTGAAGTCGGAGGGACAGGCGCTCGTCGAGCTGGTGCTCGTGATGCCGCTGATCCTGGTGATGGTCTTCTCGATCGTGGAGTTTGGTTTCGCCCTCAACAGCCACCTCGCCGTGAGCAACGCGGCGGCCGAGGGCGCGCGGTACGGGGCGCTGGGCTCACCTCCGGGTGACGGCACCTGCGCCACCAACACCGTCCGAGGCCGGGCGCTGAAGACCAGCGGCGAGAACCTCGAGTGTTCGGAGATCACCGTCTCCTACCCGGGTGGACCGGGGAACGTGGCCCGGGGTGACTCCGTGGTCGTGCGAGTCTCGCACGAGTACGAGACCGTCACTCCGCTCGGCTCGCTCCTCGACCTCCTCGGCGAGGCGGGGTTCCCGAACACCATCACGCTGAGCGCGTGCTCGACCGGGCGGCTCGAGCAGGCGCCTGCGGCGGCGGTCGCACGAGGTGGGTCGGCATGCTGAACCACCTCGTGCGCCGTCTCACGTCCACCACGTCTCGCGCGATCCGCCAGACCGTCGCTCAGACTGAGGGCCAGGCGGCGGTCTTCCTCATCCTGTTCGCGTTCCTGTTCGCCATGTTTGGCGCCGCCGTCGTCGACGTCGGGCTCATGCTGAACGCGCGGCGGGACGCTCAGGGAGACGCCGACATGGCGGCGCTCGCGGGATCGCTGGAACTCTCACTGTCCGCAGACCCATCGGTCCAGACAGCTGACCAGGCTGCCGCGATATCGCACGCGATCGCGTGGGCCGGCCAGAACGGCGTCCCCAACGACGCACACCTGGCCGTCTCCACCGTGAGCAACTGCTTCTCGGGAAATGACGGACACGCCACCGGCGTGCAGGTCACGATCGACCGCGAACCACCGTCGTTCTTCCTCGGGTTCCTGGGCCTGACGGACTGGACCGTGGGGGCAACCGCCGTGGCGTGCAGCTCTGGCCGGGACATCGCCGTGGTCATCGACCGATCCGGGTCGATGTGCGCGGACTCGCTGGGCAGAGTCAGCAACGACTGCTCGAAGAGCCCGAAACCCTTGAAACCGTTCAGTGCTGTCCAGGATGCGGCGATCCAGTTCAGCCGGAACTTCTCGCCGGTGTACGACCAGCTCGCGCTCGTGTCGTACGCCTCCACCGCCTCGACCAACCGCTCGCTCGGCACTGGATTCGGGCCGGGGAGCAGCTTTGAGACGGCCGTGAACGGTATGAAGCCGGGTGACTCGACGAACATCGGCGCGGCTCTCCTCAAGGCACGGGACCAGCTCACCGGCAGTACGGCCCAGACCGACGCGGCCAAGATCATCGTGCTGCTGACGGACGGGATCCCGAACCTGCCGACAAACGAGACCCGTGGCAAGCAATACGCCGAGGAGCAGGCCCAGCTCGCCGCGGATGCCGGCATCCGCATCTATGTCATCGGCCTCGGCAAGGGCGTGGACGACACCTTCCTCGAGGGGATCGCAAGCATCGGCAGCGGGGTGTACCTCCGGGCACCCCAGTCGTCCGACCTGAGCGCCGCCTTCCAGACCATCGCAGACCTCGCACACGCGCGGCTTGCCCAATAGAACCGCCAGCAACGAACCGAAACGAGCACGTCATGTCACGAATCGCACGCGCGATGGGGACCAGCCGAGTCCCGATCCTGCTCGCCCTCATCCTCGGCGGAGCGACCTTCGTCGGGGTGCTGACCTGGCTGCCGACCGTGGCGGGCGACCAGCCCTCCGGAGCCGCCGAGGTCGAGACCGCGTCGGTGCTCGTCGCCGCGCACGACCTCGCTGCTGGCGCGCCCATCGAGGGCGACGCGGTCCGCGTGGTCGAGGTGCCGGCGACCTCGGTCGCCGCCAGCGCACTGACCGCGGTGGACCAGGCGGACGGCCGCATGCTCCGCTACCCGGTCGCAGCCGGTGAGCAGATCCTCGCCTCGAAGTTCGTGGACGCGGAGCAGCCGGCATCCTCCGGCCTCGCGTTCGTCATCCCGGACGGGATGCGCGCCGTCTCCGTCCCGCTCTCCGAAGTCTCGGGCGCGGGTGGCCTCATCGTCCCCGGCGACCGCGTCGATGTCCTCGCGGCCGTCGATGCACGACGGCTCGAGGAGCAGCAGCGGCGCTCCCCCCTCGAGGGCGAGGGCCTCGGCGACTCGACGCGTGAGCAGGGCGCGGTGATCACGATCCTGCAGGACGCGCTGGTCCTCGCCATCGGTCAGTCGGTGAGCCCGGTCCCCGCCGTCACCCGCGACGCGGGCACGCAGCGCGCGGACGACGCGGAGGCTCAGCCTGATGCTGCCTCCGTCACCCTGGCCGTCAGCCCGGAGCAGGCGCAGACGCTGTTCATGGCGGTGATGGAGGGCTCGATCGGCCTCGCACTCCGCCCGTTCGGCGAAACCCTGACTGCTCCTCTCGCCCCGGTCGTCGCGTTCAGCGCGACCACCGACACCCCGCAGGTGGCCTCGCGATGACCCTCATGGCAGCCCCCGAAACTCACCCGGGTGCGACGACGCTGACCGCGCTCGTCGTGGACCCGAACCTGGACAGCCGCCTGGAGGCCGTCGTCGCCGCGAAGCGGGCCGGCATCGTCGTGGCCGCCGAGGCAGCCTACGGCGCGGAAGCCACGTTCCTCGCCGTGGAGCGAGAGCCCTCGGTCATCCTCCTCTCGCTGGAGGAGCCCCCGATGCGCGGACTCGCCACGGTCGAGGCGCTCCACCGCCAGAGCCCGCAGATCCCCGTGGTCGTCTACTCCTCCCAGGCGGATCCGACGTTCCTCCGTCGCGCGATGCGTGCCGGCGCTCGGGACTTCCTCGAGAAGCCCATGCGCGCTGACGACCTCGCCGAGGCGGTGCAGTCCGCCCTGGCGCAGGAGCGCATGCGCGGCGAAGACGCGATCGAGGGACGCGAGGGTCGGGGCGGCCTGGGCACGATCGTCACGGTCGCCGGCGCAAAGGGCGGGATCGGCAAGAGCACCCTCGCGGTGAACCTCGCCATCGCCCTCCGCCAGCTCACGGGCCAGGAGGTCGCACTCGTCGATGCGGACGTCCAGTTCGGCGATGTGAGCGTGATGCTCGACATCGAGCCGACGCCGGAGCGCTGCATCTCCTACCTCGGGCGCGGATCGATGGAGGTCACGCGCCAGGCCGTCGCGGAGTCCGTGATCCCCCACTCCAGCGGGGTGGACGTCCTCGGCGTGTTCCCGGAGCCGCAGGACTGGCGGGCCGTGGGCCCCGCGAGGATCGCGCGCATCGCGACCGCCCTCGCGGAGACGCACGAGTACGTCGTGGTCGACACACCGGGGACCATCAACGAGCTGGTCGCCGCCTCGATCTGCGAGGCGGACATCGTCCTCCTGGTGACCTCGCTCGAGATGTCGAGCATCAAGGACACCAAGACCGCCGTGCGCATCCTCCAGCTGCTGGAGGTGGACGCCGGCCGCATCCGTCTGGTGATCAACGACAGCACGGACGCCACCACCGTGACGCCCTCCGACGTCGCGGAGGCGACCGGCCTGCGCGTCGCGCAGGTCATCCCGCACGACAAGCAGCTGGGCCGCAGCGTCCAGCGAGGCGTCCCGATCCTGCTGGAGCAGCCGAAGGGCCGCTTCCCGCAGTCGGTCCGCGAGGTCGCCGGCGCGATCGCGGGCGTGGCCACGCAACAGCCGCGCCGAGGCTTCCGGTTCCGCTAGCAGAAGAGGTCCTGATGACGGTCGAACCCTATCCCATCACTCGCCGCTCGCTGGACGCCGACCTCGGACGGCGCGCCCTCGTCATGCATGTCCACGACCAGATCATCCGCGAGCTCGACCTCCGCGCGCTCGAAGCGCTGCCCGAGGCATCGCGTCGCGCCCACCTCGAAGCGTCGATCTCCGCGGTCCTCGCGAGCGCGGGCGCGACGCCGCCGGGCGTGACGCGGCGCGACGTGATCGACGAGGTCACGAACGAGGTCCTCGGGCTGGGGCCGATCCAGGCGCTCCTCGACGACCCCGACGTCAGCGAAGTCATGGTCAACGCGCCGGACGAGGTCTACTACGAGCGGAACGGCGTCCTGCACGAGAGCGAATCGCGGTTCCGCGACGCGGCGCACATCCAGCGGATCGCGGACCGCATCGTCGCGCCGCTGGGCCGGCGCCTCGATGAGACCTCGCCGATGGTGGACGCGCGACTGGCGGACGGCTCCCGCGTGAACGTGGTCCTCCCGCCGATCGCGGTGCACAGCCCCACGATCACGATCCGCAAGTTCCGGCACGACCGCTTCGACATGGCGGACCTCGTGCGTGTCGGCGCGCTGACCGAGGAGGCCGCGGCCTTCCTCAGCGAGAGCGTGCGGACGAAGGTGAACATCCTGATCTCGGGCGGCACCGGCAGCGGCAAGACGACGCTGCTCAGCGCCCTCTCGGAGTCCATCCCAGAGTCCGAGCGCATCGTGACGATCGAGGACCCCGTGGAGATCCGGCTGCGCCAGCGCCACGTGGTGACGCTGGAGGCACGTCCTTCCGTCACGAACGCCCGCGTCGAGATCTCGCAGCGCGACCTGCTCCGCAACGCCCTCCGGATGCGGCCCGACCGCATCATCCTGGGCGAGGTCCGCGGCTCCGAGGCGTTCGACATGATGCAGGCGATGAACACCGGGCACGAGGGCTCCATGAGCACCGTGCACGCGAACTCGCCCCGGGACGCCCTCTCGCGTGTCGAGAACATGGTGCTGATGGCGGGCTTCGAGCTGCCGATCGCCGCGATCCGTGAGCAGATCGCCTCGGCGCTGCACCTCGTGATCCAGGTGTCGCGCCTGCCCGACGGCTCGCGGCGTGTCATGGCGATCTCGGAGGTGACGCACCTGGAGGGCTCCGTGGTGGGCCTGCAGGACATCTTCCACTTCGAGCGAGGCCTGCCGGGCGAGGATGGCCGGATCAACGGCACCTTGCTCGCCACCGGTATCCGCCCCCGCTTCGCGGAGCGGTTCATGCCGGCCCCGACCGCCGGCTGGGGGCTGTGACCATGGACTCCACCGTCATCACCATCGCAGCCGGCGCCGGGGTGAGCGTCCTCCTGCTCGTCGTCGCCGTGACGCGGCTCGCGCTGTCACAGGACATCCTCGTCCAGTCCCGCCTCGCCGCCCTCGAACGCGAGGGCGCGCCGGCCTCGGCGCCAGCGTCCGAGGCGATCCTGCGAGGCCGGAGCTCCGGCATCCTCCAGGTGGTCGACGGCGCGCTGCGCCGCTCCCTGGGCGCCGCGCCCCGGCTCCAGCTCGACCGCGCGGGCATCCGCATGAGCCTCGGCGACTTCTTCATGCTCCGCGCCGCCTTCGTCGTGGGATGCAGTGCCGTCGCCGGGTTCGCGGCGGCTGCCTCCGGGGCAGGCTCCGCCGACGGAGGGGTATCGCCACCGCTCGCCATCGGAATCGGCGCCATCGTGGGCCTCCTGCTTCCCGCGCTCTACCTCCGCGTGCGGATCGCCCGCCGCGCGAAGCAGACCGAACACCAGCTCGTGGAGCTGTGCGAGGTGATGAGCACGATGCTCTCCTCCGGGTTCGGCTACGTGCAGGCCCTCGGCGCGGCGGCGGACCAGATCGGCCGCCCGCTGGGTGAGGAGGTCGGGCGCTTCCTGGACGCGGTCCGCCTCGGCAGTGACTTCGACCGCGCCCTCGCGGAGACACGCGAGCGGGTCGACAGCCCGGACTTCGAGGTGATCGCGACGGCGCTGGAGGTGCAGCGCCGGACGGGTGGCAACCTCGCGGAGATCCTCCGCGGGGTCGGTCAGACCATCCGCGAGCGGCAGGCGTTCCAGCAGGAGCTCCGCGCCCTCACTTCGCGAGAGCGGTTCTCGGCGGTCATCGTCGCGGCCTTCCCGCTCCTGCTGGCCGTAGTGCTGACGGCGATGATGCCGGACGTCTTCGGACGGCTGATCACGGAGCCTACCGGCCGCATCGTCCTCGGCATCGCGTTGGTCATGGACCTGCTGGGCTACGCCTGCGCGCGCCGCCTGGCGAAGCTGGAGATGTAAGCGTGGAAGTCATGCTGGCCGCTGGCGCGGCACTCACCATCGCCTTCCTCGTCGTCGGGATGCGCCTCGGCGCCCCCGACCGGCGAGCGCTCGCACGCATCGAGGGCCTCCGCGAGCACACGGAGTTCGGTCTCCCGGTCGCGACGCCGCTGGCGCGGCGGCCGAGGCTCGGGCACACCGCCGGCGGCGTCCTCCTGCGGCTCGTGCCGCCGAGGATGCTGCGCACCACGGAGTCCCTCCTCGAACGCGGCGGGGCGAGCACGACCGCCGGGCGGTTCCTCGCCACCTGGTCCGTGGTCAGCGTCGTCGCGATCGCGGGCGCCCTCCTGTGGGCCTCCGCCGCCCCGCGGGGCACGATGCCCCTGGCCGCGGCGGGTGGCGCGGTGCTGGCAATGGTCTACGGACCGTGGTTCCTCCTCCGCCGCCGGGCAGCCGCCCGGACGCGCGAGATCGACCGCGCGCTGCCGCAGGTGCTCGACCTGATCGTGACGAACATCGAGTGCGGCCTCGGGCTCCAGGCGGCCATGATGATGGTCGCCCAGAAGTTCGGCGGCCCGATCGCCCTCGAGTTCGCCCGCACCATGCGCGAGATCGCGGTCGGCGTGCCGCGCGAGGACGCCCTCAACGCCATGGCCCGCCGCACCGGCTCGACGGACGTCGCCGGGGTGGCGAGGGCGATCGCGCAGGCCGAGCGCTCCGGCGTCTCCGTCGGCGACATCCTCCGGGCCCGCGCTCGCGAGTTGCGGGAGCACCGCCGGCTCATCGCGCGGGAGCTCGCCAACAAGGTCCCCGTGAAGATGACCATCCCGATGGTGCTGTTCATCTTCCCCACGTTCTTCCTGCTCTTGCTGGCGCCGGTGGCGATGAACGCCGCCGAGGTGATGGGAGGCTAGTGATGGACACCCTGGTGCTCACGAAGGGCTCCGCGCGGTTCACGGTGGCCGTGGCCGGTTCCTCCCTCACCCGCGCGCGAGGACTCCTCGCGCGGCCGAGGCTGGAGCCGGGGCGCGGGCTGCTGATCCGGCCCTGCACGTCGGTACACACCTGCTTCATGCGCCAGTCCCTCGACCTAGTCGGGCTGAGCCGGTCCGAGGACGGGACCGCGGAGGTCACATGGCTCTCTCACGACGTACGACCGTGGCGCTTCCGCTGGGCGAGCCGCGGGACGCGCGACATCCTGGAGTTGCCGGCCGGCGAGATTCAGCGCACGCGGCTGATGGTGGGCGACCGGCTGCACCTCGCGAACTAGCGAGCGAGCGAGCGCGCGACCTTGCGGCCTCGGCCGTCGCGGGAATCATCCTCGCCGGCGTCACGTGGGGCCGCGAGGCCTCACCGTCCGCAGTCCTCGTCACCGGGCTGTTTGCCGCGGTGATGGCCTACGTCGCCATCGTCGACCTCCGCACCCGACGCATCCCCAACGTCATCACGCTCCCCGGGATCGCACTCGCGATCGGCCTGGCCGCGACCGGCGGCACCGAGGCACTGACCAGCGCCATCCTCGGCGCCGGGCTCGCCCTCCTGGTGACCGGCGTCATGTACGCCGCCGCCCGAGGCCAGTTCGGCATGGGAGACGTGAAGCTCGCGGGGCTGGGCGGTGCGGTCCTCGGCGTCGCCGCGGTGCCTGCCTACCTCGTGGTCGCGAGCCTGCTCGCAGCGGTCGCGGCCGTGGCCGTGCTCAGCCGCGGAGCGAACCGTCACGCGACGATCGCGTATGGGCCGTACCTCGCGGCGGCGGGGGTGATCTGCTGCTGCCTCGCCGGTCCCGTGGCCGGGTAGGCCTCGGCGGGCCGAGCGAGATGAGCCAACGGACGCCGCTCGCTCCTCCGTACTGGGCGCGAGGCTCCAGCCGCAGGACTTAACGCAATCTCTACTCACGCACCGCGTGGCGCGGGGCGTTCAGTGCCGATGCTCTCTGCATTCAGTCAGTCCATCGGTTGCCGACATCGTTGGGAGGCCTCCATGACCTCGCCGGCTGCGATCTCTCCCCTCCGGACCCCGGCCAGACGAGCGCTGATCGTCGACGACGACGTCGAGGATGCTCGCATCGTCGCGGACACCCTGGCGCACGAGTACGAACCTCGGATTATGTCGCTAGAGGCGGCCCTGCGCCGGTTCTATGACGTCAACCCGCAGATCCTGCTCGTCGAACGCTGGATCCGAGACCCTGACCAGGCGCTTCGGTTCGTCCGCAATGTCCGAGCAGCACGCTCCGACCTGGGCATCCTCTTCACCTCGCGGAGGCCGATGACGCTCGCCGAGCGGGTCGAGTGCTGGGACGCTGATGCGGACGGCTGGATCATGAAGCCGTTCCACCCGAGCGAGCTGGCCGCCGGCGTCAGCCGCCTCGTGCGGCGCGGTGGCAACAACGCGGGCCTCCACCCACCGGTCGAGGGCACCCACCACCGGCACGCCGCCGCGAGCTGACCGAGGCGACACGCGACGCACCCCTCGCTCGCGACGGTCCAGCGCCGCACGAACTCGCAGCCCGGCGGCGTCACTCCACGGCGAGCTGTTCGAGGCGGTCCGCGAGGCGACCGGCGCCGACCTCGCGGAGACGCTCGGCGCCGGCACGCCAGTCGGGCGGACCGGGCGGGAGGGCCACCGGCACGTCGGGGCGCATGCGCACGACCTCGCGGAAGCTCAGCAGGAGCTCTGCCTCCCCCGGCCGTACGCCGGCCTCCAGGACGCCATCGAGCGTGCCGTGGCGCAGGAGGAGCGCGGCGGCCGACTTCGGACCGATGCCACGCGCGCCCGGGATGCGGTCCGAGCTGTCACCCGCCAGGGCCTTGAAGTCCGGCACCTGCTCCGGCAGCACGCCCATCCGCTCGACCACCTCGGGCGGTCCGATCCGGTCCATCTCCCGTACGCCGCGCCGAGGTGAAAGCACGGTCACGTCGTCCGAGACCAACTGGTAGGAGTCACGGTCGTTCGTGAGCAGCAGGCAGGTCCCGCCCGCAGCGACCTCCGCCGCCGCCGCGGCTGCCATGAGGTCGTCAGCCTCGTAGCCCTCCGCCTTCGCGACGCCGAAAGCGAACGCGGCGCACACCTCGGGCAGCGCGTCGAGCTGCTCGACGATCTCGGGGTCGAAGACGCGGCCCTCCTGGTACGACGGCCACAGCCGGTGGCGGTAGGTCGGTACGCCGAGGGTGTCCCACGCGACGAAGATCGCGCGAGGCGTCTCCGTGCTCCACACGTTCGAGAGCATCCCGAAGAAGCCGGTGATGGCGTTGATCGGGTGGCCGTCGGCGTTCTTCACGGACTTCGGCGTGGAGTGGTACGCGCGATGGGTCAGGTTGTCGCCGTCGACGATGAGGAGCGGTCGCTGGTCCATCGGCCGAGTATTCCACGCCTCGACGCTTCGGGGCGCTCGGCTTCCCTCGGTATCCGACCGCCGAGCGGCTACTCAGACCAGGGCTGGAGCGCCTCGGCGAGGGCGATGACACCCTCGCGGCTCTGCTCTGGCCAGTCCCACGGCTCGACGACCACGCGCATCCCTCCGAGGTTCGCGACGGCGAAGAAGCTGTCGCGTGCGCGGTCGGTCGGGCACTCGGCGGCCGAGCCCGGCGGGATCGAGTCCGGCCAGTGGAACCCCGAGTAGATCATCGCGCTCCCACCCTGGAGGGCGACCTCCTCACTGGTCCAGCAGGGATCGCTCGGCAAGTGTGAGCCGGAGGCCCCAGCATCCCACGCCTCCGCGGTGTACTCGGTCAGGCGGAGGACCAGTGGCTGCCCGTAGGTCCCCGGTCGGACGTACTCCAGCATGAGCTGCTCCGTGGCCGGGTCCGTTTCGTCAGGGCGGTAGGTGCTGGAGTGCCACAGCTCGAGGTCCGGCACGTCACCCGTCGCCTCGATGCTCGCGCCGAGCCAGTACGACGGCGCCTCGGGAGCGCGCTCGCGGAGCGGCTCCTCCGGGTCGGGGCGCAGTGCGGGCAGGGACATCGGGTCGAAGAAGTCCGCCGCGAGGTCCGAGGCAGGCACGCGCTCGACGTCGTAGCGGAAGGTCAGTGTGCCCCCGGGCTCCTGCACGACCTCGCGAAGGAACGGCAGCATCGTCTCGGGATCGAGGTACAGCGTGTGTCGCTCCGTGAACGGCCCGGCGCGGAACGGCTGCACCTCGCGGTACGCGACCACCTCGAGGGCGGACGCGCCCTCGAACGTGGTCTCGCCGATGGTGATCTCAGGCGCCTCCGTCGTCGCGCGGGGCGAGCCGCCCTCGTCGAAGACGTAGGTCTCGAACGGGCGGTTCGGGCAGTCGAGGAGCAGCGCCGCCGCTGCGCTCGCGCCCGGGCACTGGCGCTCGTCGATGTTGATGCTCGCGTTCGCCGCCAGCGTGTACGCACCGCTGCCGTCCGCGATCGTCACGTACCGAGTCAGGTCGAGGTCGGTCGGGCCGAACTCGCGGCGAGCGGCCTCGTCCGCCGGGCTCGCCCAGATCGTCGCCGCGCTCGTCTCGCCCGAGGCCCCCGTGCCCATCACCTCGAACCGGTACGCGCTCGACGCATCCGTCCGCAAGGTGGCGTCGAGGCGTTCGTACACGTCCTCGATCGTCTCGACCGGTGACGCGCTGTCGCCGCGCGTCGCGACGACCACGGCGACGATCGCGACGACCACAGCAAGGGCGGCCGATCCGAGGAGCGCGTACCGCCGTGCCGTCATCCGCGACCCTTCGCCTTACCGCTTCGGGCGTTCAGCGATGTAATCCAGGGCAGCGCGGACACCGGCCCGGTGCTCCTCCACCGCCGGATCGCTGGAGGAGCGCAGCTCGATGTCCATCGCGGGTACGTCGAGCTCGTCCATCGAGTCGATGAACTCGCCGGAGATGTCGTAGTAGTCCCAGGTGTCGAGGTACTCGAAGTCCGTGGCCCGTGCGTAGCGCCGTGCCATGAAGACCGCATCGGCCTGCCGGTTGGCCTCGACGAGTGACCCGCAGCAGTGGAAGACGAGCACCGCCGAGGGCCGCACCAGTTCGAGGAACGAGTGCAGCCCCTGGGTCTCAGGCTCGGAGAGCGGGCGCCTGCCGCCGCTGACGGGGCCGGTCTCGGGGTGCCAGGCGTCCTTCGTCCAGTCGTGCGAGGGCCAGTTGCGGTTCAGGTCCACCTCGTTCGCGTTCGTGTGGACACCGAGGGCGATGCCGTCCGGATTGAGCTCCGGCAGGACGCACGCCGTGACGCCCTCCGGCGGTGCGAGGCGACCGCGCTCGAAGTCCACGATCAGCGCACGCGCGAGTTCAGCGGTCACGCTCTCCGAGCCGGTGTGCATCCCGCCGACCAGCAGCACCACCTCGTCGTCGGCGCTCGAGCCCGTGTTGAAGCAGGTGAGCCCCAGCGGGCGGCCCTGCGCGGACATGCCGATCTCCAGGCTGGCGCTCTCCTCCGACCGCGCGACGCCATCGGCGAATGCGAAGACACCCAGGGCCGCGACCACCGCGAGGGCGAGGCGTCTGCTGAGGGGTGCTGTGAGGGACTGGTAGACGGCGCGAGACAACAACGAGGAATACGGCAGTGGTAGGACCTCTCCAACCGCAACTGGTTCTTCGCCGCCCGAACAGTCTGTCGTGAGTCCAGTGACTACTGCGCGGCCTCTACGAGGCCGCTCCTCCCAGACCCATTGCAAACACAAACGGAGGAAGCGCAGCGGCGTTCGGTTAATCCGCAGACAGGGGCTCTGACCTCACGCGCGGCGTAGAATCGCGGCAGGAGCGAGGAGTCGGAGCATGAACGTGCCGTTCGACCTGCAGGCCACCGAGACCGTCACGATGGTGCTGCGGAGGCACTGGCTGCACCTGTACCCACGCCTCGCACTCCTCGTGCTGGTCGGGGTGGCGCCGCCGATCGCGGTCTGGTTCGCGACGGATGCGCTCGTGGACCTCGGAGGCACCGCACGGCTCTTCGTCTGGATCCTCGGCTTCACGTGGGCGGCGTTCTGGCTCGTGCGCGCGTATTTCCTCTGGTACCGCTACGAGCACGACGTCTGGGTGCTGACGGACCAGCGCCTGGTGGACTCGCTCCGGAAGCACTGGTTCCACCACCACATGGCGTCGGTGGACCTCGTGGACATCGAGGATGTCGCCGTGGCGCGGGAGGGCCCCCTCCGCACGATGTTCAACTACGGCGACGTGCAGGTGCAGACCGCGGCCCAGCGGGCGAATTTCGTCCTCGGCGCCGTGCCGAAGCCCTCCGAGATCCTCACGACGCTGGACGCCGCGCGCGATGCGGCCCGAAGGCAGCTGACCCGCACGTAGGCTTCCGCCGCGCCGCCCGAGAACGGGCTACGGCCGGCCCGAGATCGTGATCGACTCGAACGAGAGGTCACCCGGGACCACGCCCTCGCGCGCGGAGGGCTCGATGCCCTGCACCCACGGCTTCACCAGGGCGCCCCGGAGCGGGTGGTTCAGCGGGATCACACCGACATCGTCGATGAGGATCCGGTGCGCCTCGGCGTAGAGCTCCAGGCGGCGCTCGAAGTTCACCTCGGTGCCCGCTTCCTCCAGGAGACGGTCGAACTCGGGGTTGGAGTACCCACCGAAGTTCAGCGGTGATGACGTGGAGAACGGCGGCAGCCAGTTCTGCGGGTCGGGGTAGTCCGCGTTCCAGCCGCCGATCGCGATCTGGAACTCACCCGCGGAGTACGCCGCGACGTACGAGGCCGTCTCGCGGATGTCGAGTTTCACCGTGATGCCGAGGTTGGTCTGCCACTGAGACTGCAACCACTCCGCCGTCAGGACGGAGCTGGAGGCTTCCGGTACCAGCAGCGTGAGCTCCGCGCCCTGCGCTCCGGCATCCTCGACGAGCGCGCGTGACTCGTCGACGGCGTCCGCGAACTGCTTCCCCGCGTCCGGGTCGTAGCCAGGCATTCCCGGGGGGATCCAGCCGTAGGCCGGCGCCGCGTTGCCCTCCAGCACCGCGCCGGCGTACTCCTCTCGGTTGAGGGAACCTGCGAGGGCCTGCCGTACGCGCTGGTCGGAGAGCAGCGGATCGCCCGCGTTCAGGTAGAGGCCGATCGTGCGGAGCTGCGCGTAGCCGATGAACTCGTCGCGTAACGCCTCGTTCCCCCGTACCTGCACCAGCTCCGCCGGGCCGAGGAGGACCACGTCCAGCTCGTCGTTCTGGTACGCGAGGAAGGCAACGGCAGAGTCGTCGATCAGGTCGAACTCGATCGCCTCGAGGCCCGCAGGGTCACGGTGGTAGTGCTCGTTCCGCACCAGCCGGACGCGCTCACCGTGCTCCCAAACGTCGAGGACGAACGGGCCGTTGGAGACGAGCCTGCCCGCCTCGGTCCACTGCTCGCCATTCGCGTCCGCGAGGTCCTGTCGCACCGGGTACAGCGGCCACAGCGTCGCGAGGAGGAGGAACTCCGGACTCGGGCGGTTGAGGTGGTAGACCACCGTGCGGTCGTCGGGCGCCTCTACCGAGTCGATCATCTGGTAGAAGTCGACGTACGGGTTCGCCGAACCCGGCGCGAACAGGCGGTTCGCGCCGTCCACGAACGCCTGCGCCACCAGCGGGGTGCCGTCACTCCACAGCAGACCCTCGCGCAGGTGGAACGTGTACGTCTGTCCATCCTCGGACACGTCGCCGTTCTCCCCGTCGGGGATCTCCTCCGCGAGGTCGGCGGTGAGGTGGTCGTCCGCGTCCAGGCGGAGGAGCCCGGAGTAGAGGTTACGCACGAGCGTGAGTGACACCTGGTCGCTCGCCTGCTGCGGGTCGAGGGTCGTCGGCTCCGACGTGAGGTTCGCGTGGAGGACCTGTTCCGCGTCCAGCGCTGCCGTCGCGGTGGCGGTCCCTACCGCACCGGTCGCCGTGGGCTCCGTGAACGCAGGGTCGGCGTCACCGCAACCCACGAGGGTTGCTGCGAGGATGAGTGCACCGAACAGCACGAGGGGCGCGCGGACCAACCGCGCGCGAGACCAGCTGCCTACCACCCACGACTCCTCGCCAATCACGCAGCGCCTTCCTCAGCAGGGACGAGGAGCACTACGCGAGCCGCCTGGCGGCCCTGATGGTATCGGTAAGGAGCCCTGTCGCACTAGACGCCACTCGCGTCCCAGCGTATCCACGGACAGCGAGGCCTGCGGGCACACGGACGGAAGGGAGGGCAGACGAGATGCGGTCGCGACCGTTCATCGTCCTCTTCTGCGCCGTTGCCGTGGCATCCATGGGGATCTCCATGGTCAGTCCGATCCTGCCGGTGTACGCCGAGGAACTCGGTGCGACCGGCATCTGGACAGGTCTTACCTTTTCCATCTTCGCCGTCTCTCAGACGATCATCAGTCCCTTCGCGGGGACCTGGTCTGACCGATATGGACGCAAGCCGTTCATCATCCTGGGGCTGCTCTTCTACCTCGTCGCGGCGCTCGGTTATCTGAGTGCTGACACCTTCTTACAAGTGCTCGTGTTCCGCGCTATCAGCGGATGCGGGACGAGCCTGATCTTTTCGGTCGCGCGAGCGTACATCGGCGACCTGGTACCGAGTGGGCACGAGGGACGCTGGTTCGGTGTCTTCGCGGTCGCGGACATCGTGGGATTCGGGATCGGGCCGATCTTCTCGGGCGCCCTCCGCGACATCTTCGGCTTCGACGCCGTGTTCGTCGGCATGGCGCTGCTCATGGGCTCCTCCGCCGCCATCGTCACGATCCTCCTCCCCAGGCACGTGGAGATGGACCGCGTGGCGAGGGCGATCCAACCTGCCTGGTCCTTTACGGAGGCGCTCCGCGACCGCCTGACGCTGAGCCTCACGATCCTGATGTGCGTGAGTTCGATGACGTTCGGGGCCGTGTTCTCGTTCCTCAGCGTGCGGTTGGAGCATCTCGGCGTCACCGGCATCGCGGTCGGCATCGCGTTCGCGTCCGAGAGCTTCGCCAGCGCCGCGGCACAGCCCGTGATGGGCCCGCTGGCCGACCGACGCGACCGCCGAGCGATCGTCATTGGAGGGCTCCTCGGGTCCGCGCTGGTGCTCGCAGCCCTCGGCGCGGCGGGGAGCTACGTCCTCATCGTGGTGCTGATGGTGGCGATGGGCGTCGCCCAGGCCGCCACGATGGTCGGGGTCGCCGCCATGCAGGTGGTCGCCGGCCGCCGAGCGGGCATGGGCACCGTGATCGGCCTCGGCTCCGCCGGGAACGGCATCGGGATCATCTTCGGCTCAGTCGTCGGAGGCGCCCTGGTGCAGTGGTTCGGTCTCGGCGCGCCGTTCTACCTCGGCGCCGCGACGATGGTCCTCGGTGCGATCCTCGTCGTCTGGCTCCTCCGAGGCGTCCCCACCACCGAGGCTGGACTCCCCCGCGACGCGGACGGCCTCGCCGACGTGGCAGAGGCCGCCTCGCTCTGACCGGCGGAGTCGCCTCGGGCGGTCCCGACGCCCCGACCGGGCGTTACGCCTCGGGCTCCTCCGCCGGGAGGATCGAGTCGAGCACGTACTGCTCGGCGATCCCGCGCGGCTCCCAGCCCAACGTGGTGACCGCGTGGCCCTCGAGCTCCTTGTAGACACGGAAGAAGTGCTCCACCTCCCGGAGGAAGTGCGGCGGCACGTGGCCGATCTCGCCCACCTCGCGGTAGCGCGGGTCGGCGACGGGCCCGGTGAGCACCTTCTCGTCGTCACCCTTCTCGTCCCGCATCCGCAGCATCCCCACCGGACGCACGTCGACGAGGGCGCCGGTGAACGACTCGAACGAGCCCCAGATCAGGATGTCCACCGGGTCGCCGTCACCGGCCTTGGTAGACGGCACGAAGCCGTAGTGGCCGGGATAGTGGACGGAGGAGTAGAGCACGCGGTCCAGGCGGAACAGCTGGAACTCGGCGTCGTACTCGTACTTGGCCTGTCCGCCTCGCGGGATCTCCACAATGGCGTTGAGACGGCGGGGCGGATCCTCGCCCGGGGGGATGGAATACAGGTCCACGAGAACCTCGAGTGCTGCGGGCCCTCAGCGATCGGCCCTCGATTCATCGCATCGATAGTCGGCCTCGACGCGGCCACGCGCTAGCCATCGGTCGTTATGAGCGACGCCCGAGTCCGGCCTACGCCAGGCGGCGGCGGTGCACTTCCACGGCGGCGAGGACGGCGGCGGCGGAGAGGCGGGCCTCGGCGATGGCGTAGGGCATCCGCCCGAGGGCGAGACCGGCCGTCTGCGGCGACGGCGCGTCGACACCCTCCGGCAGCCGGGCGAGGTCGTCGAGGGCGCCCCGCAGCCGCCTCGCGGCGTCGAGTCCGACGGGTGTGCCGGTGCTGGTGAGGTTCATCGCCTCGAGCTCCGCGAGCAGGCGAGTGGCGGGGGCGGTGTCCACCACGACCTCGCGGGCTGCCTCCAGCACTGCGCGGTAGTGCGCCTGGTAGGCGCGGGCGTATCGCTCGCGCCAGTCGAGGGCGAGCGCCGCCGCGCGGTCGTAGTCGGCGGGCTGCGTGAAGTAGGCGATCGGCGGCAACCGCGTGAGCAGGTGCTCACGCTCCATCGCGAGGCCGGCGTAGGCCTCGACGTCCCGGGGGACCTCGGCGGCTTCGAGGTAGCCAACCAGCTCCAGCACCCCGCGGCCCCCGTCGTCACCGATGCGCTCGCGGAGGACGGCGTCGGCGAAGTCCTCCGGCGTGGGCCAGGAGATGCGGACGAGGCGGTTCACGGCATCCGGCGCGAGCTCCGTGAGCCGCCCGAGGGGCCCCGTGCGTCCTTCGAGGAACTCGACCAGCGTGTCGCGCATCCCCGGGCCGGCCTCACACGGCGGATGCGGCGGGCAGAGCGCCTGGTACGCCGCGAGCAGGTACGCCTCGGCGGATGCGCCCGGGCCTCGGAACGAGTCCGAGTGCTCCCACGCGTCGAGGGCGGCCTCCACGACCAGGCGTGGCTCGCGCTCCGCGGACGCGGGCAGGACGCGCAGCCATGGCCGGGCAACGCCTACCGCGCACGCTGTCGACGCAGACCGGGCGACCGAGCGGGTCAGCTCGGGCATGTCGTCCAGGAACGCGATGCGGATGTCCACCTCGCCGGGGTCGAGTGGCTCGAGCAGCCGTTCATGCCAGCGCGAGGAACGGACGACCTCGGCGGCGAACCAGGTATCAGCGGAGTCGCGGAAATACGCGACCTCGGCCGCGGCATCCGGCCACGCGCGATGTCTCGGACGTGCGGTGGGCTTCATCTCAACCGTTCCGAATGGGGCTGGGGGCCCTCGGACGAGTCGAACGTGGCTGGGCTAGGCGCCGGAGGCGGTGTGCTCCACGAACGCGGCGGCGCGGTCCAGGACCACGCCCAGGCCGCCCTGCTCCGCAACGAGGACCTCCAGGGCGTCCTCCACGGCGGCGGAGCCACACGGCATCGCGGGACGCGGCAGGTCGTCCGGGCTCATCACTGCCATGCTCGCCGAGAACGTGCTCATCGCAGCGCGGCGCGAGGGGCAGGAGGGCGGCTCCGCGCCGTCCGAGATGCCGTGCGAGGCAGCGAACGCGCGGGCCCGCGCGACGAGCGCGGGAAGGCTCGCCAGGTCCTCGAACGTGGCGGGGGAGGCCCCATGCTCGGCGATGGCGCTGGCAAGCGCGGGCGGGAAGCCCCACCGCAGCGCCAGGCGGCCACCGAGCTCGGCGTCGGTGAAGCCGAACAGGCGCTGCTCGGCTTCGTGTAGCGGGATGCTCTCGTCGGCGGCCATGGCGCGGGCGCGACGGAACTCGGCGGGCCGAGCCTGCTCCAGCGCGAGGCGACCCACGTTGTGCAGGACGCCGGCGGTGAACGCCTCTTCCTGGTGGGTGCCCTCGGCGCGCGCGAGGAGTCCGGCGAGGACCCCGACCGCTACGGAGTGCCGCCAGAACGCGAACGCCTCGATGCCCTCGTATGCCGGGAGCGTGCGCATCGCGGTGGTGGCGAAGAGGGTGGACCGCACCTGGCGGAACCCAAGCAGCACCACGGCATCGCGGATGGTGGTGATGCGACGGGGGAAGCCGTAGTAGGCGGAGTTCGCGACCCGCAGGACGCGGGCCGTGAGTGCTGGGTCCGAGGAGATCGCCTGCGCCAGCTCATGCGCGGAAAAGTGGTCCCCTTCCGCGATCTGCAGCACTTGGGCGGCAATGGGCGGCAGAGGCCGGAGCTCGGCGATCTCCTCGACCAGCACATCGATTTCGGATGCGGCCGTTACCGGACGCGATCCGAGCACCGATCTTTCGAGAATGGAAACCCCGGGGGACGCGGTCATGACAGAAGGCGCCTTCCCGGGGGACACCCGGCGCTCAAGGCGCCGAGCATTCCCGTCTTGTTCTTACCAGGGCCACACCACGCCGGCCGACGCCGAAGCGGTGGTGGCGACGAACACGGCAACGGTGACAGCGGTGGCGGCGGCGGTGTTGATGATGCGGCGCATGGTGCTCTCCTTAAATCGCGTAGGACGCGATCAGTGACGACGAGGAGAACTTACGGATAGGGCTCTTACGAACCTCTGACCAGATCGTGCGGCGGAAGGTGGTCATACCCAGATTTATGCAGATTTGTTGTGTGATCCTGTCGGGAATAAGAACAATGGCGACTCGCATGAGTCGCCATTGAGTCCGGAATGAGCCGGCGAGTCCTCATAACGTGTCGTCAAGTGCATCGCCCGTGAGCGCGCGCTGGTACAGCGTTTTGACCCGTGGCGAGGGCTCCGCGCCCTCCTCGCGCAGCGCGTCATGCAGCCGGCGGTAGGCGCGCGTCGCCAGCTCCAGGTTCCCGCGCTGGACGTGCGCCTCCATCAGGCGATAGGTCGCGTCCTCGTTCAGCGGGTCGGTGCCGATCACGGACTCCGCCATCCGGATCGCCTCGGCGGCGTCGCCCCGATGGAGGGCGGCCGAGGCGAGCGCGAGCACCGACGAGAGGTACATGTCCTCGTAGTGGCGTCGCGCCTGCTCCGCCCACGCGGAATCGAAGGAGGAGGCGAAGGGGCCGCGGTAGAGGCTGGCGACGCGGCTGAGGCCGGTCACCCACTCCTCACTGCCCTGCTCGGCATCCTCGCTCGCGCGGGCGGCCTCTTCCAGCTCAGCCGCGTCGTAGGAGATGTCGAACTCCGGGTTCACGCGATAGCCGCCGCCGGACTGCACCACAACCTGCGGGTGGATCGCCTTCCTCAGGCGGTAGAGCGTCGTGTGGAAGGCGCTGTTGATCTGCTTCGGTCCGGCCTCCGGCCAGAGCTCGAGGGCGATCTCTTCCTTCCGCATCGGCCGGCCGCGGTCCAGCAGGTAGAAGAACATCTCCTTGGAGCGCTCGCTCCGCCACTCGATGTCCTCGATCAGCCGCCCGCCGATGGCCACGCGCGCGCCGCCGAACGCCTCCGCGCGGATGCGGAACGCCGTGGGGAGGTCGGTGTCCGCCTCCTCGTGCTCCACCGGCTGAGGTCGGACTCGGTCGCTGATCGTCCGGTAGTAGTCCGCGACCTCCTTGCGGGTCGCCGCGAAGTCGAGGACATCGAGAAGCTGTCGCGCCTCCACCAGGAGGAACTGGTCGTATCCCAGCTGCTCCGTGAGGTCGCGCACGAGTGCGAGGCTCTCCGCGGCTTCAGCACGGTTCTTGAGCCGGAGGTGCGCCGCAGCCAGCAGGAACGTCGCGATCGCCTGCTCGCGGACCGCGCCGGACTCGCGGCTGCCGGATGCGGCCTGGTCCAGCACCGGGAACGCCTGCTCCGCCTGTCCCTCCGAGAGGAGGGTCGCCCCGATGCCGATGCGGAACCGCGTCTCCTCGAACCAGGCTTCGACCTGGCTGGCGGAGCGGAGGCCGTGGTCCAGGAGGGCGCGCGCACGGATGTGTTCGCCGCGCTCCCGGTAGCACATCGCGAGGCCGTAGGTGGCCTCCATCACGAGGGCCGGATCGTCGATCTCCTGCGCCTCGTGGATGGCGACGGTGTAGAGCGTGATCGCGTTGTCGAGGCGTCCGAGGTCGCGCTCGACGGTCGCGAGGCCCTCCTTGCCCCAGGCCTCCATGCGGTGGAAGGCGATCTGGCTGGAGCGCTGGATCACCGTGTCGAAGGTGTCCCGGGCGGTGTCCAGCTCGCCCAGCATGTGCTGGACGTTCGCCATGTTGTTCATCGTGGTGATCTGCGCCTGCGGGTCGGCGAGCTGACGCCAGGAGCGCTGCGCCTGCGTGTACTCGACCATCGCCGGGGCCAGCTGGCCTCGCATATAGAGCGTGATACCGAGGCAGTCGCGGCACTCCGCCGCGCGGTGGTAATCCTTCAACCGGTCGAACGCCTCGGCGGCGGACTCGAAGCGGACCTGTGCCGCCTCGAACTGGCCGGCCCGCGCGATCGTGACGCCCTCCTCGAGGTCGATCTCGGCGAGGACGGGATGGTCGTCTGGCAGTGCTTCGAGGGCGGCCTGGCGGGCACGGCGGTACGCGTCGATGGCGTCCCCGATGCGCCCGAGGTCGCGGTAGGCGACGCCCCGGAAGAGGTCGACGCGGACGCGCTCCTCGGCGTCGAGAGGCTGCTCCTCCACGCGGTCGAGCCGGGCCAGGCTGTCCTGCCGCTGCCCGAACTTCGCCGCGAGGCGGGCGCGCGTGAGCGCGAGGCCGGCCTCCTGGAGGAGCACCTCCTCCGGCAGGCGGTCGATCCACCCCGCCAGGGTCTGCCACTCGCCGCGCTGGTAGAGGTGCTCCCGCGAGTCGTACAGCTCCCGGACCACCTCGCCCCAGTCGCCGGCCGCGATCGAGAGGTCCATCGCCGTCGCGAGGAGGCCACGACGCGCGCAGATGGCGGCGGCCTGCCGGCGCAGCTCCTGTAGGCGGCCGGGCTCCTCCCGCTCCATGCGGGCGAGGAGGTGCTCACGGATCAGCGCGTGGACCCGGTACCACTCGCCCTCGCTCGCCTCGCTCTCCGCGAGGCGGGCAAGGAAGCGGTTGCTCTGCTCCAGCTCACGGAGGATCGCCCCCGCCTGTGAGTTACGACTCAGCGCCTGCGCGAACTCGCGGTCGAACGTGGGAAGGACCGAGCAGGCCGTGAGGAGCTCGTGCTGCTCGGCGTTCAGCCGGTCCAGCACCTCCTGGTCGATGAACTGACCGAAGATGAACTCGACATCGGAAGAGATGCCGCCGTGCTCCTCGCGGGCGTGGTCCGCCATGATCGCGAGCGCGGCCACCCAGCCATCTGCGCGCTGCACCAGGCGCGAGCGCATGTCGGCATCCTCGACGGAGGACGCATCGAGGAAGGCGGACGCCTCCTCCGGGCTGAACACGAGGTCACGCACGGTCAGACTCGCCACGCGCCGCTGCGCCGTCAGGCGCGCGAGCGAGCCGAGCGAGGGCCATGTCCGCGAGAGCAGCAGGAGCCGCATGTTCATCGGCACAGCCCGGACGAGCGCGTCCACGACGCGCATCGCGTCGGCGGACTCGTCCAGCACGTGCAGGTCGTCCAGCGCGAGGACGAAGAGGTCGTCGATCTCGGCTGCGACAGCCGCGGCCACCTCTGCGATGACGGCCGCAGCGCCCGCGGGCTGCGCGCCCGCCTCCAGGCGCTCGGCGGCCTCGGCCAGGGCGTCCGGGTAGACGCGACGGATGGCGCCGACGATGTTGCCGATGAGCGCGAGCGGGTCGGTGTCTTGCCGGTCCAGCGACAGCCAGGCGAGGGGGATCTGGGCGTCTTCGCACCAGTCCACGGCCAGCGTGGACTTCCCGTACCCCGCTGGCGCTGTGATCAGCGTGACGTCACACTCGAGGGCGTCCTCGAGCAGCGTGTGGAGCCGCTCCCGGCGGACGGTATCGCTCCGACGGCGCGGTGGCACCAGCTTCGGGACGAAGCGGCGGCCCGTGCGCGTGCGGCGCGGAGGCGATGACGGTTCTCCCACAGGGTGCAATGTCACAACCGTTATTGTAGGCAGGAACGACGCTATACCGCCCGCAACAGAATACGAAACGACCGAATCTATGGGGACTGCGACGCCAGAGGGTTCTGACGGCCTGATGTTCGGGAGTGCTGCGGAAGAACTCGCGTTCCTCCGCGCCTACGAGTCCGTCACCCTCTGGAAGCCCCAGGTGGTCGCGGACAACGTCCTCACGGGCATCTTCCTCGCCGACGCCACCTACCGAGGCGCCCTCGCGGCGCTGCTCCTGCAAGAGTCCGTGGAGGCCGTCCGCCGCCTGACCGCGGTGTGGGGCGCCCTGAGCGACCGCACCGTGCCACCCGCCCGCCGCCTCCGCCGCCCGCTCCCGCGCGCGGACGAGGTGCGCGCGCTCGCGGACCTCGTCGGAATGACCGAGGAACCGCGCGACCTGCTCGCCCGGCTCGGGATCGGCGAGGATGGCGCGGACAGTGCCCACGAGCTCGCCTCGTTCGGCGGGCTCACCTGGTTCGCGGAGGCCGTGCGCTGCGCGGAGTCCGGCCCGCCGGACGTCACCCTCGCCCCGCCCGAGGAACCCGGCCGCGCCTCCCGCCTCGTCTGGAGCGGCACCGACCGCTCGGGCGCGCCTGTCCGCATCGAGATCGAACTCGAGGACAACCAGGTCATCGCCCTCGGCGATGCGACGGGTGACTTCGTGACGTGGGCGCGCGAGTTCCTCGCGGCGTACATCGACGCCCGCGCCGGTGGCGGAGGCTAGCGCCGACCGCTCCCGGCGAGCGCCCCGATCAGGATCCCCGTGGCGACCGAGACGTTGAGGGATGTGACCGCGTCGCCCCGAGGGCTGACGCGACAGATCTCGTCGCAGGTCTCCAGCGTCAGACGGCGGAGGCCGGACTCCTCGTTCCCCACGACCAGCAACCACGGACGGTCGACGGGGACCTCGGACACGTCGCGCTTCGCGTGCTCGGAGGTGCCGAGGATCCACACCCCCGCCCGCTTCGCGGCCTGCAACGCGCGCCGCAGGTTCGTCTCCACGGCGAACGGCACCGCCTCCACACCCCCGCTCGCGACGTCGTAGACGACCGAGGTCAGCGAGGCGGCGCGGACATCGGTCATCACGATCCCGCGCACCCCGAAGAAGGCCGCCGTGCGGAAGATCGCCCCGACGTTATGCGGGTCCTGCACCTGGTCCAGGGCGAGCCAGAGCCCGCCCGACGGCCGCCCTGCGAACAGCTCATCGAGGCTCACCGCCTCGCGGTCGTCGACGTACGCCTCCGCGCCGGTCCGTCCACCGCCTCCGGTGCCGCCCTGCGGACGGCCGCGATCGCGCCGGTCGCGGCGATCTCGCGGATCGCGCGCCTCGGCGGACGGGAGCGCTCGCACGGGCCGACCAAGGCGGCGCGCCTCCGTCGCCACGCGCTCCCACGCCCCGTGCCCCTTCCCCTCGGGCACGCGCACCTCGGCCACGGCGTCGGGACGAGAGGCGAGCACGGCGAGGACACTGTGCGGATTGCGGAGGGTCAGCATCAACGCACGTTAGCCTGCGGCCTCGTCGAGCGTTAGCAGGAACACAGGTGAGGGGTGATACCCTCGCCGTACGCTGGCCCGCGAGGCCGGCCGGGAAGGCACTGGGCTCCGTTGATTAAGTAGCACCGGGCGTTCTGTGCTCCTCACGATCCCTTCGAGGATCGTGCGCCCCGGTGCGGGCCCTCCCGCGCATCCCTCGACGCAGCAGCAAGCACTGACCGCCCACGCTGGCACCCCGAATCCGGGTGGCTGTCTGCGTCCGTGTGCGAGTGATGTTGCAACTGAACCAGGTCTCACAGGCCTACGGTCCGCGGAGCGTGCTCTCGCGCGCCTCGGTCGTCGTGAACCGGGGCGAGGCGTTCGGCGTGATCGGTCCGAACGGGAGCGGGAAGAGCACCCTCCTGAGGATCGCCGCGGGGCTCCTCCCGCCGGACTCGGGGCACGTCGAGACGGCGCCGGGCGCGCGGATCGCGTACCTCCGGCAGGCCGTCGAAGTCCCCGATGGCGTCACCGCCGGCGAGCAGTTCCCCTCGCTGTTCCCGGACGCCGTCGCGAACGCGCTCGCGGCGATCGGCGGCCGCCTCGCGACCGGCGAGGACAACCCCGCGCTCACCGAGGAATACGACGCGCTCGTGGACGCGGCCGGCCGTGGCGACGAAGCGCGCGAGGTCCTCGAAGCTCTCGGGGTGAATTATGTCGCGTCGGATGCCGAGGTCGGTCGGCTCTCGGGTGGAGAGCAGGCCAAGCTCGCGCTGGCGGAGGTGATGACCTCCGGCGCGGACATCCTCCTGCTCGACGAGCCGACCAACCACCTCGACCTGGCCGGCATCCGCTGGCTCGAGGATCGCCTCGCGACGTTCGAGGGCGCCGTGCTGCTCGTCTCCCATGACCGTGCCCTCCTCGACGAGGTCGCGGACGCCTTCGTGGTGCTCGACGCCGATGGCGGCACGCCCGAGGTGTTCGCGGGGACGTACTCGGAGTGGATCGACGAGCGCGAGCGACGGCGCGAGGAGCAGTGGGCGGCGTTCGGCCGCCAGCAGCGCGCCGAGCGCAAGCTGAAGGACCATCTCACGCAGCTTGAGTCCCGCTCGCGCTACATCGAGAACAGCACGATCAACTTCGCAATCCGCAAGAAGGCGAAGAAGATCGCGCGCCGCTCGACCACGCTGAAGCGCCGGCTGGAACGACAGGCCGCGGCCACCGACCGCATCGAGCGGCCCTCGGACCGGCCGCACGGCATCCAGGCCGCCTTCGGTGACGCAGGCCGCTCCGCCTCGCGACTGGTCGAGGCGGTGGGAGTCGACCTCGCGCCGGGCGGAGGCGTCCCGATCCTCCGAGGGCTCGACCTCGCCCTCGGGCGGGGGGACCGCATCGCGCTCGTCGGGCCCAATGGAAGCGGAAAGACCACGCTGCTGCGCGCGATCCTCGGCGAGGTCATCCCCTCGCGCGGCTCGATCTCGGTCGCCGGAAGTGCGCGCGTCGGGTACCTCGCGCAGGAGGACGCGCTCGACCACCTGCTCGATGCGACGGCGGTGGAGGCGGTACGTCGCGAGGCCGGCGTCTCCGCGGTGGACGCCTCCAACTTCGTGCATCGCGTCCTCCTCGGACGAACGCAGGCGACGACGCCATTACGCCAGCTCTCCTACGGCGAGCGGCGGCGGCTGGCACTGTCATTGCTCATGCTGAAGGGCGCGAACGTCCTCCTGCTCGACGAGCCGACCAACCACCTGGACCTGGAGTCGCGCGAGGCGGTGGAGGTTGCCCTCGACGGGTTCGAGGGCGCACTGCTGGCCGTGACGCACGACCGCTACCTCATCTCCGCGCTGGCCTCGACGGTGTGGTCCGTGGAAGACGGTCGGGTCGTGGAGCGGAGCCCCGAGGAGGTCGTGTGAGAAAAGACACTGTTCACTCGGCGGCGTGGCCGTACGCTGAAAGCATGCAGCGCACCATCTCTTGCATCCCCGTTCCTGCCATCCTGGCCGCCGTGGTCGCCCTCGGCGCGTGGCTCGCGCTCGGGCCGAGCGTCGCGTCGGCGTGCAGCGGATCGCCGCTGTTCGACGCGCGCGTGCAGGCGTGTGGCATCACGATCCCCGCGGGCCTGACCGAGATCGAATGGAACCGAGGCCGGGTCACGCTCGCCGACGCCCTCACCGAGGCACGCCTGAAGCCATCGGACGGGACGGGGAGCGGCCCGCAGTCGATCGAGGTCTGGGTGGAGCGCGCGCCGGGCCTGTACGACGGGTGGATGCGGGGCTCGTCAATGGGACTGACCGTCCTCGAGCCCGGGACGACGTACATCTTCGCCGCGGACGAGGCGCTGTCCTGGTCGATCCCGCGCGAGGCGACGCGACCGGCCCCGCCGGCGGGCGCCTCGGTCTTCGC
>JALOAM010000014.1 GCA_023228765.1 Dehalococcoidia bacterium
TACCTAAACGCCGCCGCAAAACACTACGCGCTCTACCCGGTGACCGACGGCATCACAGAAGCCCTCGGCGGGGAGATCGCGCCGCACGTCCACGGGAAAGGCACCATGCGCTTCGCCTACGCCGACCCCATCCCGACGCGCCTGATCCAGCGCATCGTGAAGATCCGCGCAAAGGAAACCGAGGCTGCCGCGAAGGCCAAGACGGCCTCGAAGAAGACAACGGCGCGTTAGCCCTCGGCGGGCTGCCGTCAGACGGGGTGCGGGATCGCGTTCAGCAGTTCCGCGATCTCGTCGCGGCGAGGCAGCCCGTTGGGTCGATGCCAAGGCTCACGTCGAGGATCTCGACACCCACGTCGCCGAGGTCGTCGCGATCGATGAAGCGCCGCTCGTCGAGTTCGTGGCTCACGACATGCCCCCGTGTCTCCTCGCGGAACGTGATGTCGAGCGCATCGGCGCCACCGTCATCGTCGAGCAACATCACTCCGCCCCCACCCGCCGTAGGCCATCCTCGGCGGCCCGTGCAGAGCCCTCCCCCGCAGCGCCGAGGGCGGCTGCGGCGTCGAGGGCGGCCCGGTACTCCTCGGCGGCGCGGGCGGGGGAGCCGACGTCCTCCAGCGAACTGGCGAACGCGAGGTGGAGCGAGGGCCAGAGTTCGCGGACGGAGTCCGCGTCCTCGGCTTCGGCGAGGCGCGCCTCGTCCATCGCGGTGCGGTGCCAGTGGTGGCGTCCCGCCGGGGCGGGCTGGATCCCGGCGACGTAATGCGCCGCGACGGCGCGCTCCCATGGCGTCGAGGCGTCCTCCCACGCCTGCCGGAGCAGGGCGCGAGCGCGATCGAGGTCGCCGGCGACGCGGTGCTCCTCGGCGGTGGCGCAGAGGATGACGATCGGGTTGTCGGTGTCGAGCATCGACGTCCTTCCTCCCTGAGCAGCGGCGAGACGTGACAGGGTGTCCGTACCGGGCTCGCTGTTATTCTGAGTCTCCCATGCTCGAACGACTGGCAGACCTTGAGGCTCGCTACACGGAGCTTGAGCAACAGCTGACCGATCCCGAGGTCATCGCTGACCACCGGCGTGTCCAGGAACTGGCCCAGGAACGCTCGGACCTCGAGACCGTCGTGCTCCTCTACCGGCGCTACCGCGAGGCGGCCCAGCAGCTGGAGGACGCCCGCGTGCTGATGCGCGAGGGCGACGAAGAGATGCGTGACCTGGCGCACGAGGAGGTTGAGCAGCTCTCCGAGGAAGTCGAGCAGCTGGACCAGGAGATGAAGGTCGCCCTCCTGCCGAAGGACCCCGCCGACGAGCGCAACGTCATCGTCGAGATCCGCGCGGGGGCCGGGGGCGACGAGGCCGGCATCTTCGCCTCGGACCTGTTCGGGATGTACCAGCGGTACGCGGAGCGTGTCGGCTGGAAGACCGAGGTCACGAACACGAGCGCGAACGAGGCCGGTGGCTACCGCGAGATCGTGTTCGAGATCCACGGCCGAGGCGCCTACTCCCGCCTCAAGTTCGAGTCCGGTGTCCACCGCGTCCAGCGCGTACCCCAGACGGAGGCGCAGGGCCGCATCCACACCTCCACGGCCACGGTCGCCGTGATGCCCGAGGTGGACGAGGTGGACGTGGACATCAACTGGAACGACGTCCGCATCGACATCTTCCACTCCGGCGGTGCGGGCGGTCAGAACGTGAACAAGGTCGCGACCGCCGTGCGCATGACCCACAACCCGACCGGCATCGTCGTCACCTGCCAGGACGAGCGCTCGCAGGCCAAGAACCGCGCGAAGGCGGAGGCACAGCTCCGCGCCAAGCTCTACACCCTCCAGCGGGAGGCGCAGGACGCCGAGGTCTCCGCGCTCCGCCGGTCGCAGGTGGGCAGCGGCGACCGTGCCGAGAAGATCCGCACGTACAACTACCCCCAGGACCGCATCACCGACCACCGCATCGGCCTCACCGTCCACGGCATCCCGAAGGTGATGGACGGCGACCTGGACGCCCTCATCGATGCCGTGGCGTCCGAGGACCAGGCGCGCGCCCTCGCCGCGACGGCGTAGACCGCGCCCCAAGGAACACGACCACCACCATGCCCGGCCTCATCACCTCCACCGCCAACGAGCGGATCAAGCGCATCCGCGCCCTGCAGATGCGCAAGGAGCGCGAACGCACCGGCCTGACCTTCGTCGAGGGCATCCGCTCCGTGGTGGAGGCCGTGCAGGTCGAGGCTCCGATCGACGCCCTCGTCGTCTGCCCGAAGCTCCTCAAGGGGAAGACCGGCTGGGACGCCGTTGCCCTCGCCTGCTCGCGCGAGGTCGAGGTGATCGAGGTGGACGAGCCGGTGTTCCGCACGCTCTCGAAGCGTGACGGGCCGCAGGGCATCGCCGCCGTCCTCCGCCAGCGCTGGGAGCGCCTCCGCGACGTCGAGCCAGGGGACGGCTCGACGTGGGTCGCCCTCGAGTCCGCCGCGGACGCGGGGAACATCGGCACGATCGTGCGCACATGCGACGCCACCGGCGCCGAGGGCGTCATCCTGCTCGACCACACCGCGGATCCCTTCGACCCGGTCGCGATGCGCGCGAGCACAGGGGCCGTGTTCACCTCGCGGCTCGTGCGCTCCTCGTTCCCCGAGCTCCGCGAGTGGGCGCAGGCGCACGGCCTCACGATGGTGGGCACGGCCGGCGATGCCGCCGAGGACTACCGCACCGCCGACTACGGCGCCCGCACGATCGTGCTCATGGGCAGCGAGCGCGCCGGACTGCCCGAGGCCTACCAGGCCGCGTGCGATCGCATGGTCTCGATCCCCATGCGCGGACGCGCTGACTCGCTCAACCTCGCCGTCGCGACCGGCCTCGTGCTGTACGAGGTACTCCACCAGCGCGAGCGACGACGCCCCTCCGAGCGGACGTAGCTCGATGGCGCTCCGCGACACGCTGAGGCAGGCGGCGGAACGCCTCGTCGTCGGACACGCCGCCGAGGATCTCGACGACGGCGTACTGCAGGCCGACCTCCTGTACGGCGAGGCCAGCGGCCTCGACCGGGCGCAGGTGATGGCCGCGTCCGAAGGCCGTCCCGAGGCCCTCGCGACGTTCGAGGAGCTCCTCGGCCGCCGGCTCAACCACGAACCCCTCGCCTACATCCTCGGACGCCGCGAGTTCTACGGACGCAGCTTCGAGGTCGGCCCGGGCTGCCTCGTCCCGCGCCCGGAGACAGAGGAGCTCGTCGTGGCCGCCCTTGCCGCCGTCCGCGAGCATCCGAGGGCGGGTCGCCTCGTGCGGGTGGCGGACATCGGTACCGGGTCCGGGATCATCGGGCTCTCCATCGCCGCGCACGCGCCGAACACGAAGGTGTGGTGCGTGGACGTCTCCACGGAGGCGCTCCAGTGGGCGGGCCGCAACATGCGCCGCCACGGGCTGCAGGACCGCGTCGTCCTGCTGACCGGCGACCTCCTCGAACCGCTCGACCAGCCGATCGACGTGATCTGCGCCAACCTCCCCTATGTCCCCACCGAGGACTTCGAGGAGCTCCCGCCCCAGATCCGCGACCGCGAGCCGCGCATCGCCGTGGAGGGCGGCGTGACCGGCATCGAGTTGATCCGCCGCCTCACCGAGCAGATGGCGGACCATCTCGCGCCCGAGGCGGCCGTCCTCCTCGAGGTGGGCGCGGGGCAGATGTCGTGGGTCGAGGAACTGGCCGTCGGCGCCCTCGAAGCCGCGGGCCGCGACGTGACGAAGGTCGAGGCGCACCGGGACCTGTACGGCATCCGGCGCTGCCTCGAGGTTCGGACCGGCTTCTAGTGCCCATCGACCCGCGCGCAGTTGAGATCGACGGCCTCCGCTTCGAGGATGGACCGGGCGGCCTCGTACGTGGCGTCGTCGCCACCGCCGCCTGCGAGGGCGCGTTCACCCTCCACGGCGCGCAGGTCACGCGCTGGCGTCCCGCCGGCCACGACGACGTGCTGTGGCTCAGCCCGAACGCGACGTACGAGGATGGCCGCGCGATCCGCGGCGGCATCCCGATCTGCTTCCCGTGGTTCGGCGCGCACCCCTCGGATCTCGCGAAGCCCTCGCACGGCCTCGCGCGCACCCGGGCGTGGTCACTCGCCGCCGTCGAGCATCGGGGTGACGCAATCGAGGTCGCGCTTGAAGCGCGGATCGAGGAGTGGGCGTGCCGCCTCACGGCCTCGTTCGGCGCGGAACTGGTCGCCACGCTCGCCGTCCGCAACGAGGGCGCTGCCCCCGCGTCGTTCGAGGCAGCCCTCCATGCGTACTTCGCGATCAGCGACATCACGGAGGTTTTGGTCGCCGGCCTGGAGGACGCCCCGTACCTGGACATGGCAGCCGGGAATGCATCACGCGCCGCCGAGGGCACCCCCATCCGCTTCTCCGGCGAGGTGGATCGCCTCTACCTCGGACGCCCCGACTCGACCGTCACCATCGAGGACGCCGCCCGCACCATCGAGGTGGCCGATACCAACGCGCGGTCGACGGTCGTGTGGAACCCCGGCATCGAGAAGGCCCGAGGGCTCGCCGACCTCGGCGAGGTCGAGTGGCGGCGGATGGTCTGTGTCGAGACCGCGAACGTGCGGGGCGACGCGGTCACCCTCGCTCCCAGGGAGACGTCCACGCTGTCGAGCGCCGTCCGCGTCCGACCGCGCGCGTAGGCCTCAGTCGCCGGCGCCGGCCTCGGAGGTGACGCGCCCAGGCTCCGACAGGAGCGTGAGCGCGACCCACATCAGGGCGATCCAGAGCGCCTGCGCGATGAACAGGTGGAGGAGGCCCGTCGCCAGCGGCGTCAGCAGCGCGATGTGGACGAACCCGAGCATCGCCTGAACGGCGATTCCCGCGATGAGTACTCGGGCCGCCCAGACGTGGCCGCGCGCCTCGATCTCGTCGAGGTGACGCCAGGTGAACCACGCGATGAGCGTACCCGCCGAGACCGCCACGATCGGATGGAGGATGCGCAGCTGCACGATCAGCTCGGACTCGCGGTTGAAGTCTTGCCGGACACCTTCGGCGAGCGTCTCGGCGGCGAACAGCGTGTCCGCGAGCGAGGTCGTCGCCCCCGTCGCCGCGACCAGCAGGAGCGCGAACGACAGCCCGAGGAGCGCCCTCGTGCGGGTGGGGACGGCGCGCCAGCGCGGCTTCGCGTAGCCCTCGATCAGCCAGAGCGTGTACGTGAGGACGGCCGTCAGCAGGAACGTGTTGACGAGGTGTACCGGCACCGAGATCTGTCGCGCGACGGAACGGTCATGTGCCACCCACCCGTACAGCACGATCGCGGCGCCGATCAGCGCCTCCAGCACGAGCAGTCCGAGGCTCCAGAGCACCGCCTTCCTCGTGGGGTGCCCCGCGACGTACGTGCGGAACACCATCACCGCGAGGACGACAACGGCGATCAGGCTCAGTCCAGAGATCATGCGGTGGGAGAACTCGATCACCATCGCGCGGTCACCTGTGCCGGGAAGGACGAGCGAGCCATCGCAGGCCGGCCAGCTCGCGCCGCACCCGTCGCCCGAGTGCGTCGCGCGGACCACGGCCCCCATCACGATCGTCGCGACCGTGATCGCGAGGGTCACCCAGGCCATCCACCGGACGCGGGACTGGGACGAGGTACGGACCGGAGCAACAGCGACCGTGCGCGAGGCCATGCCTACAGGTTCCTCCCCCTGCGCCTCACCCGCTAGTCCGAGGCCTCCGCGCGGCCTGGCGTGAGGGCGATCGCGACCGGAAACGCCGTTGCGCGCCACCGGCTGAGGTCTCCGCTCCCCGCCTCGTACTTCGCCACGAGGAGCTCGCGGGCGCGCTCATGCTCGGCACTGTCGAACTCGACGGTCCGCGCGACGCCCTCGAACGTCTCATCGCCGATCCGGATACGCGCGCGAGGATCCGCTGCCAGGTTCTTCACCCAGTCCGACTGCCCGGCCACGACGCCCTCGCCCGAGCCGTTCATCAGGTAGATCGTGTCCCCCACCGGAGCGAACCAGATCTCGATCTCGTGAGGCCGCCCCGAGCGTCGGCCCGTGGTCGTCAGGTAGCAGTACGGCTCCGCGCCCCAGCGCTCCTCCACCGTGCTCATGCGTCGCTCCCCTCGCACATCGCAAACGTAGCGCATCCGATCCATCCGGCTCCGGCCCCCACCTCCCCTGGGGGGAGGGCTGGGACAAGGGAAGACAAGACACCGCAGAGCCCCAGTGCTCTACTCGAAGGATGGCGATGGACACGACACGAGCCGCACCAAGCGCCCCCGCACTCCCGGAGGAGCCAGCCATCCTCCACCCCGGCCCGTTCCCCTGGTGGATGCGCGGCGGCCACCTGGAGACCATCCTCGCCTCCACCCTCCCGTTGCCCACCGCGCCGTTCGAGGCGACGTGTCACGTCGTGGAGGTCGAGCCCGGCACGGCGGTGGAGACGTGGTGGTCCTCTCCGCCCGCGGCGGACCGTGGCTCCGTGCTCATCGTCCACGGGCTCGGCGGCTCCGCGCAGCGCCCGCACAACATCGCCCTCGCCAGCGAGGCTCTGCGACGCGGCTGGCACACCGTCCGCGTCAACCTCCGGAATCACGGCGGCACCGAGGGACTTGCCTCCACGCTCTTCGCGGCCGTGCAGACGGACGACATCGGCGCCGTCCTCGCGGAGATGGAGGCGCGCCGCCTGCCTCGCCCCTACGCCGTGCTCGGGGTCTCCCTCGGCGCGAACATGTCACTCCGCTACGCCGCGCTGGAGGGCTCCGCGTCCCGCGCCGACGCCGTCGTCGCGCTCAACCCGGCGGTCGACTTCTTCGCGATCGAGCGCGAGATCAACCGCCCCTCGAACACCCTCTACCGGCTCAACTTCGTCCTCGGGCTGTGCCGGATGTTGAACGCGATCCGTGCGGTGCGCCCGGAGCCCGGTCCGCCGGCCAGTCTGAGGACGATCCACTCGATCCGCGAGTTCGATCATCACTTCACCGCGCCCG
Source organism: Dehalococcoidia bacterium (assembly GCA_023228765.1). Classification (GTDB taxonomy): domain Bacteria; phylum Chloroflexota; class Dehalococcoidia; order UBA2979; family UBA2979; genus W-Chloroflexi-9. The sequence goes on from JALOAM010000014.1 coordinate 6,946, forward strand.
CCTCCGGCTTCCCGGACGTGGACGCGTACTACGAGGCCGCGGGCGCCGCGCCGCTCCTCGACCGCCTGAGGGTGCCCGCACTCCTCCTCACCGCCCGGAACGACCCCTTCATCCCACCTGCCCTCATCGCCCGCCACCACCGCACCGCCGAGGGCCGCGTGCAGGTCGCCCTCGCCGATCGCGGCGGCCACGTCGGCTACCGCACCCGGGACGCCTCGGGCCGCCCTCGCTTCTGGGCCGCCACCCCCACCCTCGACTGGCTTGAGGACACCCTCCCGAGGTAGCGAGCACCTCGCCCTCTCTCGCTCCCCCTCCGACTCCGGCCCTCTCCGATTCCGACCCCTTCCGATTCCGGCCCCCTCTCCCGGCTCGGCGGGAGAGGGTTGGGGTGAGGGTCTCTTCCGCTCTCCCCGACGCCGCCTCCACCACAGGCGACCAGCGTCATCGCCCCCTACCCTCGAACTGATGGACGAACACCCGCCTCACGACGCCCCTCGACGCACCGTCGCCACGGACCCCCGCGTCGAGGGCCCGCGGGAGGACGACGCCTCCGAGCAGCAGTTCCTCCTCGGCCCCGACGACCGCGGCCTGGAACTCGTGCGGCTGTTCCGGATCGGGCTCGAGTTCCTCCGGGGCTTCCGCAAGTTCCACTTCCTCGGCCCGTGCGTCACCGTCTTCGGCTCGGCGCGCGTCCAGGAGGGCGACCCGGAGTACGAGCTCGCCCGAGAGGTGGGCGCGCGCCTCGCACGGGCCGGGTTCACCGTGATGACCGGGGGTGGCCCCGGGGTCATGGAGGCGGCCAACCGCGGCGCCCGCGAGGCCGGAGGACGCTCCGTGGGGTGCAACATCATCCTGCCGCACGAGCAGGAGGCGAACGCGTACCTCGACCGGTTCGTGACCTTCCACTACTTCTTCGTGCGGAAGGTCATGCTGGTGAAGTACAGCTACGGCTTCATCGTCCTCCCGGGCGGCTTCGGCACCCTCGACGAGGCGTTCGAGACCGCCACGCTGGTCCAGACCGGGAAGATCAAGGACTTCCCGATCGTGCTGATGGGCGCCGCGTTCTGGGGCGACCTGATGGGCTTCCTCCGCTCTCGACTCGTCGCGGACGGCAAGATCGCCGAGCACGACCTGGAGCGCTTCACCGTCACCGACTCTGCCGAGGATGCCGTGCAGATGATGATCCGCGCCGCCATCGACCGCTTTGGCCTCACCCCCTCCGCGACGCCCCCACGCCGCCGCCGCTGGTGGCTGTTCGAGTAGCCTCCCAGGATGCCCAGCCGCCCCAACCAGCGCAGCGCTGTCGCCCTCGTCGCCGTCTTCACGGCCGTCCTCGCGCTCGCGATCGGCCTCCCCCTCGGGCTCTCCGCGTTCGAGGATGACGCCCCGCCTGTCGAGGCCTCGCCCGCGCGCCCCGCCCCAACGAAGACCACGCTCGCCACGCCGGCCGTCGCGGTCGCCGTCGTCCACCACGACCCGACCGCCGTCGCCGCCATCGAGGAGCAACTGAAGGCCGCTGGTTATGTCGTGTCCCTCGACGCCGAGACGCGGATCCTCGAGCAGCGCCCCGCGGGAGACGCCCTCGAGATCCGTGTCCGTGACCACGCCCTGGTCGTCCACCCGCGTGCTCCGCTTTACGAGCTGGGCACGGGCGCTGTCGTCGATGTCATGGCGCTGGAGGACGGCATGGGCCTCGGCGGCCCGCTTGTCATCGCGCAGGAGGACGCCGACGGCTTCTCATGGCAGGAGGGACGCACGGAGCGACTCGTCGAGGTCGCGACGCCCTCCGAGGTGACGGACTACGTCCTTGCGCACCCCACGGCGATCGGATTCGTCCCGCTCGATGCGCTCGACCCACGCGTCCGAGCGCTCGTCGCGAACCAGCTCGACCCCTACCAGTCGTGGGAGCGTGGCATCGGTGCGACACCGCTGTGGATCCAGGGGCCAGAGGCGCAGGCCGTGGCGGACGCCCTCGGTTGGGCCACCGAGCCCGCCGAGGAGCCTGTCCGCTTCGTCGCAACGGGCGAGCTGATCCCCGCCCGCTGCGTCACCACGCAGGTCCTCGCGCTGGAGGACGGCTACGACGCCATCTTCGACGGGACGCGCCAGTACCTCCGGGCAGCGGACCTCGTGATGTCGCACTGGGAGCCCGCCGTCATCGACGGCGATCCCACGCCCTGCACCCCCACGTTCAACCTCTCGACGCCACCGCTCGCGGCCCAGGCCGCCGCGGCGGCCGGCATCGATGTCGCCCTGGCCGTGGGGAACCACCTCGGCGACTGCTGGCCGGGGTGCGGCTACCAGGACGCCGTCCTCGAGACCGTGCGCCACCTGGAGTACGCCGGCCTCCAGACCACCGGGGCCGGCGAGGATCTCGAGGCCGCCCGCAAGCCTGCCATCGTCGAGCGGGACGGCATCACCTTCGCCTTCCTCGCGTACGACGACATCGCCTTCCAGCACTACGGCGCGACCGAGACGACCCCCGGCACCGCCCACGCAGACCCGGAGGGCGTCGCCGAGGACGTCCGCGCCGCCGCCCAGCTCGCGGACCACGTCATCGTCGGCTTCTCCTGGGGCGTCGAGTACGTCACCGCCCCCACGGACCGCCAGCGCGCCCTCGCCCACGCTGCCGTCGAGGCCGGCGCCAGCCTCGTCGTCGGCAACCACCCGCACTGGGTGCAAGCCACCGAGTGGGTCGGCGACTCGTTCATCGCATACGGCCTCGGCAACTTCGTCTTCGACCAGGACTGGTCGGTTGAGACCTCGCAGGGCGCCATCCTCGAAGTCGGCTTCACCCGAGACCGCATCCTCGGCATCCGCCTGCTGCCTACGGCCATCCGCCAGCAGTACGCCGTCGAACTCCTCGACCCGACGCAGGGCGAGGGGCTCGCGATCCTTGAGCGGATATGGGATGCCTCGGACGTGCTCGCGGCGCAGTGACCCCGACTAGTGCCGATGCCCCTCGAAGCCCGCCATCTCCATCGCGGCTCCCGTCCGGTCGTCATCGCTGATCCACCCCGAGCCGACGACGAACGCCGCGAGGCCCGTCGTGATCGGCACCGCCGCGACAATCCCCATGCTCCCCACCAGCGTCCGTACGACCTCGGTCGCGAGCTGCTCGTAGGAGATGAGGATGCCAAGGGGCTCCCCCTGTCCCGCGAGGATCATGAGCAGCGGTAGCGACGCGCCCGCGTACGCCAGCACCAGGGTGTTCGTCGTCGAGGCGATGTGGTCGCGTCCCACGTTCATCGCACGCGCGAAGAGCTGCGCCGGGCCGAGCGAGCGGTTCGCACGGTGGATCTCCATCACCGTGGAGGCTTGCGTCGTCGTGACGTCGTCGAGGACGCCGAGTGCTCCGATGATGATCCCCCCCAGCAGCAGCCCTCGGGCGCTCACGCCCTCGACGAGGGCCTGCAACGTCGCGCCGTCCTCGTCGCCGAGTCCGGTGAGCTGCGCGAAGCCGACCGTGAACACCGCGAGCAGCCCGGTCAGCGCGAGGGCCGCGGCGGTCCCGCCGAGGGCAACCCACGTCTTCGTGCTGGGCCCGTGCCCGATGATCAGCGACGCGGACATGATCACCAGCGATCCGAGGATCGCGGCCAGCACCGGGTCCCACCCCGCGTAGATCGCCGGGACGATGAACCGCACGATCACGAGGAACGAGATGCCGAGGGCGACCAGGGAGAGCGCCCCTTGCCGTCCCCCCACGGCGACCACGAGGAGCGCGAACGCGAGCGACAGCACCCAGATCGAGGTCCGGCGCACCCGCTCCTGGATCAGATACCGCGTCTCGCCACCGACGTCCGTGGAGGTGACGAGCACCTCGTCACCCGGCGCCAGGGCGAACGCCCCGGCTGAGCCCTCCACGAACACGTGCTCGACCTGGACCTGCTCCCCACCGACCTGCACTAGTGCGACCTGCGAGCGCACGTCGCCGCGCTGCGACTCCTGCAGCTGGTCAGACAGCAGTTCGACGACGCGCCCTTCCTCGATGTTCCCGAGGTTCACCGGCAGTCGCGGCACCTCCAGCACCCCCGACAGTGGCACGAGCACCACCGTCACGAGCACGAGGATCGCGACCACACCGTAGGAGACCAGTCGGGCCGTCGAGGGCATCACGCGCACCATCGTCGGCGGAGCCGCCCTCCAACGCCAGCGTTCGAGCACCGCACGGTGAGCACGCCACAGAAACGAAGAGGCCCGGGAAGTTCCCGGGCCTCTAGCCGCACGTCTTGGACCGTGTACACACGGCCGGCTACCGGAGGATGTGAGTGTCGACCTGCCGCTTCATGGCACGCCGGTACTCAACGCGAACCTCGTCGATGGACGGACGACCATCGCGGCCATCCCGCACAATGCGACTGTAATAGTCCCGCAAACGCATGACATCCGACCTTTCGCTCGCAGCGCCCCGTTTTGTGACGCCCTGCACGAATCCCGTGCATCTCCGACAACGCCACCGCGAGACGAAAGTAAACGCGCCAGGTAAAAGTCAGATGATCCCAATGGCACAGCCACGTTTCGGCGCGCTGAGATCTGCCGAGAAACCGCCCCAACCCCTCCATTCATCCGGCCCCGTCCCCCTCTGGGGGAGGGTTGGGGAGAGGGCAGACAAGGCGCCGCGGGAGGAGTAACGCGCCGACTTCGATGAGAGCAGCGGCGGGCCAGAGGGACCCTCACCCCAACCCTCTCCCGAAACCGGGAGAGGGGGTCAGATCCGGATCGGATCGGATCGGTCGGCGCTCGAAGCGTCCCTGACCCTCTGCCTCTGACCCCTCCCTCTTGAGGGGGGAGGGTGGGGGTGAAGCGTCACGTAGCCCTCAAACACCCCACCCGACCGAGGTATACCGCAGGCAACGACCTCCGACTACCCGGCCATCCGTCCCCACATCAGCACGCGCGGGAACGGGTAGTAGTACGGCGACCGCTCCCCCACCTCCGCCACCAGCGCCTCCGTGTACCGCTCGAGGAACGTCGCGTGCAGGTCCTCCGGCAGCCGGGCGAGGTAGGCCGTGAGCAGCGACCCCTTCACCCACTCCACCGCCGAGCGCGTCTCCTCCAGCTCGTGGTCGTACACCTGGAGCCGCACCAGCTGCTCCGCGCACCCCACCTGCTCACGCAGCAGCGTCGAGTAGAACTCCGGCCCCTGCACCGGGTCGACGCGGACCCACCCGTCGAGGGCGGTCCGGAACGGTTCCTCCTGCGCGATCACGGCCGCCATGCGATGCGAGGGCGCGTTGCCGTTCGCCGGCATCTGCACGACCAGTTGCCCGCCCGGCCGCACCAGCCGCGCGATCTTCGGGAACAGCGTCTCGTGCCCGGTGATCCACTGGAGCGCGGCGTTCGAGAAGACGAGGTCGAACTGCCCGGCGTACTCCTCGGTGGCGTCGAGGATGTCCAACCGCCGGAACGAGACGCCGTCACCCGCGGATGCCTCGGACTTCGCGAGCATCGCCTCGGAGGAGTCGATGCCGAGGGTCTCCGCCGCGCCGATCTCGCGATGCAGCCAGGCGGTCAGCCGCCCGTCCCCGCACCCGAGGTCGATCACGCGCATCCCCGGCTGGGGCCTCGCCAGTGCCGCGAGGTCGTAGAAGGGCTGCTCCCGCTCCGCCTTGAAGCGGTCGTACTGGTTCGGGTTCCAGCCACCCCGGCTCACGACTTCCTCGGCCATCCCGCGTCCTCCTCCGTTGGCACGTTGCCCGGGCGCGAGGATACGCGCGTCGGTGCCCCTCCACCCGGGGAGTACCATCCGCCCGACTCCATGAGCGCCAGACGAGGAGGGATCGATGACCGCAACGACCGAGGAGCAAACCGCCCGCTGGGAGTGGATCCGCGCCCAGACTCCCGTCATGCAGCGCTTCACCTATGTCAACTGCGGCTTCTCGGGTCCCATCTCCCGGGCCGTGGCCGAGGCGATGGACCGCCGCCTTGCCCTCGAGGTGAACGACGGGCCCGTCACCCGCAACGTCCAGGACGACAAGATGGCGACGATGACGCGCCTCCGCGAACTCGGCGCGCAGATGCTAGGCGCGGACGTCGACGAGATCGCCATCACGGGGAACACCACCGAGGGCGTCAACATCGCCGTGAACGGCGTCGACCTGCAGCCCGGCGACCGGGTGGTCACGACATCCATCGAGCATGGCGGCGGCATGATCCCGGCCTACTGGGCCCGCGAGCGTCGAGGCGCGGACCTCGCGATCGTGCCGATCTCCCACGACGACGGGCCCGGGGCGATCATCGAGAAGTTCGACCAGGCCCTCGGCGACCAGGCGGCGATGGTGATCGTCTCCGAGATCTCCTACTCCACCGGTCAGCTCCTCCCGATGCGCCAGGTCATCGAGATGGCCCACGCCCGAGGCGCGACCGTGGTCATCGACGGCGCGCAGACCGCCGGGCACCTGCCGCTGGACCTGCATGCCCTCGGCGTGGACGCCTATGCCGTGCCGTCCCACAAGTGGCTCTGCGGCCCGGACGGCCTCGGGCTCCTCTACGTCCGCAAGGACCGCATCGCGGACATCGCACCCGTGAAGGTCAGCGGGCGGCTTGCCGCGGAGTGGGACTTCGAGGGCGGATTTACGCCGAAGACCGACGATGTCCTGAAGTACGAGGTCTCCACCATGTCCACCCCGGCGGCCGCCGGCATGGTCGTGGCGATCGAGCAGTACCTCGGCCACGGCCCCCAGGCCGTCTGGGACCGCGCCCGCGACCTCACCCGCTACGCCGAGCAGCGTTTCGACCGCATTCCCGGCGTCGAGGTGCGCTCGTCACGAGGCGAGGACACCCGCACCGGCCTCTTCCTCTTCGCCGCGGAGGGCCTCGACGCCACCGAGCTTGCCCCGTGGATGTGGGACGCCGGCCAGGTGGTCTGCCGCTCCGTGAAGGAAGCCGGCGCCGTACGCCTCTCCCTGAACGTCTACAACAACGAGGCCGATGTCGACCGGGCGGCCGACCTCGTCGAGCGCGCCCTCAAGGAGGGCATCACGCCTCCGGCGAACGGGCCGGGAGGAGCGGGTAGGCCCGAGGAGGGCTAGGCAGTACGATTCCGGCCCAACTCCATCAGCAACTTCATGGGCAGTACGCGCATGCCAACCCCAGCCCAACACGGGCGTCGAGGGATGACCTCGATGGTGGCGAGCGCAGGAGCGATGCACCGATGTCAGAGACCCCCGAGACCCAGGCGCCCGCGAACGAGCGCGCGGATCACCCCCTCGACGCCATCTTCCACCCGCGGGCCGTCGCCCTCGTCGGCGTCCCTTCATCCGAGGGGACCGGGGGCGCGGGCGGCTTCTTCACCTCGCTGCTGGAGCAGGGCTTCCCGGAGCGTCACGACGGCCAGATCTACCCGGTGAACCCGAAGCTGGACGAGATCCGCGGGTTCAAAGCCTACGCCTCGCTCCTCGACACTCCGGACCCCGTCGACCACGTCATCTCCCTGGTCCCCGCCCGCGTCGTGCCGACGCTCGTCGAGCAGGCGATCGAGAAGGGCGTCCGCTCCATCCATTTCTTCACGGCCGGCTTCTCCGAGACCGGCGACGCGGAGATGGCGAACATGGAGCGGACCATGGTCGCGCGGCTGAACGAGGCCGGGATTCGTGTCATCGGCCCGAACTGCATGGGCCTCTACGTCCCGTCCGAGGGCCTCGCGTTCATGAACTCCTTCCCGAAGGAGTCCGGCAACGTGATGTTCGTCTCGCAGTCCGGCGCGAACGCCGGCGACGTCGTCCGCGGCCTCGGGATGCGCGGGGTCCGCTTCTCGAAGGTGATCTCCTTCGGCAACGGCTCCGACCTCCAGGCCCACCACTTCTTCGACTACGCGATCAGCGACCCGGAGACCGAGCTCGTCACGTCCTACATCGAGGGCGTGCAGGGCGGCCGCAAGTTCTTCGACGCCCTCCACGCGCTCGCGCGCGTGAAGCCCGTGATCCTGCTGAAGGGTGGCCTCACCGGCGCCGGCGCGAGGGCGGCGCACTCCCACACCGGCTCCCTCGCCGGTTCGACTCAGATCTTCGACGCCGTCTGCCGCCAGGTGGGCGCCTGGCGCGCCGAGACCATGGACGACCTGCACGACGTCTCCATCGCGGTCACCACGGGCCTCCGCAACGTCCGAGGGCGCGGCGTCTGCCTCGTCGGTGGCGGCGGCGGCACCGCCGTCCTCGCCTCGGACGCGCTCGCCACTGCCGGTCTCGACGTGCCTCCCACGCCGGAGGCCACGAAGCGCGAGCTCTCCGAGTTCATCCCGGTCGCCGGCACCAGCATCAACAACCCGATCGACACCAACATGGGCGACGCGGCGACCACGGACCGTACCCTCCGGATCATGGCCCGCGCCGAGAACGTCGACATCATCGTGACCAACGTCTCCCTCGGCCGCGATGCGGACCGGCCCGACGCCGACCTCGAAGCCCTCAAGCAGCGCGCCACTGACCAGGCGGAGCGTCTCGCCCGCCTGCAGGAGGAGTGCGGCATCCCGATCGTGCTCCTCACGCGCGGCGTCCCCCACGCCATCCTCGAGCACACCGCCCGCGAGGCGTACCGCTGCGGCATCGCCGCCTACCCCACCATCCACCGCGCCGCCCGGGCCATCTCCGCCATCCTCGAATGGCGCACCCGCCGCGAGGGCCTGCCCCTGATCTTCTAGCACCTCCGGCAGCGCCCGACCGCGATCCCCGCCGGAGGGCCCTCACCCCAACCCTCTCCCGAAACCGGGAGAGGGGGCCGGAACCCGGTCTGACCCTCCCCACACCACGCTACCGGCGACGCCGGTCGCCTCTACGTCCGACCGAACGACCGGTCGAGCGATGCGCGGCTCAGGTGCAGCATCGTCGGGCGCCCGTGCGGGCACGAGTGGGGCGTCTCGCACCCCTCGAGGGCGAGGAGCAACGCCCGCTGCTGCTCGGCGTCGAGGCGGTCGCCGGCCATCACGGCCGCGCGGCAGGCGAGTGTCGCGGCGACGCGGTCTGGCCCCGTCAGCCGCTCTTCGGCGTCCAGGCGGTCGAGGTACTCGCGCAGCGCCCGCCCGGGGTCCGCGCGACCGCGGGCGTGGAGGTCGGCGGGCACGGCCCGCACGATCAGCGCGGCACCGTCCGTCTCGTCCAGCACCCACCCGACCGCCTCGAGCGCCTCGGCCTCCGACCCCGCGAGGGAGACCTGCGCCGGGGTGAGGGCCGCGACGACGGCCTCCAGCAGCGGCTGCGACGCCACCTCGCCCGTCCGCCGTCGCGCCAGCACGCGTTCGTACAGCACGCGCTCGTGCGCGGCATGCTGATCGACAAGGTACATGCCGTCGGGTGCCTCGGCGACGATGTAGGTGAGGTCCACCTGCCCCATCGGCCGCAGCGCTGGCAGCCGCTTGAGCATCGACGGCGCCCCGGCGCCCGTCTCGCCGGCGTCAGCGCGCTCCTCGGCCGTCGCGGGACGCACGAAGCCGTGTGCCTGCGCCTGCGCGATCACCGAGCGACCGGTCTCGGGCCGTGGTTCCGGCAGTGGGACGGCCTCGGCGGTCTCGACGCCCCCTGGCGGGAGCGAGGCGCTCCCCCACCCCAACCCTCCCTCGCGAGGGGCGAGGGGACCTGAGGAGACGGAGGGAAGACGGAGGTCGCCCGCCGGCGCGACACCGATGGCGTCCCGCACGGCGGCGTAGACCGCCGCGTAGACGAAGCGCTCGTGGCGGAAGCGCACCTCCGCCTTCGTCGGGTGCACGTTCACGTCCACCTGGTCCGGCGGCACCACGATCCTCACGAGGGCCACCGGGTGCCGGCCGGCCGGCATCAAGGCCTGGTACGCCTGCTCCACGGCGTGCGCCAGCGACCGCGAGACGATCGCCCGGCCGTTGGCGACGAGGTGCAGATACCCGCGGTTCGCGCGATGCAGCGAGGGCGGCCCGGCGAGCACGGAGACCTCGGCGGCGGGGGCATCCTCCTCGGCGCGCCCTTCCTCGACACGGTGTGCGTGACCGGGGCGGAGGGCGGTCGCCACCTCGGCGCCGTGGACGGCGGCGACCGCGTCGCGAGGATCGCCCGTCCCCGGCGACTGGAGGACGGTGCGGCCGTCCGCGGTCAGGCGGAACGCCACCTCCGGGTACGCGAGCGCGTAGTCCGTCACCACCTGCGCCACCGCCCGTGTCTCCGAGCGCGGCGCGCGGAGGAACCGCCGCCGCGCGGGGAGCGCCGCGAAGAGGTCGCGCGCCTCGATCGCCGTCCCGGCGGCACTGGCGGCGGAGCCGTGGTGCTGCACCCGGCCGTCGCGCACCCGCACCGCCGAGGCGGCGTCGTCCGTGGAGGGGCGCGTCGTGAGGTCCACGTCAGCGGCGGCCGCGATCGCCGCGAGCGCCTCGCCCCGGAAGCCGAGGGTGCGCACCGCGTACAGGTCGTGCTCGGACCGCAGCTTGGAGGTCGCATGGCGCTCGAAGGCGTCCACGACCTGGTCCGGAGGGATCCCGCAGCCGTCGTCGCGCACCCGGATGCGGTCGATGCCGCCCCCATCCACCTCCACCTCGATCCGGCCCGCGCCGGCGTCGAGGGCGTTCTCGATCAGCTCCTTCACGACGCTCGCCGGGCGCTCGATCACCTCCCCGGCGGCGATGCGAGCGGCCACCTCGGGCGGCAGGAGCGCGATGCGGGCGCGCTCGTCCATCACGCGGCCTCGCTCGCTCGTGCGCACACCCGGGCCCGGGCGGAGCGCGTCTCACGGCGGCTGCCGTAGTTGCTGCGCGATCGGGCGCTGGGTACGCTCGTCGCTGGCACTCGAGGGCACTCGGAGGGGCGCCCGGTCGAGACAGCCACCAGCAGTGGGGCGGATCGAGCGGGGCGGGGTACCAGAGGACGGGACGACTGGACGCACGACCACGGATGGTCCGCCGGGCCCTGCTGCTGCTCGTGCTGACTGCTGTCGCCTGGCTGCCCGCCCGTGGGCTGGAACCGTCCCACGTCGACCTCGTCTCGCGAGGTGCGACGCCGCCGGACAGCGACTTCCTCTACGTCCAGCCGATCGAGGGCATCACCCCCGCCGCGCTCGCGCAGGCGCTCGTCGGGCTCGGCTTCGTGCCGGCCACCCCGCTCACCTCCGGTGTGCGCCTCCGCATCGACGACGCGCCACCCGACGCCCTCGCCGCGCGGCTCGCGGACACCGGCCTCGTGCGCAGCGTGGAGGCCGACGCCGTCGTCCACGCCGCCCAGCTCCCCGGCGATCCCGACGCACCGCCCGCCGCGAACGACCCGCTCTACGACACTGCCCAGCACGCCTACCTCGACGCGATCGGGGCGCCCGCGGCGTGGGCTGCGGCCGGCACAGCGGAGACCGAGGACAGTGGCGTCCTCATCGCCGTCGTCGACACCGGCGTCGACTTCGACCACCCGGACCTCGTCTCGCGTCTCGCGATCAACGATGCAGACGTGTTCTTCGACGGGCACGACGATGACGGCAACGGGTGCGCCGACGACATCGTCGGCTGCAGCTTCGTCAGCCTCGCCACCGCGGACCCCTCCTGCGGCTACGACACCGAACCGCCGCACTGGCAGATCCGCGACGACGAGGGCCACGGCAGCTTCGTCGCCGGCGTCGCCGCGGCCACCGGCGGCAACGAGCTGGGCATCACCGGCGTCGCGCCGGACGCCCGCATCCTGCCGGTGAAGGTGCTGGACTGCACCGCCACGGGCCGCATCTCGGACGCCGCCGCCGGCATCCGCTACGCGGCGGACATGGGCGCCGACGTGATCAACATCTCCTTCGGCGCCCCCGGCGACTCGCCTGCCCTCCGCGAGGCGGTCGAGTACGCGCAGGCGCGCGGCGCGATCGTCGTCGCCTCCGCCGGGAACGACGGCAGCCGCGGGATCACCTACCCGGCGGCCTACCCCGGCGTGATCGCCGTCGCCGCCAGCGGCGTGCACGTGGGCGACGCCCTCGACTACCGCCTCACTGCCCCGTTCGCCGAGTTCGGCCCCGGGATCGACTTCCTCGCGCCCGGCGTGGACCTGCTGAGCACGGTCCCCGCCGCCCTGTGCGGGCTGAACCAGTGGGTCTGCGTGCCTGACGGCGCCTATGCGCGCGGCACCGGTTCCTCGTTCGCCACGCCGGTCGTCGCCGGTGCGCTCGCGCTGCTGCTCGGCGCGCACCCCGACCTCAGTCCCGAGTTCGCCGTCTCGATGCTGGAGACGGCACGCCACCCGGCCGCCTCCGGCCAGCAGGGCCGGCTCCTCGACGTCGGCGCGGCGCTGCAGCGCGAGCTGTTCCGTCTCGGCGTGCCGGGGACCTCCCGCGGAGCCGGCGGCGGATCGCCGCAGGGCCCCGCCGTCCCCTAGCCACCGCCGTCCGAGGCATCCCACGCCGAGGCCCGCACGCGCACGCACGCTAGCCCTCGATCGCGAGGCGGCGACGCGCCTGCGCCCGCAGGTCGTACAGCGTCTGCAGCGCCTCCAGCGGCGACAGCGCGTCCGGGTCGAGGTCCGCGACCGCGCGGAGCAGCGCCTCGTCCTCCGCGGCCAGCAGCGACATCTGAGCCTCCGGCTCGCGGCCGCTCCCCGCCTGCCGCGCCGCGGCCGCGCCGGCCTCGAGGTCCGCGAGCAGCTCCCGCGCCCGTGACACCACCGTCTTCGGCAGCCCCGCGAGCGCCGCGACGTGCACGCCGTAGGACCGGTCCGCGCCGCCGTCCACGATGCGGTGGAGGAACACCACCTCCCCGCGCTCCTCGCGCACCGCGACAGAGCGGTTCGCGATCCTCGGCAGCCGCGAGGCGAGCTCGGTCAGCTCGTGGTAGTGCGTGGCGAACAGCGTCCGCGGCGTCCCGCCGGGCCGGTGGTGGAGGTACTCGATCACCGACCGCGCGATCGCGAGGCCGTCGTACGTCGACGTCCCGCGCCCGACCTCATCGAGGATCACGAGCGAACGCTCCGTGGCGTTGTGGAGGATCGTCGCCGTCTCCAGCATCTCCACCATGAACGTGGACTGCCCCGCCACGATGTCGTCCTGCGCCCCCACCCGGCTGAAGATGCGGTCCGCCATCGCGATCCGTGCGCGGGACGCCGGCACGTACGACCCACACTGCGCGAGCAGCACGATCAACGCCGTCTGCCGCAGGTACGTCGACTTGCCCGCCATGTTCGGCCCCGTGAGCACCACGAGGTCGGCGTTCCCACCTCCCGGGGCCGCGCCACCACCCGAAGCGCCGAGGAACGTGTCGTTCGGGACGAACTCCCCGCGCCGCAGTTGCCGCTCGACCACGGGGTGCCGCCCGCCCTCGATCTCGATCGGGCCGCCCTCGTGCAGCTCGGGGCGCACGTAGTCGTGGTCCACCGCGACCACGGCGAGGGCGCTCGCGACGTCCAGGCGGGCGACCGCCTCCGCAGCTCGCTCGATCGCCGCACCGGCTTCCACCACCTGCGCGCACAGCCGCTCCACCACGTCGCGCTCCGCCTCGGCGAGCGCGTCCTTAGCACCGAGGATCTCCGCCTCGAGCTCGGACAGCGGCCCGTACCGGAAGCGCTGCGCGTTCGCGAGCGTCTGACGCGGTTCGTACTCGGCCGGCGCGCGCTCCGCCTGCGACCGCGGGCATTCGAGGTAGTACCCGAACACGCGGTTGTAGCCGACCTTCAGCGTCGCGATCCCGCTGCGCTCGCGCTCGGCGCGCTCGAGCGCCGTGAGGGCGCCCCGCGCGTTCGTCGCGAGGCCGCGCAGCCGGTCCACCTCCGCGTCGAACCCCTCGCGCACCGTCGGCGTCTCACCCACCTCGGCGGGCGCATCGTCGTCCAGGGCCGCCGCGATCGCCGCCGCGACCTCCTCCACCCCCGCGAGACCCGAGGCCGCCCGCAGCGCCACCTCGCCGGCCTGCGCCGCCGCCTCGCGCACGGCCGGGAGCCGCTCCAGGCCGCGCCGCAGCTGCACCAGGTGGCGCGCGTGCGCCGTCCCGGCGCGCACGCGCCCGAGCAGCCGTTCAAGGTCGCCCATGTTCCGGAGGGCGTTCCGCAGCGCCTCGCGCGGGAGCGTCGCCTCCACGAACGCGCCCACCTCGTCCAGTCGCACCTCGGCGTCCACGGCCCGCCGCAGCGGGCGTCCGAGGCGCAGGCGCAGCAGCCGCGCCCCCATCGGCGTCAGCGTGCGGTCCAGCGCCTCGACGAGCGACGCCTCGCCCCGGCCTCCGGCGTTCCGCCCGCCCGAGGGGTCACCAAACAGCTCGAGGTTCCGCCGCGTCTGCGGGTCGAGGTAGACGACCTCGGCACCGCGTACCGCCCGCGGCGCGCGCAGGTGGGCGAGCGCCTGCGGCCACATCTCTTCGAGGTACCCGATCAGCGCTCCTGCCGCGCCGACCGCCGGCTCCAGTCCCTCCAGCCCGAACCCCTCGAGGCTGGCGACTTGCAGCCGCTCACAGAGCGCCGCCGACCCGCGGTCGGCGCGGAACGCCCGCGCGGGCCGCAGGGTGCGCATCGTCCCGTCGAGCGAGGGCGGCAGCGCCGGCAGCTCCACGCCCTCGGGCGCCACGACCTCGCGCGGCTGGATGCGCGCCCACTCCCCGGCCACCGCGTCCGTCTCCACCACCTGCAGCTCGAGCTCGCCGGTCGTCACGTCGCACGCGGCCATCGCCCAGCGTCGCTGGCCCTCGGGCGACGCGGGAGCCGATGCGACCGCGAGGAGCCAGTTGTGCCCGCGGTCCGTGAGCAGCTCGCCGCGGTCCACGGTGCCGGGCGTCACCACGCGCGTCACCCGCCGCGCGACAAGCCCCGGCTCCCCGCCTTTCGACGGCGGCAGGCTCACCTGCTCCCCGATCGCGACGCGGTAACCGGCGGCCACAAGCTGGTCGAGATAGCGGTCGAGCTGGTGGTACGGGATCCCGGCGAGGGGGATGCGCCCCTCGTCCCGCCCCATCGGCCGCGACGTCAGCGCGATGCCGAGGACACGCGCAGCGACCTCGGCGTCCTCGTCGAACGTCTCGTAGAAGTCCCCCATCCGGAACAGCAGGAGCGCGTCCGGATGCTGGGCCTTCAGGTCCAGGAACTGCTGTCGGGCCGGAGTCGCCAGGCCAGTCGGGCCTCTCGCGGGGAGTCGCGGGACGGACGTTGTCGGCGCTGCCCAGTCTAGGTGCGCCGCTCGCCCCCCTCAAGGCACTGGCGGCTACTCGGGAGCCCGGCCTACCGCTCCCGCCACGATCGAGGCATCACCAGCCCCGGAGGCGCCACCCACGCCTGCGGCAGCCGCGGCAGCACCGCACGGCTCGCCCGCTCGGCGAGGTGGAGCGTCGCGGCGCGGCTTCGGCCCCACGGCAGCCCGTACGCCTCGCGCAGCCGTCGAGGCAACAGGCCGGCCGTCAGCTCGCGCACTAGCGGCATCGCGGGCGACAGCCACGGCGCCTCGGGCAGCGACGCGAAGAGTTCCGAGGCGATCGCCCGCGCATCGTCGCCGACCTCGATCGTCGCGACCGTCTCGGTCACGTACTGCCTAAGTGACACAACATCTAAGGCATCGCCTCCTCGGGAAGCCCGATCCACTCGCCGAGACGACACATCTCGCGGTAGTACGCCTCGGCGGTCGCCTCGTCGACGGGCGCGACGAATCGCCGGTGCATCAGCAGCGACGTGTCGATCAGGGTCGCGAGCACCCAGCGCATGAGTTCGGGATCACTCGCCCGGTAGCCGGCACCGGCCACGGGCCCGTGCGCCCGCCGGACGCCGAGGGCTGCCGCCCGTGCTTCCTCGGGCGTCCCGAACGCGATGGCGTAGATCGGGCGGAGCGTCACCAGCAGCCGTCCGACGCGGTCCTCGAGGTAGGCGGAGTGCTCCACCACACCCCGCGCGACGAGCGGGTGGGCGACCTGCATCAGCAGCGCCCGTCCCCCGCCGAGGATGAGGATCCCCTGTCCGCTGACCTGTCGGACGGTGCGGAAGTCGGGCGGCGTCGTGGGCATCGGAGCGGGACGAGCGGTCGTGCGCGGAGTGGTCGTGCGCCGAGTGGTCGTGCGTCGAGTGGTCGTGAGCGTGTGCCTCAGGAGAGCCACTCACCGGCCCTCATGACCGTCCGCCCGGCGATCTCATTGGCTCCGCGCCAGACCTGCATCCGCCGCGGCTCCAGCGAGAGGTACACGTATGCGGCGCGCGAGGTCCGCGGGTCCCAGTCAGCCTGCGCCACGTAGCGCTCGGTGGTCGCCGCGTCCTCGCCCACGGCCGTGCTCGCTACGAGACGGGCATCGACCATCAGGACGTCCCGCGTCGTGCCGAATGCGAGCCGCGCACGCTTCGACGCATCGAGGTTGCGGGCCGTCGCGGACGAGGCCATGAGAGCGACGATCACCCGCGTCCCGTCCCAGGCGAACGAGAGCGGGACGAGGTGGGCAGCACCCTCGGCGGAGGCGGTCGCTACCCACACGTCAGCATGATGCGCCGACAGCATCGCGAGCGCGTCGGCCTTCCGCTGC
The DNA here is from genome assembly GCA_023228765.1 of Dehalococcoidia bacterium. GTDB lineage: Bacteria > Chloroflexota > Dehalococcoidia > UBA2979 > UBA2979 > W-Chloroflexi-9. The sequence continues at coordinate 23,345 of JALOAM010000014.1, forward strand.
TCCAGTGTGCGGGGTGCGTCCACGGCTACGCCTCGGCGGTCGGTCCTTCGCCCTGGCGCTCGCCGTTGTCGAAGAACGACACGACCGCAGCGCCGAGGGCACTCGTCAGGCCGAGCGGCTTGAACACGGCGCAGTCCACCGCTCCAAGCGCGCACCCCGCGAACGACAGCAGCGCCACGCCGAACAACGCGATCCAGACCCGCTGCGGTGTGATGACCATCGACGACGCTCCCTCGCTCTCCTGCCATGCTATCCGACGCCGCCAGCCCGGGCGTCACGGCCGATATGCCGCGCGTTATCATCCCGCGCGGGCAGGTGAGGCGAGACGGGGCGAGGTCGCAGTAACGGAGGACCGACGATGGCGAAGCATCTCGATGGCAAAGTGGCGATCGTCACAGGCGGCGGGCGCGGCATCGGCCGCGGGATCGCCCTCGAACTCGGCCGTCAGGGCGCGAAGGTCATCGTCAACGACCTCGGCGCGACGGTCGAAGGTCAGAGCAGCGACGACTCCCCCGCGCAGGAAGTCGTGAACCAGATCCGTGCCGAGGGCGGCACCGCCGAGGCGAACTACGCCGACGTCGCGGACCATCAGCAGGCCGAGGACCTCGTGCGGCAGGCGCTCACCACGTACCAGGGCCTGGACATCCTCATCAACGTCGCGGGCATCCTGCGGGAGCGCATGATCTTCAACATGACGGAGGAGGAGTGGGACGCCGTCATCCGCGTCCACCTGAAGGGCACCTACAACACCACCCACTTCGCCTCGATCCACTGGCGGACGGAGCGGAAGGGGGGCTACCGCCTGATCAACTTCTCGAGCACCGCCGGCATCAACGGCTCACCGGGCCAGCCCAACTACGCCGCCGCGAAGGCCGGCCTCATCGGCTTCACGAAGTCCTGCGCGAACGCCCTCGCGCGGTACGGGGTCACCGCCAACGCCATCGCCCCCGGCGCCGCGACCCGCATGACGGACCGAGGCCTCCGCAACCGTGACGACATGCGCCAGGGCATCGCCGAGAGCGAAAACGTGGAGGGCTCCGAGCGCGACCCGGAGAACGTGGCGCCGGGCGTGGTGTTCCTCTGCACTGACGCCGCCGAGAACATCTCCGGACGCACCGTCGGCATCTCCGGCTACCGCATCACGCTCTACAGCGACATGGTCCCGGAGCGTGAGATCTACGGCTCGCAACGCTGGGAGGTCGACGACCTCGTCGAGCGCCTCCCCGAGACCGTCTTCCACGGCCTCGTCCCGCCCTCCGGCGACCGACCCATGGGCGGCGGCGCCTGACGCCCGTCGCAGCGCCGCGCTACTCCTCCGCGAGTAGCGCGGCCACCTCGCCGCGGAGCCGACCAAGGTCCAAGCGCAGCGTGTCCCAGACGAGATGCGGATCTACTTCGGCATAACCATGCACGAGGATGTTCCGCAGCCCGATGATCCTGGCGTAGTCCGTAATGCCTGCAGCGAGCTGGGGAGCGATGTCAGCGATCCGCTTGATCGCTCGCCGACGATGACTAGTTGCCACGCTACTGCTGACTGCGTCAAGACATCACTGACGTAGTCAGTTTGGCTCTTCCCCGAAAGGACTCATCGATCAGGGCCGTTGCATCCGCGACCTGCTCGAGGTGGAGGCGAGGGTCAGGCGGCATAGAGGAGGGATCTCGACTCCTCGACGGACACGCGGAAGAACCGGTTCTTGATCACCCGTTCGACGACGAGGTCGACCGACGCCCCGAGCAGACCTTCGAGTGCTCCCTTGAGTCCAAAGTAGCGATCCGCGTACCCGGGTGCCTCAGGCGACTCGAACTCCACGAGGAAATCGAAGTCGCTCTCCCCCGGCCGAAACGCACCCGTGGAGGCGGAACCGAACACCTCAAGTCGACGCACGCCGAAGCGGCGGCACAGGTCCGCGATCTCGTCCCGCTGCTGTTCGAGTTGCGCAATCACGTCTGGCTCCTCGCGCGTCCGATCATAACGGAACGCAGGTCAGCCGAGCGCGATCGGACGTCCGAGTTCGCGCTCGTAGAACGCGCGGTAGTGCACTTCTGCGGCGTCGGGGTACGCCACGCCGCTGGCAGTGCATGCCTCACGGAAGGAGCGGAACACGAAGGCGAACATCCGCCCGTGGAAGGCAGCGAGAGCATCGAGGTCGGGCGCGCCGTCCTCGATGCCTGCGAAGGCGCGGAGCATCTCGCCCTGGAGCATTTCCAGCTCGCGGCGTCGCGACTCGGCAAGGAAGCGCGGGCGCGTGGTCAGCTCGCGGTGGAACTCGGGCGATCCGTCCGCGATGAGCATGGCAGGAACGACGAATTGCTGGAGGACCGTCGAATCGTTCCAGAGGAGCGCTGTCCAGTCGCGGCGACCAGTCATGCGCCATGGCCAGAGCGCCCCGAAGAAGAGGGTGTTCATGATGCCCTTGAGGTAAGCGGCCGCGTCGAATCTGGCCTCCGGAGCCGCGGCACGCTCCGCCTCGATGTCACCGCGGTCGAGGAGGAAGCGCGCACCGATGTCGTGCCTTCGCCGTGTCGAGGCGATCCGTGAGCGCGGCTCCACCATGAGGTCGACACGCAGCGGTCCGAACGCACTGGCAACAGCCGCGGGAAGGAGCGCTCCGCCGAGGATCGGCACCGGTACGTAGGCGATCACCTCGCCCAGCCGCCCGAGGAGTGCGTTCGCATCGTCTGCGAATGCCTGGAAGTCCTCGTCGGCGACGGCCAGATGCAGATCCACATCGGAGTAGGCGTCACCATCGCTCCGCGCGAGCGAGCCCTCCAGCCAGATCGCAAGGACGCGCGGATCGGACTCGAACTCGGCGACGGCGTCGTCGATGAACGCGACGAGGTGAGGGCTTGGCATCCTCCGACCTCCATTTGTGACATGTGTCACGAAGCGTAGCGGTCGAGGTCAACCACGCTTGCACAGGAAACGAACAGGCCGGGCAGCCGCCTGCCTTGCGACATGCTCCGCAACTACTCCGCCCCCTACCCCCGAGGCAGCCCGAGCCCACGGGTGGCGATCACGTTGCGCTGGATCTCGGAAGAGCCCGAGAAGATCGTGTGTGCCGCCGAGCCGACGTAGTCGCGCTGGAAGAAGGCCTGCATCGGCGCGTCGGCGCGGGACCAGATGCCGCCGTACAGCCCAAGGGTCTTCGTGCCGGTACGGGCGAGCGCTTGGTGGACCTCGGAGCCGAAGAGCTTGTTCACGGACGCTTCGTAGTTGGGGATCTCGTCGCGCGCCTGGATCGAGGCGGTGCGGAGCGCGAAGTTCTTGAGGATGTCCGTCTCGATGTAGCGATCCGCCATCTCCAGGCGGGTCGCGGCGTGCCAGTCCGTGCGGACGGCCCCACTCTGACATGAAGGAGAGGCCTCGTGGCCGCGGACGTACTCGATGAGGTCTTCGAGCGCCTTGCGGTAGCCGACCGCTCCGCCGATGCCGGAGCGTTCGAAGTCGAGCATCGCCATCGCTACATACCAGCCGCGATTCTCGTCGCCGACGCGCTGGCGGACAGGCACGCGGACGTCCTCGAAGAAGGTCTCGTTGAACGGCTTCTGGTCCGTCATGTCGACGATCGGACGGACGCTGATGCCCTTCGTGTCGGTGTCAAACACGAGGAAGGTGATACCTCGGTGCTTCGTCTCCGCGTCGGGGTTGGTGCGCACGATGGCGCACATCCAGTCGGCGTGCTGCGCGCCGGAGGTCCAGATCTTCTGCCCGTTGAGGACGTACTCGTCATCCTCGCGAGTGGCGCGCATCTGGAGGGCGGCAAGGTCCGAGCCGGCGGCTGGCTCGGAGAAGCCCTGTGCCCAGGCAATCTCGCCGCTCAGGATCCTCGGGAGGTGCTCCTGCTGCTGCTCCTCGGTGCCGTACGCGATCAGCGTGGGCCCCACGAGCGAGACGCCGATGCCACCCACCATGGGGACGCGGGCGTCCGCCATCTCCTCGTTGAAGATGAACTGTTCGAGGACCCCGAGGCCGGCGCCGCCGTACTGCTTCGGCCAGTGAGGGGCGACCCAGCCACGCTCCGCGAGGGCGGCGGCCCACTCGGTCGCGGCCTCGCGTCGTTCGGGATCGTCGGAGCGACGGTCGGCGGGCCAGTTGTAGCCGGGGATGTCCTCCGGCTCCACGCTCTGCTCGGACTCGAGGTCGGGACGGTAGGACTCCGGAAAGCGCTCCTTGATAAAGGTGCGCACATCCTCGCGGAACGCCGCCTGCTCCGGCGTGTCTGCCCAGTCCATCCCGGCCTCCATCCGTACGCGCTCGACCCGCCCTCGCGTCGAACTCGAAGCGCGCGAGGCGGAGCCGTTGCGGGTGGTCTTGTCCTCACCCTACCGCATGCGGGCGAACCGACCGATCGCGCGCGTCGACCAGCCGCTAGCGCACCGGCTCACGCGCCCAGCGCCGCACGAAGACCGCGAACCGATCGAGGAGGTCGCGGACGAAGTCCTCAGTGGCCTCGTCCGTCAGCCGGCCGCCGTCGTCGAAGGCCTTGCTCGCGTTGGCGACGAGCACCTCCGGCCCCGGCAGGACCGGCGACTTCGTGAAGACGAACGAGTCCCGCAGCGCGAGCTGCGCACGAGCCGTGCCGACGAAGCTCCCGCTGGCGCCCATCAGGGCGACCGGGAGGTCCGCGAGCGGCGACTCACGCGGCGGGCGCGAGGCCCAGTCGATCGCGTTCTTCAAGACCCCCGGCACGCCGTAGTTGTACTCGGGCGTCACAATCAGGAGCCCGTCCGCATCGGCGAGTCCGCGCTTCAGTACGGCGGCGGACTGCGGGTAGCTGTCCCGCTCGACATCTTCGTTATAGAGCGGCAGATCGCCGATCTCGAGGACCGTGAAGGCCATGCCGTCCGGCGCGAGGCGAATCGCCTCGTGCAGCAGCATCCGGTTGTAGGAGCCGGACCGCAGGCTCCCCGCGATCGCGGCGATCTTCAGGTCGGTCATGGGTGATCCCCTTTCGGCGGCACCGTGGTGCGACCGACGCTACGGGGCTTCCCATGAACAACCGGTGTTCGGACGATCGGGTGGGTTGCGGTTCCCTCGCAGGAGGGAATCGGCCGATCAGGCCTTGCGGCGGAACTTCCGCGCCGGGGCCGCGGGCGCGGCGCCCTGCTGCACCACGTGCGTGAGCTCGTGCGCGAGCAGCTCCTTGCCGCCGCGAGAGCCGGCGTTGAGGCCGCCCTGCCCGACGAAGATGTCGCTGCCCGTGGTGAACGCGCGCGCGGAGAGGCGGCTGTTCAGGTCGCTCGCCTCGGCGCCCTGGTGGACACGCACGCCGGAGAAGTCGGCGCCGAAGTGGCCCTCCATCTCACGACGGACGTCCGGGGCGAGGGCGGAACCACCGCCGCGGGCGCTCTCCACCATGCCGCTGGTCTCCGCCGAGACGGAGCCGCCGTCCATGCCGACCTCGGGCGCGGCGTCACGGTCGAGGCGGCTCATCTGGAGCTCGTCCTCGTCCGCCGCGCGGTCGAGGCGCTTCATCTGGAGTTCTTCTTCCTCGGCGGCACGCTGCACGTGCTTCGCCTGGAGTTCTTCCTCCTCGAGGCCGGCTCGCTGGACGTGCTTGGCCTGCAGCGCTTCTTCCTCCTCGGCGACGCGGTCGAGGCGCTTCATCTGCAGCTCCTCGCCCTCCTCCTCGGGGGCTTCCTGGCGCTGGAGGTGGCTCGCCTGGAGCTCTTCCTCCTCGGCGGCGCGCTGGGCCGGGCCGGCGGCGACGATCTCGCGGGCGACGGCGTCCGCCTCCACCTCGTGCGAGTCGCCCGCGGCGCCCACCTCCATCGACCGCTGGAGGGCGGTCCGGGCCGCGCGGTTACCGGCGACCGTCTGCACGCCGAGGACATCCGCCGCGCGCATCGCCCTCAGCGAGAGCGCATGCGACGAGGCTGGCGCAGACGTGTGTTTCGCCTGCGAAGCATGGGTGGACTGCTGCGCTCGAATACGACGATTCATGCCGGCCTCCGCGAACGGCGACATCGTAGCCGAATATGACAGCAGGCAGGGAGGGTTCAAAGGGGACACATTGCTATGATTCTGACGCCCCGGTTCTCTGCCGGGTTTGCGGGGAACCTCGGGGATCTTTGACCACCACTACCACCATCCAGGTCCACGTCGAGCCTGACCACCTCGCGCTCACGCTCGGTGAGCGTGCCTCGATCGAGGTCGAGGTCTTCAACGGTTCACCGATCGTGGACGAGTTCCGCGTCGACCTCCTCGGCCCGTGGGTGGATCCGATCCGCCCGGAGTGGGTCACCGTGCAGCCCGCCTCGCTGGCGCTGTTCCCCAACACCTCCGGCAGCGTCCTCCTGACGCTCGATGTCCCCGGCGCCAGCCAGCTCCTCGCCGGGCAGCACGTCGTCGGCATCCGCGTCCGCTCGATGACGGAGCCGGACGCCGCGCACGTCGCTGAGGTCCCGGTCACGGTGAACTCGCAGCCATCCGTCTCGCTGCACCTGGACCCACAGACCGCCACCGGCGGCTCCACCACGGAGGCCCGCGTCGTCGCGCGCAACCTCGGCAACGTCCCCGTCAACCTGTGGCTGCAGACCTCGGACCCCGCAAACGCGATCCAGGCCGAGCTCCTCGACCAGGAGGTGGCCCTCGCACCCGACGAGGAGGCCGTGGTCCCGATGACCCTGACGGCGCACCGACCGCTGATCGGCACCGGCACCGCGCGCTCCTACGTCGTCACCGCGGACATCGAGGACCGCGCGGGCGAGGTGGGCGCGGAGGCGCAGCCGTTCGTGGAGCAGGTGCGGGTGGACGGCGTGTTCCAGCAGAGCGCCCGCATCAACGGCCGCATCCTGATGGCGATCGCCGTGCTGCTCCCCGTGATCGCGATCCTCGTTGCGGCGTGGATCCTCCGTCCTCAGACGGAGCCCGAGGTGCTCTCCGGCCCGCTCACGTTCGGCATCGCCGGCGTGGTGGACCGCGTGGAGGTGCGCCCGAGCGAGTTCATCCTCGCGGGGGAACGCATCGCCTCCATGCGCGCCGTGGAGCCGGAGCTCGCGCTGCAGGAGGCACAGCTTGCCCTGCGCCGCGCGATCGTCGACCTCGAAGGCATCAAGACCCAGCACCTCGCGGACCAGGCGCAGGACGCGCTCGGCGAGGAGCAACCCGCCGACCCGGCCTTCCTCGAAGCGCTGGTGCCGGAACTCCAGACCGCCGTAGAAAGCGCGCTCGCGGTCTCCTCGACGGCGCTGACCGGCCTCACGGGCGCCCTCAACACGTACTGCGAGGGCGTCGGCGACCAGCGGCCGACGGAGTGCGACACGCAGCCGGTGCCGCTGCCCAGCGGCTTCATCTCCTCGCTGGTCGACCAGGCGGCGACGAACCCGGCGGCGCGCGACGTCGTGGACGCGAACGCCAACTACCGCTCCTCCACCGCCACCCTCCAGACAGTGCAGACGCTCCTCCAGAGCGCGGAAGCGCAGTTCGAGGCGGCCGGCGGCGACCCCGCCGCGGTGCCCGAGGATGACCCGGGGACTGCTGCCGGCCCCGACGCGACGCCAGACCCGCTCGCCGCGGCGCAGACCGAGCAGGCAGCGACGGAGTACGAGCTCTCGCTGCTCGAGCAGCAGGCGGTGATCGCCGAGGCTCAGCTCGCATGCCGTGCCGCCCTCCAGGATGTCGGCCGCACCGTCCTCCGTGCACCCGTCGACATGCAGATCATCGAGGTCCTCGTGACGCCGGGCGCCCAGGTGGAGGCGGACGCCTCGATCGTGATCGTGGAGCGGACGGACGGGCGCATCTTCACCCCGCCCGCCGGCATCCGCGCACCGCACCCGCAGGACCTTCCGGCGGGCTCGTGCCCCGGCACGATCGAGGAACTGCGTGCCGCGGACGCGGCGACGGCGAACGCTCGCGAGGATGGTGGTGCGAGTGGCGGCAGCGGTTCGAACGCGGGCAGCGCCGAGGCCACCCCAGCCTCGACCGGAGTACCGGCGCCCGCCGACACGGGCGGCTCTCCCTCGAGCCGGCGGCTCACGCCGTCGCTGCGCTCCGTCGCCTGAGCGGAACGGCCCCCTACCGGTAGACCGCGAACTCCAGGGCGCCCTCGGTCGCGTCGCCGTAGGCCAGGGCGAGCGTGCCGTCATTCAGACGGAGCACCGTGGGCGTGTAGCCAGTACGGCCCTTGTCATCGACCACCTGCGGCCCGTCGTGTGACCGGCACTCGAGGTCTCGGCAGTGCACCACCTTCAGCACACGGCTCGCGCGCTCGTCGCCCGGCTCACGCTGGCGGAACGCGATCACGGGGTTTCCGCCCCCATCGAGGCCGAGCGCGGGATCCGCGGACTCGCCGCCCTCGGCGCGGTCGAGGCGGCTCACGGAGACGAGCTCACAGGTGGGCGTCCCGCACTTCGCGAGGTAGATACCCGGCTCGGACTCGGACCAGTCGCTGTAGGCGAGGATCGGCGAGCCATCCGCCGCGAGTTGCATGGAGGTGCTGTGCCCCGGGTCCAGCCCGGGCTCCTTCACCACCGTGGAGATCACGGCCTGCGTGCAGCGCTCGTCGCTGCAGCGCGCGATCTTGAGCGCGCGATCCTGCGCGTCACGGAACGCGACCACCGGCAGGTCGTCCGGCCCGATCGCGATGT
>JALOAM010000015.1 GCA_023228765.1 Dehalococcoidia bacterium
GAAGGACATCGTCGTCGCGCCGCGCGAGCCAGGCAGGCAACCTCGGGCGGATCGACGGAGAGGGACAGCATGACCACCACCGAGAGCAACCCCAGCGGCACGGGCGCGGCGAGCAAGCCTCCGTTCATGATTCCGATCCTCGAGAAGGAGCTGGACGACTTCGAGACCGAAGCGACCGCCTTCCTCGCGAAGGAACGGGACGAGATCGACTTCATCAAGTTCCGCCTGCGGCAGGGCACCTACGGGCAGCGCCAGCCGAACCGCCAGATGCTCCGCGTGAAGAACCCCGCGGGGACGATCACCTCGGACCAGCTCGACGCGTACGCGAACGTCGCGGAGCGGTGGGCGCCTCTCGGGAAGGGGCACATCACCACCCGCGCTGCAGTGCAGTTCCACCACATCCCCCTCGTCCAGATCCCGGAGGTGCTGCGCTACCTCGGGACGGCCGGCCTGTCCTCACGCGAGGCGTGCGGCAACACGGTCCGCAACGTCACGGCGGACCCGTGGGCCGGCATCCGCGACGACGAGGTGTTTGATGTCACCCCGTACGCGGGGGCCTTCGTGCGGTACTGGGTGCGCAACCCGCTGAGCCAGATGCTCCCGCGCAAGTTCAAGGCCACCTTCTCCGGCAGCGAGCAGGACGACGGCCTCTCGAAGATCCACGACCTCGGGTTCATCGCCCGCACGAAGGTGATCGACGGGCAGGAGGTACGTGGCTTCAAGGTGGTGGTCGGCGGTGGTCTCTCGATCCTCGCCCGCGAGGCCCTCCTCGTCAGCGAGTTCGTCCCGGTCACGGAGTACCTGAAGGTCGCCGAGGCAGTCGTCCGCATCTTCAACCAGGCGGACGAGCTCCGGAAGAACATGTCGAAGGCCCGCCTGAAGTTCCTGGTCCACCGCGTGGGCGAGGAAGCCTTCAACGCCATGATCCAGGAGGAGCTCGCGAAGGAGTGGGCGCAGCGCGACATCCTCCCGGACGACCTCCTCTACCTCGACGACGAGGAGGCCGCCGCGCCGTCCCTGGACGTCGAGGTCGTCCAGCCGCAGGCCCACGAGGTCGCGGCGTTCGAGGAGTGGAAGCGCACGGCGGTTCAGCCCCAGCGCCAGGCCGGCTACGTCTCGATCCAGGTGAAGGTGCCGCAGGGCGATCTGACACCGACGCAGTTCCGTGGCCTCGCGACGATCCTCCGCACTTACGGATCCGGTCGCGCCCGCACCACGCAGTGGCAGAAGATCGTGCTCCGCTGGATCCCCGAAGGCTCCGTCTACAACGTCTGGAAGGACCTCGGCGCGCTCGGCCTCGGTGGGGGCGGCGTGCGCGAGATCACGGACGTGGTGTCCTGCCCCGGCACGGACTCCTGCAAGCTCGGCATCACCTGCTCGATGGGCCTCAACCGGGCCATCTCGCAGAAGGTGGAGCTGATGAACATCACGGACGAGCGCACTCGGAAGGTGCTGATCAACGTCAGCGGCTGCCCGAACTCGTGCGGCCAGCACCACATCGGCAACATCGGCTTCCATGGCGCTGCCATCAAGGCCGCGAACAGCGACCGGCAGGTGCCGTCCTACAACGTCTTCCTGGGCGGCGACCGCCGCAGCGGACAGAGCCTGCGCCTGGGCACGTTGCTGAAGGTGAAGATCCCCGCGAAGCGCGCGCCCGAGGTCGTCGAGCGGTTCCTTGCCCTCTACGAGGCGCAGCGACAGGACGGCGAGGAGTTCAACGACACCGTGGACCGCGTCGGCCCGAAGGTGTTCGAGGACTCGATCCGCGACCTGACCGTCGCGCCCTCCTTCTCCGTGGACACCGTCGAGGAGTTCATGGACTGGGAGCGGGACGTGATCTACGTCCTGGAGCGCGGCGAAGGCGAGTGTGCGATCTAGGCCCCCTCGGGCCGTCCTCGTCGAGGGCGGCCCGGCCTGATCAGCACCAGCTACGCCACGTCCCGAGGGACCTCCCCGGGACAGAGACAGGGACCGAGCCATGACCGTACCGGTGGATGACCGCTCCGCGGAGGCCGCCGCATTCCTCGCGAGCACCGAGCGCGAGGCGTCACACCTGCGCCTGCTGGAGTCCGAGGCGATCCACATCCTGCGCGAGGTGGCCGCGGAGTTCGAGCGGCCCGTGCTGTTGTTCTCCGGCGGGAAGGACTCGATCGTCCTCCTGCGGCTGGCCGAGCTCGCCTTCGCGCCCGGGCGCATCCCGTTCGCGGTGATGCACGTGGACACCGGCCACAACTTCCCCGAGGTGATCGAGTACCGCGACCGCCGGATGGCGGAGCTCGGCGCCTCGCTGATCGTCGGCTCCGTGCAGGACGCGATCGACCGCGGCCGGGTCGTCGAGGAGCGCGGGCCGAGGGCGTCTCGTAACCGCCTCCAGACCACCGTCCTCCTCGACTCGATCGCGGAGCACCGGTTCGATGCCGCTCTCGGCGGTGCACGGCGCGACGAGGAGAAGGCCCGCGCGAAGGAGCGCGTGTTCTCCGCCCGCGACGAGTTCGGGCAATGGAACCCGCGCGCGCAGCGCCCGGAGCTGTGGAACCTCTACAACGGCCTCCAGCACCGCGGCGAGCACATGCGCGTCTTCCCGCTCTCCAACTGGACCGAGCTGGACATCTGGCACTACATCGCCCGCGAGGGCCTCGAGATCCCCTCGATCTACTTCGCCCACGAGCGCGAGGTGTTCGAGCGGGACGGGATGCTGATGTCCACCGGGCAGTACATCCAGCTCCTGCCCAACGAGCATCCCTCGAAGCAGGTCGTCCGCTACCGCACGGTCGGGGACATGACCTGCACCGCGGCCGTCCCGTCTTCGGCGTCCTCGCTGTACGAGGTGATCCAGGAGATCGCGACCGCCCGCATCACGGAGCGGGGCGCGAGCCGCACCGACGACCGCACCTCGGAAGCCGCGATGGAAGACCGGAAGCGCGAGGGCTACTTCTAGTGGACCTCCTGCGTTTCGCCACTGCCGGCTCTGTCGACGACGGGAAGAGCACGCTCATCGGGCGGCTCCTCTACGACTCAAAACAGGTCTTCGAGGACACCCTCGACAGCCTCAAGCGATCGACCGCCGGGACCAACTTCGACGACGAGGTGAACCTCGCGCTGCTCACGGACGGCCTGAGGGCGGAGCGCGAGCAGGGGATCACGATCGACGTCGCGTATCGCTACTTCGCGACGCCGAAGCGCAAGTTCATCATCGCGGACTCGCCGGGGCACGTGCAGTACACGCGCAACATGATCACCGGCGCCTCCACGGCGGACCTCACGCTCATCCTCGTGGACGCGCGGAACGGCGTGGTGGAGCAGACGCGTCGCCACGCCGCGATCGCTGCGCTCCTCGGCATCCGTCATGTCGTCCTGTGCGTGAACAAGATGGACCTGGTGGACTTCGACCAGGCGCGGTTCGCCTCGATCGTGCGCGACTTCGAGTTCGTGCAGGAGACCGTGGGCCTGGAGCGGGTCACCCCGATCCCGATCTCCGCGCTCACCGGCGACAACGTCGTCGAGCGCTCCTCGGCGATGCCGTGGTTCGAGGGCGCCCCGCTGCTCGAGTTCCTCGAGGACGTGCCGATCCCGAGCCCGGCCGCTGCCGGTCCCTTCCGGTTCCCTGTGCAGTACGTGATCCGCCCCCAGACGAAGGACCTGCACGACTACCGCGGCTACGCCGGCACCATCCTCGGCGGTCGCGTGAAGTCGGGCGACGCCGTCGTCGTGCTGCCCGGTGGGCAGCGCTCCACCGTCGAGTCCGTCGACTTCGCCGGTGAGCCCCTCGAGGCCGGCGAGATCTTCCAGGCCGCCACGATCCGCCTCGCGGACGACGTGGACGCCGGGCGCGGCTCGATCATCGCGGACGCGGCGCACCCTCCCACCGTCACGCGCGAGCTCGTCGCGGACCTCTGCTGGATGAGCGAGGCGAGCGCCCTGAAACCGCGCCAGCAGTTCCTGCTGAAGACCAGCACCCAGCGGGTGAAGGCGATGGTCACCACTCTCGTCGACCGCCTCGACATCGAGTCCCTTGAACGGGTCGGTGAGCCCTCGGAGCTGGCGCTCAACGGGCTGGCCCGGGTGGTGATCCGCACCGCGGACCCGGTCGCCGTCGACCCCTACCGGAAGGACCGGTGGACGGGCTCGTTCATCCTCATCGACCCCGCCACCTTCGCCACCGTCGCCGCGGGGATGGTGCGCGAGACGGACACCTCGAAGGACGCCGCCGCGGCCGAGGAGAGCGTGTATGCCTGACGCACCCGCTCCCCCTCTGACCGTCGCGGGCGTGGAGGTCCCCGCGGACTTCGACCGATGGCATCCCGCGGACATCCTCGCGTTCGCCGTCGAGCACTTCTCGCCGGAGATCGCGATCTCCTTCTCCGGCGCGGAGGACGTGGTCCTCATCGACTTCGCCTCGAAGCTCGACCTGCCGTACCGCATCATCACGCTGGACACGGGCCGCCTCCACCCGGAGACGTACCAGTTCATCGAGCGCGTCCGCGACCACTACCAGGCGGACATCGAGGTCTTCTTCCCCCAGCCGGAGGCCGTCCAGAAGCTCGTCCGCGAGAAGGGCCTCTTCTCCTTCTACCTCGACGGCCACGAGGAGTGCTGCAGCGTCCGCAAGGTGGAGCCCGTCCGCCGCGCGATGGCCGGGATGCGCGCCACCGTCAGCGGCCAGCGCCAGGACCAGAGCCCCGCCACGCGTGGCATCCTTCCCGTGGTGCAGGAGGACCCCGCGCTCACCGTCGGCGGCGCGCCCGTCGTGAAGTTCAACCCGCTCTCGTTCTGGTCCTCGCAACAGGTGTGGCAGCACATCCTGTCGCACGAGGTCCCCTACAACCCCCTCCACGACCGCGGCTTCCGCTCCATCGGCTGCGAGCCCTGCACGAAGCCCACCAACGCTGGCCAGCACGAACGCGAGGGCCGGTGGTGGTGGGAGGAAGCCACCAAGCGCGAGTGTGGCCTCCACCTCCCCGTGGTCGAGGCGGAGTAGCGACGTAGTTCGCGATCTCGTGCCGCGCCACGTCGCTCCCCGGTAGCGCAAGGCAAGCTCTGAGACGCCAATATATGCACCAAATGGTGCTACGATTGGTGTCGAAGAGGATCCTATGAGAACCACGGTCACGCTCGACGACGAACTGATCGAACAGGCGCAGCGCGTCACCGGGGTGACTGAGCGCGCCGCGCTGCTTCGTGCCGGCCTCCTCGCGCTCATCGAGCGGGAGAGCGCCCGTCGCCTCGCACGGCTCGGCGGCACCGAGCCGCAGCTCGAGGATGTCTCCCGGCGTCGCAGCGAGCCCGCGTGATCCTCGTTGACTCCTCGGTGTGGATCGATCATTTGCGCGCGGGCGACACGGAACTCGGCGCGACGCTGGAGGCAGGACTGGTCCTCACGCATCCGTTCGTCGTCGGCGAGCTCGCCTGCGGCAATATCAAGAACCGAGATGAGATCCTGTCCTGGCTGCAGAACCTCTCGTCGGCGCCTGTCGCCACACACGTCGAGGTGCTCGCTTTTATCGAGGCTCGCTCTCTGATGGGGCGTGGCATCGGATATGTCGACGCACACCTTCTGGCGTCGGCGGTGCTGGCGGACGGTGGGCGTCTCTGGACGCGAGATCGGCGCCTACGGCTGCTCGCTGAGGAACTGGGACTCGCCTACGAGCCGCAAGCCTGAGGGCTACCCATGCCTCACGAGGCGGAAGGACTCGGCAGCTGCCTCGATCGTGCGGTCGATGAGGGCCTCGTCGTGGGCCATCGAGACGAACCAGGTCTCGAACTGCGAGGGGGCGAGGTGGATGCCCCGGTCGAGCATGGCGTTGTGGAAGCGCGCGAACATCGAGGTGTCGGCGAGGCGGGCTTCGTCGTAGTTGGTGGGGGCTGCGTCGAGGAAGAACGGGGTGATCGTCGAGCCTGAGCGCGAGACGACGAGCGGGACCTCGGCTTCCTCGGCGGCGCGGGTGAGGCCCTCGGCGAGACGGGCGCCCAGGGCGTCGAGGCGGTCGTACTGGCCGAGGTCCTCGCGGAGCGTGTCGAGGGTGGCGCGGCCGGCGGCCATCGCGAGGGGGTTCCCGGAGAGCGTGCCCGCCTGGTAGACCGCACCGCTGGGGGCGATCTGCTCCATGAGCTCGCGCCGTCCGCCATAGGCGCCGACGGGGAGCCCGCCGCCGATGATCTTGCCGAGGGCGGTGAGGTCCGGCGTGACGCCGAGGGTGGCCTGCGCGCCACCGTAGGAGCCGCGGAAGCCCGTGATCACCTCGTCGAAGACAAGCAGGGCGCCATCCTCGTCGCAGATCGCGCGGAGACCCTCGAGGAAGCCCTCCGCGGGGGGGACGACGCCCATGTTCCCGGCGACCGGCTCCACGATGATCGCGGCGATGGCGCCGCGGTGCGCCTCGAACTGCGCGCGGACCGACGCGAGGTCGTTGTAGCGGGCGAGCAGGGTCTGCGCGGCGTAGGCCGCAGGGACGCCGGGCGAGTCGGGGAGTGCGAGGGTGGCCGCGCCCGAGCCGGCGGCGACCAGCAGGCCGTCCGCGTGGCCGTGGTAGCAGCCCTCGAACTTGAGGATGAGGTCACGGCCGGTGGCGGCCCGGGCGAGGCGGAGGACGCTCATCGTCGCCTCCGTTCCCGAGGAGACAAAGCGCACCATCTCGATGGAGGGCACGGCCTCCACCACGCACTCGCCCAGGGCTGCCTCGGCCTCGGTCGGCGCGCCGAACGAGGTGCCGAGGGCGGCTGCCTCCGTGATCGCGCTCACGACGCGCGGATGCGCGTGGCCGAGGATGAGCGGGCCGTACGAGCAGACGTAGTCGATGTACTCGGAGCCGTCGACGTCCCAGACGAGAGCGCCGGAGCCACGCGCGAGGACGACCGGGTCGCCGCCGACGGCGCGGTAGGCGCGGACGGGCGAGTCCACGCCGCCCGGCAGCACGCGCCGGGCGCGCTCCATCGCGCGGCGGGAGCCCTCGCGGTCCGCGGGGGAGGAGAGCGTCACGCGCCGCCCCTGGGCGAGGCCGACTCGCGCAGCCAGCGCGCGGCGTCCTTCGCGTGGTAGGTGATGATGATGCTCGCGCCGGCGCGGGCGATGCCCGTGAGGGTCTCAAGGACCACGCGGCGCTCGTCCAGCCAGCCGTTCTGCACGGCAGCCTTCACCATCGCGTACTCGCCAGACACGTTGTAGGCGGCCAGCGGGAGGTCCGTGCGCTCTCGCACGGCACGGATCACGTCGAGGTAGGGGAGCGCCGGCTTCACCATGACGATGTCGGCGTCTTCCTCCACGTCCGCGTCGACCTCACGCAACGCCTCGAGGGCGTTCGCGGGGTCCATCTGGTAGCCGCGTCGGTCACCGAACTGTGGCGTGGAGTCCGCAGCCTCGCGGAACGGGCCGTAGAACGCCGAGGCGTACTTCGCGCTGTACGCCATGATCGGCGTCGAGGTGTACCCGGCGTCGTCGAGGGTGTCGCGGATCGCGCCGACGCGCCCGTCCATCATGTCGGACGGCGCGACGATGTCCGCGCCTGCCTCGACGGTGGAGAGCGCCATCCGCGCCAGGAGGTCGAGCGACGGATCGTTGTCGACCTCCCCCGTCGCGGTAAGCAGGCCGCAGTGGCCGTGGTCCGTGTACTCGCAGAGGCAGATGTCCGCGACGACGACGAGGTCCGGGTCCACGCGCTTCAGCTCGCGGATCGCCTGCTGCACGATGCCGTCGCTCGCGTAGCCCTCGGAGCCCTCGGGGTCCTTGGAGGCCGGGAGGCCGAACAGGAGCACGGCGCGTACGCCGAGCTCGCGGAGCTCGGCAGCCTCGCGGGCGAGCTGGTCCACGGAGATCTGGTACTGGCCGGGCATCGAGGAGATCTCGGTGCGCACGTTGGTGCCGTGGGTGATGAACAGCGGGTAGATGAACATCGACGGGTCGAGACGGGTCTCCCGCACCAGGCTGCGGAGCGCCTCCGTGCGTCGTGTGCGGCGAGTGCGCGTGAAGTCTCGGAGGCGAGTGACGGCGACCATCAGGCGTCCCTTCCCGGGGCCGTAGAACCCTGCAAGTGGGAACGTAGCGCACTCACGAGCCCGTCGATCGTGTGTACCTCGGCGGTGACGTGGACCTCGAGGCCGGCGTCCCATGCGGTGTCCGCCGTGGCCGGCCCGATGCAGGCGATCGTCGCGCCCCGCAACGGGGTGAGGTCACCGTGCAGCAGCTCCACGAGGTTCCGCACCGTGGACGACGAGGTGAACGTGACCACGTCGATGCCACCCTCGCGCAGCAGCGCAAGCGCTTCCTCCGGCGGTTCGGCCGGCGGTGCTGCGAGGTAGAGCGGCAGGTCGTCCACCTCGGCGCCGGCGGCGCGCAGGGCGTCCGGCACCACGTCTCGGGCCTGCTCCGCGCGCGGCAGGAGGACCCGTCCGCCCTCCACGCCCCCGTGCTCCACGAGGACGCGGGCGACCCCTTCGCCGATCGCCTGGTCGGGGACGAGGTCGGGACGGAGGCCGCGAGCGATGAGGGCGCGCTCCGTGGCGGGGCCGATCGCGCAGATACGCGTGTCGCCGAAGGCGCGCAGGTCGCGTTGCTCCATCAGTGCGTCGAGGAACACCTCCACGGCGTTGGCGGAGGTGAAGACGATCCAGCGGTACTCGCTCGCGTCGAGCAGGCTGACCGCGTCGCGCAGCGCATCGTCGTCGATCCGCTCCTGGATCTCGATCGCGGGCAGCTCGACGGGGTGGGCGCCCTCCAGCCGCAGCGCGCTGACGAGCGAGGAGGCCTGCGAGCGGGAGCGCGTGACCAGCACGCGCTTCCCCGCGAGCGGGGCGAGGCGTGCCGGGTCGAGGAAGGGCTGGAGCGCGACGACATCCCCGACGACGAAGAGCGCCGGGTTCGTGATGCCCTCGGTGCGCGCGACCGAGGCGATCGTCTCGAGCGTGCCGGTGACCGTGCGCTGGCGTGGCGTCGTCGCCTCCTGCACGAGCGCCGCGGGCGTGGAGGCGTCCCGTCCGCCCTCGATGATCGCGCGCGCGATCCCTTCGAGGCGTTCGACCCCCATGAGGATGACCAGCGTCTCGGAGGCCTGTGAGAGCGCATCCCAGCGCACCTGCGCCTCGGGCTTCGTCGGGTCTTCGTGGCCGGTGACCACGGTGAAGGAGGTCGCGATGCCTCGGTGGGTGACGGGGACGCCACCGGCCGCGAGGCCGCCGATGGCGGAGGTGATGCCCGGGATGATGGTGCAGGGCACGCCGGCCTCCGCGAGGGCGATCGCTTCCTCGCCGCCACGGCCGAAGACGTAAGGGTCGCCGCCCTTGAGGCGGACGACGTGGCGCCCGGCCTGCCCGTGCTCGATGAGCGCGGCGTTGATCTGGTCCTGGGTCATGCGCTGGTTGTCGGGTGACTTACCGGCGTCCAGGAGGAGGGCGCCCGCAGGCGCCTCCTTCAACAGCTCCGGAGGCGAGAGGCGGTCGTGGACGACGACATCGGCGCGGCGGATCGCCTCGAGGCCCGCGACCGTGATCAGGCCGGGGTCACCGGGGCCGCCGCCGACCAGCCAGACGTGTCCGAGGGGTGTCGTGGGTTGGGTGCTCATGAGATCGGTCCGTACTTCGACTTGTAGCCCTCCTTGAGGCGGTCGCCGAGGCCGCGGCCGATCGCCGCAGCACCCGAGGGCTTCCCGGTCGCTTCGCCGAATACGGGCTCGGTGCCCTCGACGTCTCCGCCGATCATCGCGCGGACCGAGAGCAGGTCACCGTCCAGCCGGGCGTACGCGCCGACCGCGAGGTTGCAGCCGGTGCCGAGCGCCGCGAGGACGCCGCGTTCCGCCTCGGCGGCGGCACGCGTGGGCATGTCATCGACCGCTCTGAGGAGGGCCGCGGTGGCCTCGTCGTCCGCGCGGCATTCGAGCGCGATCACGCCCTGGCCCGGCGAGGGGAGGAACGCCTCTGCCTCAAAGAGCTGGGAGGCCTCGGACAGCCGTCCGAGGCGGGTGAGGCCGGCGGCTGCGAGGATCGCGCCGTCATAGTCGCCGGCGTTCACCTTCACGATCCGCGTGTCCACGTTGCCGCGGATGTCGGCGACGCGCAGGTCCGGGCGGAGCGCCCGCACGAGGGCGATGCGGCGGCTCGCGCTGGTCCCGACGAGGGCGCCCTCCGGCAGCTCGGCGAGCCTCCGGCCGTCGCGCCCGACGAAGACGTCGCGGGGGTCGCCGCGCTCCAGCATCGCCGCGATCGCGAGGCCCTCAGTGGGCGTGGTGGGGACGTCCTTCAGCGAGTGCACTGCGGCCTCGGCGCGCCCGTCGAGGATCGCCTGCCGCACCGCGCCGACGAACACGCCCTGCCCGCCGAGGACACGGAGCGAGGTGGTCTGGTCCTGGTCGCCCTGCGTGGAGACCTCGACGACGTCGACCTCGACGGTGGGGTCGGCGGCACGGAGGACCGCCGCGGCCATCTCGGTCTGGGCGAGGGCAAGCGCGGATCCGCGCGTGGCGAGGCGAATGCGGGTGGGCATCAGTCCTCGAACGAA
The DNA here is from genome assembly GCA_023228765.1 of Dehalococcoidia bacterium. Lineage (GTDB taxonomy): Bacteria > Chloroflexota > Dehalococcoidia > UBA2979 > UBA2979 > W-Chloroflexi-9. The sequence continues at coordinate 10,484 of JALOAM010000015.1, forward strand.
AGGTCGCCGGTGAGGTCGTCCGGGTCAGGCGCGTTGGGGTTGTCCAGCCGGAAGAGGGCGCGCGTGGCCTCCAGCGTGAAGGATCGGTCGCCGCGCTCGTGCAGGACCTCGATCGGGGCGGCGAGCAGGCGCTTCACAAGGTGGCGCGTCACCTGGTCCGCGAGGACCTCGAAGCGTTCGCGCTCCGCTGAGTCGATGTGGGGCGTGATGCCGTTCGAGCGCAGCGTGCGCTCGATGACGTCCAGCCGGAGCGCCTCGACGCGGGTGCCGAGCTCGGTGATGGTCGGCTGGACGCGCTGCGACTCCGCCCAGTGGCCGAATTTCAGGGTTTCTTCCTCCACGATCCCGGTCACCGCGTCCACCTCGGCCCGGCGGGCCTCGGCGTTGCGGTCCGCCACCTCGCGGAGGTCGTCCAGGTCGAAGTAGGAGACGCCGGGCAGCTCGCGCACGCCGGCCTCGAAGTCGCGCGGCACGCCGATGTCCACAATGAGGAGGGCTTCGCCCTCGCGGCGGGCCATGGCCTCCCCGAGGAGCACCGCCGGTACGACGGGCTCGGGAGCGCCGACCGCGGAGATCGCGATGTGCGCGCGAGAGAGGGCGTCCGGGAGGTCCTCGAACGGGACGGCGCGCCCACCGAGCTCGTCGGCGAGGCCCTCCGCGCGGCTGGCAGTGCGGTTCACGACCACGATGTCCTGCGCGCCGCTGGCGACGACTGCCTGCGCCGCGAGGCGGCCTGCCTCGCCGGCGCCGATGACCAGCACGGAGGCACGGGTGAGGTCCGGGAACGTCGCGCGTGCCTGCTGCGCGGCGATCGAGGACACCGAGAGGGCGCGCTCCGAGATCGCGGTCTCGCGGCGCGCGCGGCGGCCGGTGCGCAGGGCGGTGTGGAACAGGCGGGAGATGACCGCGTCGTCCGTACCGGCCTTCACGGTGGAGGAGAAGGCCGCGCGGACCTGCCCGAGCACCTCGGTCTCGCCGAGGACCATCGAGTCCACGCCCGAGGCGACGCCGTACAGGTGGCGCACGGCGTCCAGGCCGTGCCGGGTCTGGAAGTGCCGCGCCACGCTCCCGAGGTCGGCGGAGAAGTGCCCCGCGAGGAAGGCGTGCATCGCCTCCGGGCCGACCTCGTCGCCGACGTAGAGTTCGAGGCGGTTGCAGGTGGAGAGCAGGGCGGCGCCGCGGCCGAAGGTACGGCTCGCCGCGTGCAGCAGCGGGACCACGTCCTCCTCCGCGACCGTGAGGCGCTCGCGCACCTCGATCGGCGCGGTGCGATGGCTGAGGCCGGCCTGCGTGATCACCCGACGCGCTCCTCCGCTGCTTCGCGCTCCGTCCACCACGGTGCGGGCGTCAGCTCGGATCGCTGGAGGCGCTCCTTCAGCAGGGTGCGGGCGTCGTCCATGCGTCCCTGCCGCACGAGGTCGAAGACGCCGCCGTTGATGGCGTCCTGCCAGCGGTCCACGGGGATGCGGTTGGGGCAGTCCTCGCAGAGCAGCGGCGGCGGGGTCTTGGTCCTCGGGCACTGGGCGGCACATTCGCGGTCCATCGCACGGATGTCCACGCGCGTCTCCGCGAGCAGGTCCGCGAGGTCGATGACGCTGTCGTCCAGGAACTCCTCCAGCCGCTCGCGGAGCCAGCGGGCCATGGCCGGGCTGCCGCCGCCGGTGGAGGACGCGATCTGGAGGCCGCCCCGCTTCGCGAGCGAGGGGAGGATGAAGTCGCAGTTGGCCACGTCGTCGGCGGCGTTCACGAGGATCCCGTTACGCCGGGCTTCGTCGGCCACGCTCCGGTTCACCTCGCCGTCGTCCGTGGCCACCATCACCAGGCCCATCCCCGCGGTGTCGCCCGCCTGGAACGGGCGGGCGAGCCAGCGGGCGCGGCCCTCGTCGATGAACTCGCGGACCTCCGGGATCAGGTCGGGCGCGACCACGGTGACGTCAGCCCCGGAGTCCACCAGCCGCCCGATCTTTTCGAGCGCAACGTGTCCGCCACCGACCAGGATGACCGGCATCGACTCGACTTCGAGGAATATCGGGTAATAGCCCACGAAACCTCCGCGTGGCGCGGGCAGCACAAGAGCCCTCGGGGTGGTCAGAGGGCGAGCCTAACAGACCCATTCTCTTGTAAACCTGTGCCCGCCAGCGAGGAGAATTCTCCCGGATCTGCGTCAGAATGTCGCAATCCGGCGGAAAGCTATCCGGAGGATCGGGTGAGCGAGGTGAGGTGGTACTCGGGGACGGTGTAGGTGGTGTCGGTCACGTCCGTGCCACAGCTGCCGGCGGGCAGCTCGCGCCAGGATTCCACGTCGCCCTCGTACGCCCCGGTCGAGCCGTCGGGTGCGCGGTACTCGAGGCGCGCGTGCCACCGCTTCTCGTCCGGCGCCGCTTGCTCGGCCGTCCCGGAACGCTCGAAGTCGAGCCAGGCCCACCCGAACTCCTCGAACCCCACGCGATCGAGGATCTGGAGCGGCGTCCGGAGGCCTCCGGAGCCGCGCACCTTCCCGAGGAGGGCGGTCGAGTCGCCGTCGCGCGACATAACACTTCGCGTCGACGCCTCTTCGAGGAAGCCCCACATGTAGCCGGAGGGCATCTCCCACGCGGTGGGGGCGTAGCGGTGCCCGCCGAAGTGCGAGGTACGCCAGACGCGCGTCCCCGTCTGCTGCGCTACCCACTCTTGCTTCGCCTGCGCGTGCGCCTCGGCGTAGAGGGGGAAGCCGAACTTGCCGCAGCAGATGTCGACCTGACCGTGGGTGCAGACGAACAGCTCACGCTGCGCGCCGTGCGGTACTCGGAACTCCTCGATGGCGCTGTAGTCCGGGACCTCGTCGATCAGCGCGCGGATCAGGTCGAGGACGCGCTCCGAGTCGCGCGGGAAGTGATACTCGGCGATGTCGAACGCCCGGAAGGGGCCCGCCGGCCGGGTGATGAGGAGCGCGCGGGTGATCGCCGGGTCCGACCACGCGGAGTCGGGGGCGATCGCGAACACGCCGACGTAGCCCTCGGCGAAGGGGTCCTTCACGGGGGAGTCGTCGCCGAACAGGCGCTCGTAGTACGCGGTCATGATGGCGGAGGCGCGCTGTTGCAGCGTGCCCTCCGGGTCCGAGCGGTAGAACGAGTCACCCCACGGCGGCGGCACCTCGATCGCGAGGGCGCGCGCCGTGAAGAGCCCGCTCCCGATGGGATCCTCGGCCCGCTCCGCTGCCGCGACGGCGCAGAGGTTGTCGAGGGCGGCGCGGGCCGTCGTCCCGGGCCCGCTGGTCGTCACGCTAGTTCGCGCCGGAGAGCACGGGCTCGGCGACCGGGGCGGCCTCCTCGTCCGGTGCGACCTCGATGATCGCGTTGCGGTAGCGACCGTTGACCGCGTTGCGCGGGAACACCAGCGGCCGGCCGGTGACGGGCTCCGTGACCACGGACGCCTCCACGCCGAACACGGACCGCACGAGGTCCGCTGTGACCACCTCGGACGGGTGTCCGGTGGCGACGATCTCGCCGTCCTTCATCACGACCAGGTTGTCCGCGTAGCGGCAGGCCTGCGACAGGTCGTGCAAGACCATGACCACCGTGGTGTGTTCGCGCGTGTTGAGCGCCCGCACCAGGTCCAGCACGTCCACCTGGTGCGCGATGTCGAGGTAGGTCGTCGGCTCGTCCAGGAGCATGACGGGTGTCCGCCGCGCGAGGGCCATCGCGAGCCAGGCGCGCTGGCGCTGGCCCCCGGAGAGCGCATCGATCGTGCGGTCGCGGAACTCCACCATGCCGGTCGCCTTCAGGGCCGCCTCCACCGTGGTCTCGTCCTCGTCGCTCCACTGGCGCCACCAGCGCTGGTAGGGCGCGCGGCCGGAGGCGACGAGCTCCTCCACCGTCACGTCCATCGGCGGCGCAGGGGCCTGCGGGAGCAGGCCGACGCGCTGCGCGAAGCCGCGGCGTCCGAGGTCGCGCACGCAGTCCTCGCCGAGGAGCACCTGTCCCGCCCGAGGCGAGAGCAGGCGCGAGAGGGCGCGAAGCAGCGTGGACTTGCCGCAGGCGTTCGGCCCGATGATCGCAGTGATGACGCCCTCCGGCAGGTTCACGTCCAGGCCGGCGGAGACGATGCGCTTGTCGTACGCGAGGGTCAGGTCGTGCGCCGCGAGGGCGATCGGGCAGTCGTCGGCCATGCGGCAGGCAGCCGTCGACTCATCGCCGCAGGGCAGGCAGACGGGCGCGCCGGTATGCGGATCCGTGATCACCTCGGTGCTGACGCCGAAGACGGCCTGCACGGTGTCCGGGTTGATCACCTCGGCCGGTGTGCCCAGGGCGACGACGGCGCCGTTCCGCATGGCGATCACGTGGTCGCTGTAGCGGGCGGCCTCGTTCACGTCGTGCAGCACCATCGCGATGGTCTTGCCCTCGTGCTCGTTCAGGTACCGGATCAGCTCCAGGACTTCCTCCTGGTGCGCGATGTCGAGGTAGGTCGTGGGCTCGTCGAGGAGGAGGAGTGAGGTCTCCTGGGCGAGCGACATCGCGATCCACGCGCGCTGCCGCTGGCCGCCGGAGAGCTCGTCCACCGCACGGTTGCGCAGGTGCTCCACGCCCGCGAGTTCCAGCGCGCGGTTCACGGCGATCTGGTCGGCGTCCGTGGGCGGGGTGAAGAAGGACTGGTGCGGGAAGCGACCGCGCCGCACCAGGTCCTCCACGGTGATCGCGTCGGGGGCTTGCGCGCCCTGCGGGAGCAGGCCCAGGCGGCGGGCGACCTCCTTGGTCGGCTGCCGGTGCACGGCCTCGCCGTCCAGGACGGCGGCGCCGGACGTCGGGCGGTTGAGGCGCGCCAGGGCGCGGAGCAGCGTGGACTTGCCGCAGCCGTTCGGGCCGATGATCGAGGTCACCTGGCCGTCCGGCAGGTCCAGCGTCAGGCCGTCCACCACCGGTGGGCCGTCGTACGCCAGCGTCAGGTCACGGGTCTCAAGTCGCGTCATCTACAACCTCGCATTCGCGCGGTAGAGGAGGAACAGGAAGTACGGGGCGCCCACCACTGCGGTGACGACGCCGACCGGCATGGAGACGGGGAGGAAGTGCTGCCCGACCACGTCAGAGGCCAGCAGCAAGAGCGCGCCGAGGATCGCGGTGAGGATGAGGACACTTCCCGTCATCGCTCCTCCGAGCATCCTCGCGATGTGCGGCACCATCAACGCCACGAACCCGATCGGCCCGGCAAGGCTGACCGCGATGGCCGAGCAGCCGCACCCCACCAGCACCAGCAGCAGCCGCGTCGGCTCGACGGGGAGCCCGAGTGAGGCCGCGGTGTCATCGCCGAACTGCAGGATGCGCAGGTGCCACATGAGGATCGCGGCGAGGGGCGTGAGGATGAGCAGCGCGATCGAGAGGATCGCGACGTCGTCCCACGTGGACGCGTAGACGGAGCCCGCCGACCAAGCGACGGCGGAGCCGACGCGCTCGATCGGGTACTTCACGAGGATGTAGGTGGTGCCGGCCGCAGCGACCGCGTTGATACCGATACCGACGAGGACGAGACGGCTGGGGGCGACGCCACCGCGCCACGAGAGGACGTACACGAGGAGGGCGGTGACCGTCGCCCCGGCGAACGCTACCGGGGCGAGCATCCCGACGGGCTGGCCGGTCACGATCCAGAACACCGCTACCGCCGTCGCACCCTGGTTGATGCCGATGATGTCCGGCGAGACTAGCGGGTTGCGCACCAGCCCCTGGAAGATCGCCCCCGACATGCCGAGGGCGGCCCCCACCATCAGCGCTGCGAGGAGCCTCGGGAGGCGCAGCGTGCGGACGATGAAGTCGTATTCGTCGCTTCCCCGCCCGAGGACGGAGTTGATGACGCCGCTGACCGGCACCGGGAACGACCCGAGCGTGAGCGCCCACGAGGAGAACAGCACCAGCGCGGCGAACGCGATGCCGATGAGCCCCAGCGTGCGGACGTTCAGGCGGAACGACACCGGCCCAAGGCGCACGGACTTCAGGCGGCGCGTCGATGCCGTCGTGACGCCCTCGGCGGTGTCGGGGAGCACGTACGCGCTCACAGGTCAGCCACGCGTCGGCGCCGGGCGATGACGATGAGGATGGGCGCGCCACAGAGCGCGGTGATGATGCCGACCTGCAGCTCGGCAGGCCTCACGACCACGCGGCCCACGATGTCCGCGCCCAGCAGGAGGATCGGCCCGGCCACGAGGCAGTACGCGATCGTCCAGCGGTAGTCCGGCCCGGTGAAGAGCCGCACGATGTGCGGCACCGCGAGGCCGACGAACCCGATGGGGCCGGCGGCGGCCACGGCAGCGCCGGTCATCATCACCACCAGCACGCCGGAGATGAGCCTCACGCGGCCCGTGTGCAGGCCCAGCGCGCGGGCGGTGTCTTCGCCCATGCTCATCACGTTCAGTTGACGAGAGAGGAGGATCGCGCCGATCAGGCCGATCCCCATGAACGGCAACACCGTCCAGAAGATCCCGAGCGGCCGGCCCGCGAGCGATCCCGCGTTCCAGAACCGCACCTGGTCAAGCGTCTCCTGGTCCATCAGCACCAGCGCCGTGCTCCACGATCCGAGGAGCGCGGACACGATGACGCCCGCGAGCGCGAGCTTCACGGGCGTCGCGCCGCCGCGACCGGCGGAGGCGACGGCGTAGACGAGGATCGAGGCTGCCGCGGCGCCACCGAAGGCGAACCAGACGTAGCCCTCCGGCGTCGCGATGCCGAGGAAGTAGATCGCGGTCACGACGGCGAACGCCGCGCCGCTCGACACGCCCAGGATGGACGGGCCGGCCAGCGGGTTCCGCGTCGCCGCCTGCATCACCGCGCCCGACACCGCGAGGGCGGCGCCGACGCCGAGGCCGATGAGCGTCCTCGGGAGGCGCAGCGATCGCACCACGGTCTGCTCGTAGGACTCGGGGTTGTAGTTGAAGATGGCGTCCAGGGCGTCGCGAGTAGTCAGTCCCAGCGATCCGATGCGAAGGCTGAGGACGAGGACGAGCAGCAGCACGCCGACGAGGACCATTAGGCCGGTCGCCTTCGCCAGGCGCCAGCCCACCTGCGTGCTGATGGCCGGAGCGCTCTCCGCGACCATGCGTACCCCCATGCCCACCGTCACATCGACATTCGCGCCAGCCGCGAAGGAGCCTCGTCCAACGTAAATCTGCTGTTTCACCAACAGGTCACGAGGGATTTAGGAGATTCGAGTTGCTCCCCGGCGCATGCCGTGTATTGACTGAAGTCTGAGATTAGGTATGACTAAGTCCCACGGTCAACATCGTCACTGCGAAGGTCGCAGAGGGACTTGAAAGGTTTTCCACGAGATGCGCGAAGCGATGCGGCCCGGTACGGCGTTCACACGCCGCCGCTTCCTCGCCGGACTGGGCTCGGCAACGGCCGCTGCGGCGTTCCTCGCCGCGTGCGGGGACAGCGACGACGAACCCGAGGCCACACCGACCTCGACCGGTACGCCCGACGCCACGACGGCTACCGCCACCTCCGAGGCGACGGCTACCGCGACCGAGGCCGCTGGCGGCTTCACGTTCACGGACGGCCGAGGCGTCACCGTGACCCTCGACAAGCAGCCGGAACGGGTGGTCGCGTACCACGCGCCCGCCGCCGCGCTCTGGCACCTCGGCATCACGCCGGTCGGCGTGTTCGGTGGTGCGCTGCCGGAGGAGTCCCCAAACCTCGCCGACATCGACGTCACGGGGATCGAGGACGTGGGCCACGTCTACGGCGAGATCGACCTCGAGAAGCTCGTGCTCCTGAAGCCGGACCTCATCGTCACGGCCTTCAGCCCCGTGCAGGGCGAGCTGACGTGGGGCTTCGCCGATCTGGACGTGCAGGCCCAGGTCCAGGAGATCGCACCCATCGTCGCCATCAACGGCATCGAGGACCCCACGGACGTGATTGCGTCGTTCGAGGAACTCGCGGTCGCGATGGGCGTCGAAGTCGACACACCCGAGTACGCCGACGCCCGAGCCGGCTTCGACCAGGCGGTCGAGGACTTCCAGGCTGCCGTTGCGGAGAAGGAGGGCCTCACCGCCGTCGCGCTGAGCAACTTCGGTGGCGAGGTCTACTTCGCCAAGCCGGAGCTCGCTCCCGCGCTGCGGCAGCTGAACCAGTGGGGCCTGCAGTTCGTGGACGTGCAGGCGGGCGAGGGTGAGTTCTGGGAGATCGTCTCGTTCGAGCAGGTCAACAAGTACCCCGCTGACCTCCTGCTCTTCGACACGAGCCCGGAGGTCGGGTTGGACGAGCTCGCGGAGCGCCCCGCGTGGCAGGCGCTGCCCGCCGTCGCCGCGGACCAGATCGCGCCGTGGGACAAGCTGGAGAACTGGAGCTACGCCGCCTACGCCGCGGACATCGAGGCGATCACCGAGGTGATCCAGCGCTCGGACCCGGACGTGGTCGCCTAGTCCCCCCGCGGCGGAGGCCGCACCGTTCAGGCCACCCTCGGCGCGCTCTGCCTGGCCGCCGTTGGTGCACTCACGAGGAAGCCCGACCCTTCTGCCGGGGGTCGGGCTTCTTCGTGTCTGCGCCTCCGTGGCCTGCGCCGGAACGGGCCGGTCACGCGGAGCCTTGCGGAGCTACAGCCGCGGTCCGCGCGGCATCCCTCCCGTGCAGGGCAGGTTGCTGGGGGGATAGGGCACTGCCAAACTAGACGTAATGACAGACCCTCGTGACCTCCCATCGGTGGACCTCTCCTCTGAGGAACTCCTGAAGCGCCTTGCCGAGCGCGGCCTCGCCGCATCCGCGCAGCGCGTCGCGCTGCTCGACTACATCCTCGGCACGGGGGAGGCGCACCTCACCGCGGACGAGCTGCACCAGGGCCTCAAGGGGCGCTTCCCGACGCTGAGCCGCGCGACGATCTACAACAACCTCGCCGCGCTGGCCGAGGCCGGACTCATCGAGAAGCTCGACACGCCGGAGGGCGCCCGCTTCGGCTCCGTCCCGGATCCGCACGTGAACCTCGTCTGCCAGCAGTGCGGCCGCATCTCCGACGTGCTCATCGGCGACCGTTCGCTCGCCGCCCTCGTACGCCGCGCCGCCGACGCCGGCTCGTTCGACGCGCGCACGCTGTCGATCAGCATCTCGGGCCGCTGCGAGGACTGCGCCCGGGCGTAGCCGCGTCCCGGCCCGCTCCTCCGAAGACGCCACACCTCACCGGTTGTTATGCCATCATGCGCGCCTCGAAGGAGCGGGCATGGTTGACACGTCGCGAGGGCTGCTCGAGGGGGTGCGCGTCCTCGATCTGGCGGGGGAGTGCGCGCTCTTCGCGGGGCGGATGCTCGCCGAGCTGGGCGCGGACGTCGTCCGCGTCGAACCGCCCGAGGGCGACGCGGTGCGCGCTCGGGGGCCGTTCTTCGACGGGCCGGACGGGTTGGTCAGCCTCTATCACCTGCACTTCAACGCCGGGAAGCGCGCCCTCACGCTCGACCTCGCCACGTCCGAGGGGGCGGTGCTGTGCCGGCGGCTGATCGACGCGGCGGACGTCGTGCTGCTCACCTCGACGCCCGCGGCGCTGGAGGCGGACGGCCTCGACTATCGCACGCTGTCGGGGAGCAACCCGGGGCTCGTGCATGTGAACGTCACGCCGTTCGGCGATGGCCCGATGGGCGAGTACCGCGCGAACGACCTGGTGATCACGGCGATGGGCGGCCTGATGGGCCTCAACGGCCTGCCCGAGGATCCCCCGAACGTGCCCGGCGCGGAGCAGGGCTACCACATGGCCTCGCTCGTCGCGGCCTCCACCGCGTTGATCGCGATCGCGGGGCGCGAGCGCGACCCGGAGCGCCGAGGGCGCGAGGTGACGGTCTCCGCGCAGGAGGCTGCGGCGATGTCCACGGTGCAGACGGCGAACGCCAACTACTACGCATGGCACGGTGACGCGCCTCGGCGGCTGGGGATGGCCTCCACGGGGTCGCGGAGCCTGTTCCAGTGCGCGGACCAGAAGTGGATCTCGTTCACGATCCCGGTGGGGACGGGGCCGCTCTGGGGACACTTCACGGACTGGCTCGCCGAGCTCGGCATCGCACACGAGTGCCACGGCGAGGAGTGGTTCGACCCGCGCTACCGCACGCCGAGGCTGGACACGGTGAACGCGGCGATCCGCACGCTCTGCGCGCGCCTGCCTCGGGAGGCCGTCTTCCACGAAGGTCAGCGCCGGCGGCTGCTGGTCATGCCCGTGAACGACACCGCCGACCTGTTCGAGGACGCCCAGCTCCGCGACCGCGGCTTCTTCCGCGAGCTGGAGCATCCCGCCCTCGGCCGCTCGCTCACGGTCCCCGGCGCGCCGTACCGGTTCACTGCCGGGCAGGCGGGCATCACCCGCCCTGCGCCCGAGGCCGGCGAACACACCGCCGAGGTCCTCGAGGAGTGGTTGGGCCAAGAGTCGACGGGAGAGACCTCGTGAGGCCGTTACCCCTCGAAGGGGTGCGAGTGGCGGACTTCTGCTGGCTGATCGTGGGGCCGGCGAGTACGCGCATCCTGGCGGACTACGGCGCGGATGTGATCAAGATCGAGTCCGCCTCCGCGATGGACAACATCCGGACGACCGGAGTCCAGCCTCCCGGGCCGGGAAGTGTGAACACGAACGGCGTGTTCAATGACGTGAACACCAACAAGCGCTCGGTCACGATCAACATCAACACACCCGCCGGGTTGGACCTCCTGAAGCGGCTGGTGATGCAGTCGGACGTGGTGACGAACAACTTCACCGGCGACCGCATGGACCGCTGGGGACTGGGGTACGAGGACCTCCGCGCGCTGAAGCCGGACATCATCATGCTGACGATGCCGGTGATGGGCACCACGGGCCCGTACGTCCGCTACGGCTCGTATGGCAACGGCGTGATCGGCTACGCGGGCATGAGGATGAACATGGGCTTTCCGGGCCGCCCGCCGGTCGGGATCGCGCCGCTCTACTCGGACTTCTCCGTGCCGTACTTCGCGGTGAGCGCCCTGATGGCCGCGCTCTACCACCGGGAGCGGACAGGCGAGGGGCAGTTCATCGACCTCGCGCAGATGGAGTCCGCCGTGGCGATGCTCGGCACGGACATCATGGAGTACTCCGCCACGGGCGCGATGCCGACGCCGGACGGCAACCGTGCGAGGGACTTCGCGCCGCACGGCGCCTACCCGTGCTGGGGCGAGGACCGCTGGATCGCCATCGCTGTCCGCACCGACGAGGAGTGGACCGCCCTCGCGACGGCGATGGGCCGTCCGGCCCTCGCGACGGACTCGCGGTTTGCGACGTTCGAGGCGCGCCAGGCGTACGAGGACGACCTCGACGCGCTGATCGCGACGTGGACGTCGCGGCACGACGCATGGCAGCTCACACACCTGCTCCAGGCCGCCGGCGTCATGGCCGGCCCCGTCGAGGACCTCGAGGACATGCTGGTCCGCGACCCGCACCTCGCCGCGCCTTCCTCGACCGGCCACTTCGAGCGCGTCTCCCGCGAGGGCGAGGACAGCGTCACGTTCACGACGCACCGGCAGCCGTCTCGTCTCGACGGGGAGTCGATGGCGCTCCGCGTCTCGCCCGTCATGGGTGAGCACAACGAGGAGGTCATCCGCGGCCTGCTCGGCGTCTCCGAGGACGACTACGCTGCGCTCCTCGCGGACGGCGTGATCTACTAGCCGCGCGTAACGAGTTCACCGGGAGAGGGTGTCGATGCCGGTCACGAAGATCCTGATCGCCAACCGGGGCGAGATCGCCGTACGCATCGCGCGCGCCGCCGCCGAGCGAGGCATCCCCACCGTCGCCGTCCACTCCGACGACGACGCGGCCTCCCTCCACGTCCGCGTCGCCGACGAGGCGCGCGCCCTGCCGGGATCGGGCGTCGCGGCCTACCTCAACATCGACGCGGTGATCGAGGCGGCCCGGGCCGCCGGTGCCGACGCCGTCCACCCGGGCTACGGCTTCCTCGCGGAGAACGGGACATTCGCCCGCCGCTGCGCCGAGGCCGGCCTCACGTTCATCGGGCCGACGCCGGAGCAGCTTGAGCTGTTCGGCGACAAGGTGCGGGCACGCGCGCTCGCGGAGGAATGTGGGGTTCCGGTGATGCCCGGCACCGAGGCCCCCACCTCGCTTGACGAGGCGGAGGCGTTCTTCCGCTCGCTGGAGGGCGGCGCGGCGATCGTGAAGGCTGTCGCGGGCGGCGGCGGACGCGGCATGCGCGTCGTGCGCGCCATCGAGGGTTTGGAGGACGCCCTCGACCGGGCGAGCGCGGAGGCGCAGGCGGCGTTCGGCAACGGCTCGGTCTACCTCGAACGGCTCGTGGAGGCGCCCCGGCACATCGAGGTGCAGATCCTGGGGGATGGCGCGGGCGGGGTCGTCCACCTCGGCGAGCGGGACTGCTCGATCCAGCGGCGGCACCAGAAGCTCGTCGAGATCGCGCCCAGCCCCGGGCTCCCCTCGGCGCTCCGCGACCGCATCACTGACGCTGCCGTCGCGATGGCGACGAGCGCGGGCTACCGCGGCCTCGGCACGTTCGAGTTCCTCGTGGAGTCGCGCGACCTGGGCGACGCCTCGACGTTCGCGTTCATCGAGGCGAACCCGCGGCTCCAGGTGGAGCACACCGTGACCGAGGAGGTCAGCAGCCTCGACCTCGTCGACCTGCAGATCCAGGTCGCCTCCGGCCGCACCCTCGCCGATCTCGGCCTGACGCAGGATCGAGTGCCCGCCCCTCGCGGCTACGCGATCCAGGCGCGGGTGAACATGGAGACGATGGGGGAGGACGGCACGCCTCGACCGGCGGGGGGCACGCTCGCGGCGTTCGAGGCGCCCACGGGGCCCGGGGTGCGCACGGACACCTTCGGGTACGCCGGCTACACCACCAGCCCGCGATACGACTCGCTGCTGGCGAAGGTGATCGCCCACAGCGCGACCGACTTCCGCAGCGCCGCCGCGCGGGCATACCGCGCCCTCGCGGAGTTCCGGATCGAGGGCGTGCAGACCAACCTCCCGTTCCTCCAGAGCATCCTTGCGCACCCCGATTTCCTCGACGCGCGCTACTCCACCGCGTTCATCGAGGAACACCGTGACGCCCTTCTCGGCGCGCTGGAGGGGCACCGGCGCCTGCAGTACGCGACCCCCTCCATGGACGCGAGCGAGGACGGCGTGAGGCGTGCCGGGGCGCAGGTCGACCGGAACGATCCGCTGGCGGTGCTCACGCACGGGGCCGGCGGTCCCGGGGCCGCGAGGGCGGCCTCGGAGGCGGGAGCGCCCTCGGACGCCGCGCTGGGCGAGGGAGCGGTGCGCTCCGCGCTGCAGGGGACGGTCGTCAGCATCGAGGTCGCCCCGGGCGACGAGGTGCGGGCGGGGCAGCTCGTCGTCGTCATGGAGGCGATGAAGATGCAGCACGAGGTGCGGGCCACCGTGTCCGGCACCGTGCAGCGCATCACCGTCGAGGTGGGCGACGCGATCTACGAGGGCACGCCGCTCGTGTTCATCGAGCCCGGTGAGATCTCGAGCGATGCGACCGCGGAGGAAGAGGCGGTCGACCTCGACTACATCCGCCCCGACCTCGCCGAGATCGAGCGGCGGCGCTCCTACACCCTCGACGACGCGCCCGACCGCCGCGACGCCGTCGAGAAACGCCACGCGCGAGGCCTCCGCACGGCGCGCGAGAACATCGAGGACCTCTGTGACCCCGGCACGTTCGTCGAGTACGGGGCCCTCGTCGTGCCCGGTGGCCCGGCCGCGGACATCGAGGAGACCGCGCGCAAATATCCGCATGACGGGATGGTGAACGGCATCGGGGCGATCAACGGGCAGTGGTTCCCGGAGCCGGTCTCGAAGTGCGTCGTCATGTCCTACGACTACACGGTGCTCGCCGGGACGCAGGGCGGCCTGAACCACCGCAAGACGGACCGCATCCTGGACGTCGCGCACGAGCTGTCGATGCCCGTCGTGATCTTCACGGAGGGTGGAGGTGGACGTGCCGGCGGGCCGGGGGCCTCGTCCAGTGGGTTCCGCATCGGCGGTCCGCTCGACACGCCGACGTGGCAGCGGCTGGGCGTCCTCAGCGGGCAGGTACCCCTCGTCGGGGTGAACTCCGGCTTCTCCTTCGCCGGGAACGCCGCGCTCCTCGGCATGTGCGACGTGGTGATCGCGACCGCGAACTCCAGCATCGGCATGGGCGGCCCCGCGATGATCGAGGGCGGCAACCTCGGCGTGTTCCGGCCGGAGGAAGTCGGCCCGATGAGCGTGCAGGTGCCGAACGGCGTCGTCGACATCGCCGTCGCGGACGAGGTGGAGGCGGTCGCCGCGACGAAGCAGTACCTCTCCTACTTCCAGGGCGACCTCCCCGAGTGGGAGGAGCACGACCAGCGCCTCCTGCGTCACGCGATCCCGGAGAACCGCCTGCGTGTCTACGACGTGCGCAAGGTGCTGGAGACGATCGCGGACGCCGGTTCCTACCTCGAGCTGCGCCCGCAGTTCGGCCCCGGGATGATCACCGCGCTGATCCGCATCAAGGGTCGCCCCCTCGGCGTGATCGCGAACAACCCCCAGCACCAGTCCGGCGCGATCGAGTCCGATGGCGCCGACAAGGCGTCGAGGTTCATGCAACTCTGCGACGCCTTCGACCTCCCGATCGCCTCGTTCTGCGACACGCCGGGGATCATGGTCGGCCCGGAGGCGGAGAAGACCGCGCTCGTGCGGCACTCGGCGCGCATGTTCGTGGTCAGCGCCAACATCACGGTGCCCCTCGTCACGGTGGTGCTGAGGAAGGCGTACGGCCTCGGCGCGATGACGATGGGCGCAGGCTCGTTCAAGTCGACGACGATGGCCGTCTCTTGGCCGACCGGCGAGTTCGGCGGTATGGGCCTCGAGGGCCAGGTGAAGCTCGGCTTCCGCGCCCAGCTCGCCGCCATCGATGACCCGAAGGCCCGCGTCGCCCGCTACGAGGAACTCGTCGCCGCCGCCTACGAGCGAGGCAAGGCGCTGAACGCCGGTGTCTCCTTCGGCGTGGACGATGTCATCGACCCTGCCGGCACTCGGGATCTGCTGCACTCGGTGTTTGCTTCGTGGCGCGGGCCGGGGCCGCGGACGGGGAAGAAGCGACCGAACGTCGACACCTGGTAGGCGTGCCCCGCGCGAGGGGCGGAGCGTGGGCCGCTCTCGGATCTGCTGGCCGCTAGGCCTCGTGCGCGCGAGCGTCCCGTTGGGCGGGCCTCGCAGGACGCCCGCGCTCCGATCACGGTGCGTTACCTCGCCGTTACCGGGTGGAGGAAGGGCACGGAGGTTTCACCCACGTTTCCCTGCGCCCCGTCCCTTCCGTCTACGATCCGATGCATGGAAGACGCCATCACTCGCGCGTGCGCCGAGAGTGCTGCGCACCATGACCGGCTCTGTCCTCGACAGGTGCTGGGGGTGCGGATGGGGCTCGCGGGCGCGGCGAGGATGGGTGTCGAGGTGCCTCGGAGGGACCGGCGGCTGCTGGTGTTCGCGGAGACCGATGGCTGCTTCGCGGACGGGGTGACCGCCGCGACCGGCTGCACCGTGGGGCATCGAACGTTCCGGGTGATGGACTACGGGCGCGTCGCGATCACGGTGGTGGACACGCAGACGCGTGAGGCGGTGCGCATCGGGGTCGCTCCGGGCGTTCGCGAGGCGGCGCGGGCGTACGCGCCGGACGAACCGCGCCGGTACTACGCGCAGATCGAGGGCTACCAGCGGATGCCGGAGCGCGAGCTCCTGACGATCGAGGCGGTTGCGCTGACGCTCGACCTCGACGCGCTCATGGGGCGACCGGGGGTGCGGGTGGACTGCTCGCGCTGCGGCGAGGAAGTCCTGAACGCGCGCGAGATGATCCTCGATGGGGCCGCAATCTGTCCTGCCTGCGCCGGGCCGGCGTACTACCGGGTAATGGGATAGCCCTCGTTACTTCCTCGGGCCGGGCGTGATCCTCGCGAGGACGCCCTTGAACGCTGGGGTCTTGGAGCGCGGGTCGAGCTTGCGGGGGACGAGGACGTTCGCCTCCGGGTAGTACATCGCGAGGTTGCCGGGGCGGATGTCCACCAGCGAGACGACGACCTGCATCTTGCCGGACTCCGTGGAGACCGTGACCCATTCGCCCTCGGACACGCCGAGGGCTGCCGCGTCGTCGAACGCCATCATTACCACGTCGCGGCGCTTGTTCCCTCGGTAGAGGTCCGTCTCCTCGTAGACGACGGTGTTGAACTGGCCCTCCGAGCGCAGCGTCATCAGGCGGAACTCCCCCGCGAGGGGCTGGAGCGAGCCGAGCGGCGTCACGGCAAAGTGGGCGCGGCCGTCCGGCGTCGCGAAGGCGGGGTCGTGAAAGACGCGGCCCTCGATCTGGAACTCCTGCCTGGTCTTGCCGATGTCCGCGAGCTGCCGGAAGGCCGGGAGCACCCGCGCGATCTCCCCACGCAGCGCCTCATGCGAGCGGAGCGTCGCCCAGTCGAAGCGTCCCGGCGGGAGGACGCGCTCCGCGATCGTGGCGAGGATGTCGACCTCGGAGCGGAGTTCGCCCTCGACGGCCGGTCGTCCGCCGTCCGAGAGACGGACGTAGTTGAACATCGATTCCTGCGTGGTCGCCTGTGGCTCCTCGTCGCGGGCGAAGACCGGGAGGATCACCGCGGTCTGGCCTCGGCCGTGGACGTGGCCCTCGTTGAGCTTCGTGGTCAGGGAGACGGTGAACGGGATCTTGCGCAGCGCCTGGCCGGCCCACGTCCGGTCCGGGTTGCTGGCGAACAGGTTGCCGCCCAGCAGCAGCGCCGCGTCCACCTCGCCGCGGTCGGCGGCCTCCATCGAGGCGTAGGTGTCCTGGCCCGGGTCGCGCGGGACCTTGATCGCGTATGCCGCTTCGAGGGCGGTCGCGAACGCCTCCTTCAGCGCGGGCGCGACGCCGACGGAGCCGACGCCCTGCACGTTCGAGTGGCCGCGGATCGGGAGGAGCCCGCACCCCGGCCGGCCCAGCCAGCCCCGCGCCAGCGCGAGGTTGGCGAGGGCGGTGATGTTGTCGACGCCGTTCAGGTGGTGGGTGAGGCCCATCGCCCAGAGGAAGATGCCGCGCTTCGCGGCGACCAGCATTCGCACGGCCTCGTCGATCTCCTCGCGCGTGACGCCGCACGCCTCGGTGAGCGCGCTCCAGGGCGTGCCCTGCACGTCCGCGAGGACCTCCTCGAAGCCCGCGGTGTGGTCGGCGATGAACACCCGGTCGAGGGCATCCGCCTCCACCACGCCCTTCAGCAGCGCCTTGAACAGCGCGACATCCGAGCCGATGTGCGGCTGGAGGTAGAGGTCGGAGACCTGCGACCCGAAGAGCAGGCTCTTCGGCTTCGAGGGCACGCGGAACCGCTGGAGCCCGAGCTCCTTCAGCGGGTTCACGATGACCACCTTGCCTCCGCGCGCACGGAGATCGACGAGCTGCGTGATCAGCCTCGGGTGGTTGCTCGCCGGGTTCGCCCCTGCGACGAGCGCGAAGTCGGCCTGCGCCAGGTCATCGAGCGAGATCGAGGAGGTGCCGGAGCCGTAGACCCCGTTGAGGGCGACGCCGGAGGCCTGGTGGCAGTAGTAGGAGCAGTTGTGGATGTTGGGGCTGCCGTAGGCGCGCGCCATCAGCTGCAGGAGGAACGCGGCCTCGTTGCTGGACCGGCCGGAGGCGTAGAAGAACGCCCGATCCGGCGAGGTGCCCGCGAACGCCTCGGCGGCGCGGGTGATGACCTCGTCCCAGGTGGCGCGGCGGAAGTGGGTCGCGTCCGGCTCGGCGATGATGGGGAAGGTGAGCCGTCCGAGGCGTTCGAACTGCGCGGAGGTGAGGAAGCGCATCTCGTGGAGCGGGGTCCTCGCGAGGTACTCCTCCGTGATGACATCGCCCATGTCGCCGGCGGTGGCCTGCACGGACTTCTTGCAGAACTCCGGGAAGTGTCCGGCTTCGTTCACCATCCCGCCGAGCTGCCCACCCATGCCGAGGGCGCACGTCTTGCATGCGTTCCTCGAGCGCATGCGACGCACGAAGTCGATCGGGTGCCCGGTCTGCAGCCCCTTGCGGAGCGTGTAGAGGATGGCGGGGTACCCGCCACCGGCGTTCAGGAGTGGCTTTGCCATGCCGGGAGGGTAGGCGCGCGCGGATCGCGGGACAACGCCCGAGGCCGCTGGGCGCGCGTCCTCCCCGCGGCGTGCGTGTAACAGGGTTCGTGATTCCGTAGCGAACCCTGATGACGCCTCCGTGACGACCTCGACCGTAGCGTCTTGTTGCTGCGCGGACGCGCGGCTTCATCCATCGACGTACGCACCAGGAGAAGGATGGGCATGGCGCTCAAGAACGAACAGTTGACCGAGCTCCTGTACCAGGGGCTGGAGACCGAGATCGGCGGGCAGCAGATCTACAAGATGGCTGTCGAGTGTACCGAGAACCAGGACGCCAAGGAGGAATGGCAGAAGTACCTCGCGGAGACCGAGGACCACGAGCGCATCCTCCGCGAGACCTTCGATCGCATCGGCCTCGACCCCGAGGTCGAGACGCCCGGCCGGAAGGTCGTCCGGAGCAAGGCCGAGGGCCTCGTGAAGGCGATGCAGATGGCGCTGGACGAGGCCGGGAAGGGCGCCGCCCAGCTCGTCGCCGCCGAGTCGATCGTCGAGGCGGAGACGAAGGACCACCAGAACTGGGAGCTCCTCGGCCTCCTCGTCGAGCACATCGACGACAAGGAGTGGAAGCAGGCGATCCAGGAGGCGTATGACCAGGTGGAGGAGCAGGAGGACGAGCACCTGTACCACACCATGGGCTGGGCCCGAGAGCTGTGGATGGACACCATCGGCGCTCCCGCCGTCCTTCCCCCGCCCGAGGAGGAGAAGAGCGTCAAGACGATGATCGGCGCATCCCGCGCGAAGCAGCAGCGCGACGAGATGCTGTAGCTCCTCGTCCTCGCGAGCCTGTCCTTGGGAGGCCCGCCTTGCGGCGGGCCTCCCGCTGTCGAGGGCGGCCGGACTTCGTGATGTTGGAGATTAGGAAGTATTACAGTGACGCCCGGGCGCGGCCTCCGGGAGCGGAGCGGCAGCGCGGGACGGGAGACCTCGATGGACTGGGACGACTCACCGCAACAGGCGAAGTTCCGCGCCGAGGTGCGCGCGGTCATCGAGAAGCACCTGCCGGAGCGCTACCGGAGCGGCGACGGGCCGGAGGAGCGCGCGTGGGAATTCGACCGGAAGTCGGACGACCCCGCGGCGCGCGAGGCGGCCATCGAGTGGCAGCAGGCGCTCACCTCCCGCAAGTGGGTGGCGCCGGAGTGGCCGGCCGAGTTCGGCGGCGCGGGACTGACGCCGGATGAGCAGTTCATCCTCAACCAGGAGTTCGCCGCCTCGGGCGCGCCGGGGGTCGGTGGCTCGGGCGTGCGGCTCCTCGGTCCCACGCTGATCGTGCACGGGTCACAGGCGCAGAAGGAGAAGTACCTGCCGGCGATCCTCAACGGGGAGACGGCGTGGGCGCAGGGCTACTCCGAGCCGGGCGCGGGCTCCGACCTCGCGTCGCTGCAGACGGCCGCGAAGCGTGACGGGGACGACTTCGTCGTCAACGGGCAGAAGATCTGGACCTCCGGCGCTCACACCGCGGATGCGATCTTCGCCCTCGTGCGGACCGACCCGAACGCCCCGAAGCACCGAGGCATCTCGTTCCTGCTCATCGACAACATCAAGACGCCGGGCCTCAGCGTGCGTCCGCTGATCGACATGGGCGAGCACCACTACTTCAACGAGACGTTCTTCGAGGACGTGCGTGTCCCCGCCGGCAACCTGGTAGGCGAGGAGAACCGCGGCTGGTACGTCGCGATGACGCTGCTCGACTTCGAGCGCTCCAACATCTCCGCCGCCGTGGGCGCCCGCCGCACGATCAACGCGCTGATCGAGGATCTCCGCGAGGCCGGGGTGACGCCCTCTGACGCAGCGCGTGGCGCGATCGCGGACCGGTACGTTGAGACGGAGGTGATGTTCAACTTCTCGTTCCGCATCATCTCCATGCAGAACCGGGGCATCATCCCGAACTACGAGGCGTCGACGTCCAAGCTCTTCGCCTCCGAGCTGAACCAGCGGCTCGCGCTCACCGCGACGCGCGCGTTCGGCCTCGCCGCATCGAGGTGGGACGACGGGTCGGCGGCCGGGAAGTACACGAACTCCTACATCCGCATGGTCCCGGCCACGATCCGCGGCGGCACCTCCGAGGTGCAGCGCAACGTGATCGCCACGCGCGGCCTCGGCCTCCCGCGCGGCTGACGCGCGTCCGATGACCACGATCGAGGACACGAACGCCCTGGAGGGCGGCCCGCTGCGGGGCGTCCGCGTGCTGGAGTTCACGCAGATCATCGCGGGGCCGGTGGCAGGCATCCACCTCTCCGACCTCGGCGCGGACGTGGTGAAGGTCGAGCCGCCCAAGGGGGAGGACCGCCGCAACAGCGGCGCCGTGGTCCCCAACGAGGGCAAGTACTTCCAGTCGCTCAACCGCGGCAAGCGCAGCCTGACGCTGGACCTCGCTCGGCCGGAGGCGCGCGAGGTCGTGCGGCGGATCGTGCCGTCGTTCGACGTGGTGATCAGCAACTACCGCTTCGGCGTCGCGGAACGCCTGGGGATCGACTACGAGTCGTTGAGGGCGCTACGGCCGGACATCATCGTGGCCTGCATCACCGGCTTCGGCGACCACGGGCCGCATGCCACGCGGGCGGGCTCGGACATCGCGACGCAGGCCTACTCCGGCATGATCGCCGCCGAGGGCAAGATCGACGAGGACGGCGCCCCGGTCTGGCTCAATGCCACGCCGTTCATCGACCGCGCGTCTGCCTTCGCCGCCGCGATGGCGATCTGCGCCGCCCTCTTCGAGCGCGCCCGCACGGGCCGAGGGCAGGAGATCCACCTCTCCCTCCTCCAGACCGCCCTGGAGCTGATGTCGAACAAGGTCATGCGGGAGCCGGTACACGACGTGACCGTGCGCGACCCGCTCCTGCAGAAGATGCAGGCCGCGAGGGCCTCGGGCGCGTCGTACCGCGAGATGATCGCGTTGCGCGACGGGACCGTCAGGCTCACCTCCCACCGGCTGTACTACCGCGGGTACGACACGAAGCAGGGCGCGCTCATCCTCGGCGCGATCACGCAGCAGAACCGCGACACGATCCGCCGGGTGCTGGACATGCACGATGACACCGACTCGCCCGACTTCGACGCCCTCGCCCCGGGCGCGGACGACCTCGTGGAGGGCTGGCGACGCGAGATCCAGGCGAGGCTCATGGAGCGCACTGCCGAGGAGTGGGAGGCGACCTTTGTCGCGGAGGGCGTCCCGGCCTCCACCGTGAGCATCGCGGAGGAGATGTCGGACGACCCGCAGGTGGTAGCAATGGGAATGATGGCGCCGCTGGAGCACCCCATTACCGGACCTCAACGTGTCGTGGGGCCCCTCGCACGGATGTCTGCGACACC
>JALOAM010000185.1 GCA_023228765.1 Dehalococcoidia bacterium
CCGCGGAGCAGGAGCTGAACAAGACCGGCCGGCTCTCCGGTCACGGGATGCCTCCGGCGGACGTGCTCGCCTACGAGCGGGTGTACGGCAAGCCGTTCGAGGAGCTGAAGGTGCTGTACCAGGCCGAGGAGGGCGTCACGCTGGGCGACCGCGTGAGCCAGACCGACATGCGCCTGCTGCTCTACTGGCTCAGCAAGTTCCGCATCCGCCATGCCGAGCCGGCGCGCATCGCCTCCGACACGCGGAAGGCCATGACCGTGCTCGCGGGGATGGAGGGCCGCCGCGCCCGCCTCGCGCGTCTCCGTGAGGCTGCCCAGCGGCGCGAGGCCCTCGGCTAGCCCTGCTGTCCGACAGCCCTACTTCTCACTACTCAGGTAGAGGATCGTCGCTGCCTCCTCCAGGACGGAGACGAGGTGGAGCGCCTCCCACGGGTCCGCGCCGCGCGCGAACACGCCGTGCGCCCGCACGAGGACGGCCGGCGACTCCTTCAGCGCCGCCGCCACCACGTCGGGGGCCTCCTCCGGCTCCGGGGTGAGCACCGGCACCCGTCCGAGGATGGCGCCGCTCACGGTGGTGGGTGTGATCGCGCCCCACTCGAGGGAGAGCGCGACCGCGTAGACCGGGTGGGCGTGCGCGATCGCCTGCGCCTCGTTCACCTCCCGGTAGATCGCGAGGTGGACCGCCGTGTCCTCCGAGGGCGTCGGCGTGGCGCCCGAGGAGGTCGGATGGCCTCGGGAGTTGACGGCGACGAACTGCTCCGGGTCCAGGCGGTGGAGCATCGCGCCGTGGCGCGTGATCGCCGCGCCTTCCTGCCATCGCACGGAGAGGTTGCCGCCGTGCGAGGTGATCAGCCGTGCGTCCCAGAGGTCGCGGCCGACCTCGATCATGTCGTGGAGCTGGGGTTCGAGTTCGGGTGTCGCCATCGTCGGTGCCGCCTATACGCGCACCATGCGGTCGAGGGGGAGGACGAAGAGCACGGCGCCCCCCACGCGGACGTCGATCATCGCAGCGGAGGGGATGTCGATCTCGTCCATGAACGGCAGGCTCGCGGCCGGCATGCGCTCCGTCACCTCGGGGAACTCCTGGTGCAGGAGGGCGACGAGCTCGGGGATGCGCTCGGCGGCGAGGGCGGAGAAGACGGTGGCGCTGCCACGCTTGAGGAAGCCGCCGGTGGAGCCGATGCGGGTGGCGGGGAAGCCCTGCTCCGCCATCCGGTTCAGCAGGCGTTCGCCGTCACCGGATGGCACGATCACGATGCAGAACTTCATCTCCGTGCTGGCTTCCTGCGTCATGCCGGCCTCCTACCTGTCGCGTCCGACGCTCGATGCTCCCGCGCGGCTACTCCGCGCGGTTGGGGTACTGCTCCCGGACGCGCGCGTCCTTCGCCGCCACCATCTCCCGCAGCTGATCCTGCGTCTCCACGATCCCGGCGCGGATCTCCTCGTCGTAGGTGCCGAGGATGCGCGCGGCGAGGAGCCCCGCGTTCCTCGCGTTGCCGACGGCAACGGTCGCGACCGGGATGCCTGCCGGCATCTGCACGATCGACATCAGCGCGTCGAGCCCGTCGAGGTACTTGAGCGGCACGGGGACGCCGATCACGGGGAGCGGCGTCACGGACGCCACCATGCCCGGCAGGTGGGCTGCGCCACCAGCGCCCGCGATGATCACCTTCAGTCCGCGGGCGACGGCGGACTTGCCGTACTCGATCATCACTTCCGGGGTCCGGTGCGCCGAGACCACGCGGACCTCGTACGGGATGCCGAGTTCGGTGAGCGCGGCGGCGGCCTCCCCCATCACCGGGAGGTCGGAGTCGCTCCCCATGATGATGCCGACGATCGGCGGGTGGTCGTTCATCCGAGGGCTCCCGTCATCGTGGCGGCCGCACGCGCCGCGCGTGTCCGCGTCTCTTCGAGGTCGTCTCCGGTGACGTTGATGTGGCCGATCTTGCGGCCGGGGCGGACGCCCTTGCCGTACAGGTGCACCTTCGTCGCGCCGTCCTCCAGCGTGGCGGGCATCCGCGGCCCGAGGCTCTCCAAGTCCTGGCCGAGGAGGTTCGCCATCACGACAGCAGGCGTGACGAGGTCCGTCACGCCGAGCGGCCAGTCGAGGACGCCTCGGAGGTGGTTCTCGAACTGGGAGGTGACGGAACCGTCGATCGAGAAGTGGCCGGAGTTGTGCGGGCGCGTCGCGATCTCATTGATCAGCAGGCGCCCGTCCTCCGCCCAGAACAGCTCCGTCGCGACGATGCCGGTCGCCTGCGTCAGCTCCGCGACGCGCTCCCCGATCCGCAGGGCCTCGGACGCCACGTCGGAGGGCACCGGCGCGGGCGCGAGCACCTCGTGGCAGATGCCGTCGCGCTGCACGGTCTCGACCACCGGGTAGACGACCGAATCGCCGGAGGGCCGGCGCGCCACGAGGACGGCGAGCTCGTTGCGGATCGGCACGAACGTCTCGGCCATCAGCGCGACGCCGCGCTCCGCAGCCTCGACCGCGAGCGCCTCGGCGTCCGCGGGGCCATCGAGGATCCACACGCCGCGACCGTCGTACCCGCCGCGCTGCGCCTTCGCCACTACCGGCCAGCCGTGCTCCTCCCCGAACGCGAGGAGGGCTTCGGCGGTGGGGGTGTCCGCGAAGGCGGGGACGGGGAGGCCCGCCGCGGCGAAGCGCGTGCGCTGATGCAGCTTGTCCTTCGCGTACTCCAGCGTCGCGGGCTTCGGGTTCACCGCAATCCCCTCGGCGAGGATCGCCTCGAGAGCGCCGAGGTCCACGAGCTCGTGGTCGAGCGTGACCACGTCCACGGTGCGGGCGAAGGCGAGGAGCACCTCGGGGTCATCGGGCGAGCCGAGGTCGACCTCAGGACAGACGCGGGCGGCGCTGTCGTCAGCGCGCTCCGCGAGGACTCGGACGCCGATGCCGAGGGGGATCGCCGCCTGGATCATCATGCGAGCGAGCTGGCCGCCGCCGACGATGCCCACGGTGGGGAATCCATCCGGGGTCATCCGCGCTCCTCACCCGCCCACGTTCGATGAGAGCAAGATAGTAGCCAGCACTGATGGGCGCTCGATCAGGGCGCCCGATAGGGGCGCTTATCCCCACCTTACGTATGCCCTCGCTACCGTGCGGGGCGAGAGGGCTGGTGCCCAGGCGAGGACGTCATGCGGGTACTCATCGTGGAGGACGAACGCGACCTGGCCGCGGCAGTGAGCCGGGGCCTGCGGCGTGATGGCGTCGCCGTGGACGAGGCGCACGACGGGGACAGCGGCCTGGAGAAGGCGCTGGTCAACGAGTACGACGTGATCATCCTGGACCGGAACCTGCCTCGCCTCCACGGGGACGAGGTCTGCCGCCAGCTCCGCGCGGAGGGCGTGGAGGCGCGCGTGATCATGCTCACGGCCGCCGCCGAGATCGAGGACCGCGTGGCGGGGTTGAACCTGGGCGCGGACGACTACCTCCCCAAGCCCTTCGCCTTCGAGGAACTCCGCGCCCGCGTGCACGCGCTCGCGCGGCGCTCTGGCCCGGCGCGCCCTCCCGTCCTCGAGCGGGCTGGCGTCCGCGTGGACCCGGCGTCGCGGGAAGTCACCCGCGAGGGCCGTCGCATCGACCTGTCGCCGAAGGAGTTCGGCGTCCTCGAAGAGCTGATGCGCGCCGAGGGCGGCGTCGTCAGCGCGGAGGCGCTCCTCGAGCGGGTGTGGGATGAGAACACGGATCCGTTCAGCAACGTGGTCCGGGTCACCGTGATGACGCTGCGCAAGCGACTCGGCGAGCCTGCCGTGATCGAGACGGTCGTCGGCGCGGGCTACCGCGTGCCCGAGGGCGAGTAGCGCGCCATGGGCACGATCCGTCTCCGGCTCACGCTCTGGTACGCCGCGCTCTTCCTCCTCGCGGGTCTGGTGCTCCTCGCGCTCGTGTACCTCCTCGTCGGCCGCGCGTTCCCGGAGGACGACCCGACGTTCGTCGACCGCGTCGCTGAGCGCCCGGGCGCACGGCATGTCGTCCCCACGCTCTCCGAATACGGTCTGTTCGCCGGCATCGAGGGCCGGCCGCCGCACGAGGGCGACCCGCCCTCGTGGCAGTCGGGCGAGCGACCGCCGCCCGAGGATGTCGGTGGTCGTATCGACGCGGTGCGCACGTTCGTCCAGGAAGGCCGGGAGGAAGCTCGCGAGCAGGCGCTGCACACCCTGATCGTGCAATCCTCGTTCGCGCTCCTCGCGATGGGTGTGCTCTCCGTGGGCGCGGGGTGGGTGGTGGCCGGGCGGATGCTGCGGCCCGTGGCGGATATCACCGGCACCGTCCGGCGCATCAGCGGCGAGCGCCTGTCCGAGCATCGCGTCGCGCTGGAGGGCCCTCGGAACGAGCTGAAGGAGCTGGCGGACCAGTTCGACGCCATGCTCGACCGCCTCGACGAGGCGTTCAGCGCCCAGCGAGAGTTTGTCGCGAACGCGAGCCACGAGCTGCGCACGCCGCTGGCGGTGATGCGCGCGGAGCTGGACGTCACGTTCGATGATCCCAACGCCACCGCCGAGACCATGCGCGAAGGCGCCGAGGTCATCCGCCGCGCGATCAGCCGCTCGGAGGCGCTGATCACGGCGCTCCTCACCCTCGAACGCGCCGACGCGCCGAGGCAGCGCTCGGAGCCCGTCGACCTCGCCGAGCGCGTCACCGCCGTCCTCGACCGGCACGCGGAGCGCGCGCGGGAGCGCGGGATCGCGCTCCGCTCCACGCTCGACCCGGCCGCGCTCCTCGGCGACCCGGTGCTCATCGAGCGGATGGTGGACAACCTGGTGGCGAACGCGATCGCCTACAACCAGCCGCCCGAGGGCACTCCCGATGGCACTCCCGACGGAGGGGCCGCCGGCTGGATCGAGGTCACGACGCGCCGCGACGGCGGGGACGTGGTCCTCCGCATCGCGAACTCGGCCGCCCCTATCGATGCGGAGACTCTCGACGGGCTGTTCGAGCGCTTCCGTCGCGCGGACACCGGGCGCAGCCGTGAGACCGGCGGGCACGGGCTTGGCCTCGCGATCGTGCGGGCCGTCGCGCGCCACCACGGCGGGGATGCCTCCGCCGAGCCGGTCGAGGACGGACTCGCGTTCGAGGTGCGCATCCCGGCCGCTCCGATGCCGCGGGGTGAGACTGAGTCGCCCGAGGCCTGAATGCGCGCGTAGCGGCACGCTCTCGATACGGATTCGGCAGTGCTCCGACCGTCGTCGCGACGCTCCGGGCTCTTGCGCCCTCCTACGGTCGAGGACCACCCCGACATACGCCCGACGGAGGTACGGACGGAGGCACCACCATGATGAACCAGAAGAACGATACGACCCCGGACTTCGCGATCGAGTTTCGCGCGGACGAGATGGAACCCCTCGCGGACGTGGTCCCGGAGGGTGACGTCACCTTCCAGCTCATCAACAGCACGGACATCCCGCAGGACTTCGCCCTCGTTGTGGTCACGCAGGACGAGGTCGCGTGGCGCGACGCCACCGAGCCGGTGCAGGAGGACGACATCGAGGTCGTGGGCCTGATCGAGGGGATCCCCGCCCACGGTGCCCGCGACCTCGATGTCGT